>JAPLFO010000139.1:0-106570 GCA_026390635.1 Ignavibacteriales bacterium
CAAGGCTGAGCGCAACGGCCATGTCGCTGAACATGTCACGCATGTTTTCCGCATCGCCGCCGTAGAACACTGAGATTCCCGGAGGGATGCCGGCTTTCTTCACGGCCGCCTCAACTGCTCCCGTCACTTCTCCAAGAGCCACGGATCCGGAGAGATTGGTTGAAACGGTGACAAGCCTCATACGGTCTTTGCGTTGAATTTCTGACGGACCCTTTCCATACCTCACAGCCGCTACCTGGCTCAACTGCACCGGTTGGCC
Organism: Ignavibacteriales bacterium; assembly: GCA_026390635.1. Lineage (GTDB taxonomy): Bacteria > Bacteroidota > Ignavibacteria > UBA10030 > UBA8401 > JAPLFO01. The sequence continues at coordinate 260 of JAPLFO010000139.1, forward strand.
GAAATGATTAAGCAGCATAATCCTGCCGACGTCTTCGGCGCGCACGCGGCTCTTCTTGTCCAGCACAACGCGTGTATCAAATTCTGTGTCGCCGTCCTGAAATTTTGTCGAGACGTCGCCTTCCACCGCCGTCCGCACGGCAAGTCCTATTTCCGCCACGGTGAGTCCCATCTTCGACGCTTTCTCGCGGCTTACTTCAATCTGCACTTCCGGCTTTCCCTCTTCCCAGGAGGAGACGGCATCTGCGGTTCCCTTGGTGGATGCAACGATCTCAGAAACTTTGTCGGAGAATTTCACTACGTCGTTCAGATCCGGTCCGAGTATTTCAATCTGCAGCGGCATCGCATTGGCAGATCCCCACATGCTCATCGTGCTGAAATTGGTCTTCAATCCCGGTATGACACTCAGTTTCTTCTGCAGATCAGAAATTACTTCTTTCGTCGATTTCTTTCTTGCTCTTCGTTCCACCAGTTTTACCTGCACCTGGCCGAGGTTTGATTGTTCCGCGTTCTTCCATTGTGTCTGCTGCTTGCCGATGGTGGACAAATAGCGAACAATACCCGGTTCTGCTGCAATAATCTGCTCAGCTTTTCTGATGGCCTCGTCTGTCTTCTCGATGGTGGTGCCGAGCGGCATGTCGAGATTGACTGCAAATTCACCACGATCTGATTCCGTCATAAACTCTGAACCGATCAATCCAAGCGGCACCAACGATAGACTCAGGACCAACAATGCAGCGCTCACTGCAACAATGGTCTTTCGATGGTTGAGTGCCCAACCCAACGCGAACCGGTATCCGACTCCGAGACGATTCTGCCAGGATTCCAGAGCGTCAATTATTTTCCCGACAAAAGAACCGTGAACATGCTCCACCAATCGCATCCATCGCGATGCCAGCATCGGCGTTAACGTAAACGACACAAAGAGCGAGAGGAGCGTTGAGACGACAATCGTGATACCGAATTCACTGAAGATGCGTCCCACCATGCCGCCGATGAGAGAAATCGGCAGGAACACCACGACGTCCACCAGTGTGATGGCAACTGCGGCAAATCCGATCTCGCTCCGGCCATTGACTGCAGCTGTGCGGGGATCTTCTCCCTTCTCCTGATGGCGGTGGATGTTTTCCAGCACAACGATAGAATCGTCCACCAGAATTCCTATCACCAGTGCCAGCGCCATCAGTGATAACAGATTCAGTGTATAGCCGAAAACATACATGAAGAAAAATGTTGCGATCAGCGACGTCGGAATCGACAGAAGCACAATCAACGAGTTTCTGAAACTGTGCAGAAACAGAAAGAGCACTGCCGCGACCATGAGAATTGAGAGAAACAAATCCCGCTGTACTTCATTCAACGAATTCTTTGTGAACTCTGTAATATCTTGGGCGACGGTAAAGTGGATATTCCCGCCGTTTTCTTTTTCCAATTGCTTCATGCGCTCGCGCAGACGTTCGCTCGTTCTGACGGAGTTGGCATCGGATTGTTTCTGCACTGTGAGTGCAATCGAAGATTCGTTATTCAATCTGCTGAATGTATAATTCTCTTTGTAGGTATCCTTGATGGCCGCAATGTCTTTCAAGAACACGGTGCTCGTGGGAGTCGAAGAGATCACGACATTGCGTAACTCATCGAGAGTCTTAAATTTCCCAGCAAGCCGGACGATGTACTGGTTGATCTTCTCGTTCACCTTTCCCGCCGGGAAGTCGAGATTCTCCGTCTTTAATGCCTGGGATACCTGCATGATGGATAATCTGTATGACTGCAGTTTCTCGTTGTCCACTTCAACACGTATTTCCCGCTCCTGGCCGCCCACAATGTTGACGGTGGAAACTCCTTCCACCTGTTCGAATGCCGGTTTGATTCTGTCTTTGGTGAACTGATAGAGTTCTCTCGACGACATGGTGCCGACAAGGGAAATCCGCAGAATTGGAAATGCGTTCATATCCGCTTTGGCGATGCGGGGCGCCTGAGCATCCTCCGGGAGTTTGTTGCGCACCATTTCCACACGCCGCTGCACGTCGTTCGTTACTTCGTCCACGCCGGCGGAGAATTTGAACTGTGCAAGCACCAGCGAGTATCCTTCGAACGAGTATGATCGGACATTATCGAGTTTTTCGACTGAACTCACTGCTTCTTCCAGCGGTTTGGACACCAGTGATTCAATTTCTTTCGGACCGGCACCGGGATAGACGGTGACAACAGAGACGATGGGCCAGTCCATTTTCGGAAGAAGATCCACTCCCATCCGTGAATAGCCATAGATGCCCAGCACGGCGAGTGCGACGAAGATCATGGTGAGAAACGCAGGCCGCCTGATTGATATTTCGGTTATCGTCATAGAGTCCTCAAAAAACCGTGGATGATACTGAACACTGATTCTCCTTTGACTTCCGTGTGTGCGAATCATTACTCGCCGACGTGTTATCCGGCTTCATTTATTTTGCAGAAACCGCAACACGGGTTCCATCTTTGACATTCTTTAGTCCAAACGAAATCAACTGCTCGCCTCTTTGTACGCCGCCGATGATCTGGTACCGATCCGTCGATCGGATGCCAAGCGTTACGGAACGCAGGTGCACAATTCCGTTTTCCACAACATAAACGCTGGGCGACTCTGCATCCGGAACGAGCTGTTCCTTCGATATGGACAGCGCGTGCTGAATCGTCTGCACCGTGATCACAGAGCGAACAAACATTCCGGCTTTCAGCGACCGTCCTTCGGTGCCATCGATCGCAACTTCAACGGGATACGAATGACCCGTTTGTGTCTCGGATTTTGTTCCAACGGTATAGACTATTCCGGAGATTTCTTTTAATGCATCGGCATCGGCGCGAACAACGGCTTTCTGTCCGGGACGAAGCCGCACAATCTCCTCCTCGGGAATGCTCAGTCTTATTTTGACTCTGTTCATATCGACAATATTAGCGATAGCTTTTCCGGGGCCCACCATTTCCCCCACCTCCACCAGTCTGGAGGCGATAATTCCGGACACCGGTGCTTTGATCTGGGAATCGTCCAATTGCTTCTGCGCATATTTCAGTCCGACCTGTGCGGATTTATATTGGGCCTCTGCTGCACGCAGACCCAGACGATTTCCATCGAGTTCGACATCGGCAATATCTTTGCTTGCATAGAGTTTTTCGGCTCTTTGAAAGTCTTTTTCGGCTTTGTTCAGATTCACCTCCGCTGCCAGCAGTTGTGCTTTCGACTGTTCGACACCTATGGTCTTCAGTTCGTCATCCACGCGTACCAGCACCTGGCCAAATTTCACGGCATCACCGACTTTTACCAGTGTGCCGGTGACACGACCGGATGTTTCCGAGCTTACAATGACATCGCGCCATGCAGAGACGGTACCGGTCGCGGCAACGATTTCACTCATTGATGATTCCGCCAATGGCGCCACTTCGACCGCCACAACAGCAACGCCGATGCTGCCTGTGTCTGTATTTTTTTCTTTCGTTCGCGCAAGAATTGCGATGACGATAATCACAACTGCCGCGATTCCTACGACCAGGAGTGTTCGTGAATTCTTTTTCATGTATTTATCCTTGGTGTTGTATCTGAAATCTTTTTCAATTGCAGTCCCTCAGACACACTGTTCATTGAATCTGCTTCACCGTTCCCAGTGCGCGCGCCAGTTGTGCTTCTGCTGTCAGATAGTCATAGACGGCACCGACATAACTCGTTCGCGCCGCCGTATATGCTGTGGTCACATCCAGGACATCGATACTTGAGGCTCCTCCCATTTCGTACCGCCGTGTGACTGCGGTCAGCACCTCCTGCGCAACATGCAATCCTTTGTATGCCGCTTCTCCCCGTTTTCTCGCCGTTGCCACAGCCCATCGCGCGCTGGTTGCCTGCAGTACCAGGCCTGATTTGAAAAGGAGAACTTTTTCTTGTGTGCTTTCAAATTCGGCTTGAGCTTTTTGGAGATTCGTATAGTCGCCAAAACTGTTGAAAACCGGAATGCTCACCTGCAGCGAAAATGCCCAGGGACGAATGCCGTCGAGCGAAAGAGTGTTATTCTTTTCCCAACCGTACTGAAATGCAAGATTAACGCGCGGCTGAAAATTGATATATGATTGTGAGACATTGAGATCGGCAAGTCGCAGATTCGACTCCATCACTTGCATGGACGGATGCAACGTAAGCATGCTGAATGGAATACGCCCTCCTGGCGCATTTTCCGGCAAGAAGACGAATGAAGAATCTGACACAATGGTTTTTTCCAGGGAATACTCGGCCGGCATTTCCACACCCAGAACATCATTCAACTGCAATCGCGCCATGGCCTCATAGTTTTGTGCAGCGATCAGATTTCCTTCGTCGGCAGCGCGCTGTACTTCCCACCGGAGAATATCTGTTTCCGTGCGGCTTCCCAGACCGGCACGTCTTTTTGTTGTTTCCAGATAGCGGACGGTTCTCTCAAGCGATTCTTTTGCAAGAGCAGCTACTTCTTCCGCTTTCAACACCGCATAGTACGCCGTCTTTGCGCGCGTAATCACATCCTGCTCCACGTCCTGATACGATGCGTTGTTTTTATCCAATAATGCGCCGGCGGCCTTGAAGCCGACGATCTCTGCTCCGCCATTGTACAGCGGCTGAATAATCGTCACATCGGTTGCGTACTGCTCTTTATAGACAAACGGCTTGATATTCGACAACAGCGCCGGCGGAATTCCCAGTGAGCCCGCAGCAGCCCTGATAAAGTCAATCGACGCGTTCGCACGATCGTACGTCTGTTGATCAACCTGTGTATAGCTGGCAGTGACCTCCGCCTTCGGCAGAAAATTTGTATAGGAATTCAATCTTCCCCATCGCGCCGCTTCCACGGAGTACGCTGCACTGCGGATTGAATGGTTGCGTTCCAATGCCATCGCAACAGATTTGTCTATTGTGAGGGATTCTCCCGCAAGGACAACGGACGAGACGAGAAAGAGAGCCGCTGCAATTTCTGTTTTTGCCATTGTTTCCTCTTGTTTTGTCACACTTTTGTCATTGCAGACGAAGCAGCCCCTTGTATTCTTCTTTTGCGGTGTCTGTCATCATTGATTCAAGTAACAGTGAATAGGAGAGTCTCAACGTCTCTTCGAGGTTGATGCCCATGACCTTATGCCAGTACTCACTGTTTGTATCCATCTGTCGATAGATCCCTGTCGCTGTTGCCCACACGATGATCCCGAACTGTTTGGGATCAATGTGCGAATGGAGGATACCTTCGCGAACGCCCTGGCTGATCAGATTCACAACGATCGACCATGTTTTCTCGTCGGCAGCCACACACTGATTTAACATCTCTTCTGATACCTGCTTGTGGAACTGCGGTGTTTCAAAAAAGGAGAACATCCGGAAATAATTTCGCTGTTCTTTGAAGAATGCATAGTATGCTTCTGCGATGTTGAGTATGAGCTTGACAGTGCTTTCTCCGGTGGAGATTGCTTTTTCGAACATGTTGCGCATGACCGCTTCACCGCGGAGGATGACGGCAAGGTACATATCTTCTTTGCTCCTATAATAGAGATAGATAGTGCCCTTGCTCAACTCGGCAAGATCAGCGATTTCGTCAACCGTGGCTGTCGAAAGACCCTTTTCGAAGAAGACCTTCTGAGCGGCATCCAATATAGCTTCCCGTCGGGACTCTCTTTCTCTTTCTTTTCTCTCAGTAATTCCCATGTTTTCCTCAAAAATGACTGAAATTCATTTTATTTACGATAATATAGTAATTGGGTTGCGACCAAACAATAGATATTTATCTTAAACATATTTAATGACTAATGGTCATCAAATAATTACAATGGCCGCTTGACTAATGTTATTATATTCGTATATTATTGCGATAACGAAAACCAGGGGGGAACAATGATCATCTACAAAGAAGAAAGTAATGCGCTCATCCGGGCATGTCGTGAAATCGATGACGAAATGGGATGCGGCTTTCAGGAGTATGTGTACCGGGAATGTCTCGCGATTGAATTCACGCTGCAATCAATCGCGTTCGAGTGTGACCGTTTGATCACATTTCGTTATGGAGATGATATTCGGAAGAAAGAGGATGTTACCGGTTTTGTCTGCTTCGGAAAAATTCTTTTGGAGATCAGGGCGGTCTCCGCCCTTACCGATTCACATCGATCGCAGGCCATCATTGATCTTCATGCAGCGGGATTTGAACTCGGATTGCTTGTCAACTTCGGAACATATCCGCGATTGGAATACGAGCGATATCTACTGAACACGGCGAAACGCTATTGTCGGGATTCATCATCGCCGCCCGATGAGAAGTCTCCTCGAAAAGTGTCGCCGGGCAATTAACGGTCCGGATCTCTACAATGTGTTCTTCACGCACCCGTATTAGCGGCGCCTGTGGGCAAGCCAGTCTTCGGGGTCCTGTTTCTCTTTCTCTTTCCACAATTCGAAGTGGAGAAGATTGCCCGCCACGGAGTCTCCGCTCCGCGCAATGACACTTCCTTCCTTTACGCGCTGCCCTTCTATGACCGCGATATCGGACAGATGGGCGTAGACGGTTCTATAACCGCCGAAATGATTGAGGATGATAAGGTTGCCGTATGACGGAAGCCAGCGGATCATCGCCACTTCTGCTTCTGCGACGGCTTTGATGGGTGTACCGTGAGGCACAGAAATATCGACACCGGTATTCTGTGTGACTGTTTTCAACTGAGGATGTACGTGGTCGCCAAATTGTGCGACAATATTTCCCAATGAAACCGGCCAGGGGAGCGCGCCGCGCTTTCCTCCGAAATCACTTGCAGGCGGTGCTTCTGTCGAGAGCTCTGCATACTTGGCTCCTTTTTGCCGTTCCCGCTCTAATGCGCGTTCACGTGCAAGGCGGGCTTCGCGTTCCTTGCGAATTCGCTCCTGCTCGATCAGGTCTGCAATCAATGTTGTCAGCTGCTCCGCCGCTTTTGTTTTCCGAACCAACTCTTTTCGAAAAACGGATTTGTCTTTTCGAATATCCAATAGCGCCTGCCTGCGTTTGCTCGCATTCTCATGGACAGAGACTTGCTCCCGTTGTTTCTCGGTAATCACTGCTCTCTCTTTCGCCAACGACACCTGCAGATAGTGCTGCTGATGTTCGAGAAGCACTTTGCGATCCGTGATTTTACTTAGATCGTGCTGACGCTGCTCGGAAAATCTCCGCAAATACTGGATCCTGATGTAGAGCTGATTGACGGAATTGGAGGAAAGGAGCGTTTCGAAATCGTAGACGCGTCCGTACTTGTACACAGAGCAAACATATTTTGCGTAGTGGTCTTTCAGCAACACCAATTGACGTTCGAGCGAATCGATGTTCGCACTGGTCGCCTCTATGGTCGAGCGTAAGTTCGTCTCCTCATCCGCCAGTTGCCCGAGAAGCGACTTCAGCAGATTCATTTGCCGCTCGTAGTCGTCGATGCGCTCGAGGGTCACCTTCTCTTTCTGCTCGCTGTCGCGGATGCGCTCTTCGTACTGTTCGATCTCCTGGCGGAGGCTTTCCAGCGCTTTTTCTTTCTTCTTGATATCGTCCCGGGCACCGTTGACGGACATCGCAACAGCCGCGACGAGTATTCCAATCAACAGGATGCGGGGGATGGATTTCATTGGGGTGTGGACGCTCCGCCGGCTTGCACACGAACGACATCGTCGGGAATTGAAAGAGTCAGACGCCCGACCGGTTCGTTCAGGGTGACGGAATCGTAAAAGAGGGACATGGCAGAATTCATCCGGTGATTGACGAAACGGATGGATTGAGGCCGCGTTGCGCCGTCATCCAGCTGTTCGTAGTCATAAAACTCCTCGGTGAGCGCCTCCCCTGCGGCATCCAGCGCGGTCATCTGGACGATGCGCGCACTTCGCCGGTCGACAATGTACCGGCGGATTGTTTCACCCTGATGGAAATAGAGCATCGACATTTCATCCGCGTTGCCGATACTGTCGGGTATTGTTTCGCCGGCTCCGAACGTTCGCGTACCGCAAAACGCATTGATCACGTCTTCAGGCCGAAGCGAGAGATTCATCATCGCCGGCAACTTTTCCGGAGAGACATCCCCTTCCATTACTTCGTTTTTGAAATTATTGTAGAAGACGAATCTCTTCCCGGCGAACAATAGTGACGCAATGCGAATGCCGAACGGACCGGTGATCTGTATGCGCACGGAGTCGGGACGATGCAGCGTGAGATCCACCGTGGCAGAATTGGAGAAATCCGGAGACTCAATGGCAGCCGTGCCTCGTGCGTGCAATGTGGTTATCTCATCCACGCGATGATTGACGCGATCAATAATCTCCCGTGCGGAAGTACCGGCGGCAATCCCGGACTTTGAAAGATCGCGCGATGCGCTGCAGCCAACCAACAATAAGAGCAGTAGAAAGAAAGTGGTTTCCTGTGCGAAGGGGCGTCGGCTCATAGCGTTCCGCGATCCAATTTCTTCCGGAGTGCTTCATTGGCCGGATCGAGCTCCAGCGCTTTGCGCCAGAAGCTTTTGGCCTCATCGGTGCGGTCCAGTTTTGAAAGCACGTCGCCAAGATGTTCGTACACCACCGGATTTACTTCCCCGCCGGTGATTGCGCGTTGAATGTACGGAAGCGCTTCGGCGTACCGTCCAAGCCTGTACAGAATCCACCCAAATGTGTCGAGATACGATCCATTGGCGGTATCTTTTTCAAGAGACTCCCGGGACATGTGATACGCACGTTCCAATTGCAGACCGCGCTCCGACAGACTGTATGCATAATTGTTCAAGACCAGCGGATAGTGCGGATCGAGACGGAGTGCATGCTCATAGGTGCTGTCGGATTCCTTAAAACGCTTCATCGCGTCATATGTCATTCCCAGCGTGGAAAGAGTGTTGATGTCTTTCGGATCAAGCTCGGCCGATTTTTCCAGCGAGTGAATCGCGTCGTCGTTTTGATTGAGACGGGTGAGGCCGAGTCCGCGGAGAAAATGAAGGCGCGCATCCTTTGGTACAATTTCAATTGCCTTCTCCATAAGTTCCACCATCTCTTCGTAGCGTTTCTGATCAAAACAGAGTGACCCGAGGTACCACCACGCATCTGCGTTCTTTTTTTCCAACGCAATGACTTTCTCGAAATAGGAACGGGCCGAATCCGTTTCCCGCGCCACCAGCCTCAGAATGCCGCAGTAAAAATAGCCGCGCCAGTCTTTCGGGTGAAGCTGCGAAAATCGTTCGAACTGCATTCGCGCTTCCGCAACCAGCCCGGAGTCTTTTCGGGTCTGCATGAAATAGGCAAATGCTATGCGGAAATGGATGTCTGCCGGCAGTGTATCGCCTTTCGCGATGACTTCAAATTGTTCGCGGGCTTTGTTCCAGTTCCCCTGTTCAAGGTACAATTCAGCGAGTGCACCCCGCAATTCCATACCGTTGGTGCGCGAATCGCCGGGAAATTCTTTCAAGAATTTTTCGAACTGCTCTGTCGTGCTCCCGAGCAATGTCGAATCTTTTTGCAGCTGAATGAAGTACGTTATCGCAATCCGGAAGCGTGCGTCAGGAGAAAGCGAGTCGCTTTGGAGAATGGTGTCGAATTGCCGGCGTGCCAGATTCCAGTCTCCCCGCTGAAGGTAGGTGCCGGCAAGCGCGCCGCGAATTTCAAGATTGGTCGAATCTCGCTCCAACAAATCCGTGAAAACCGGAACGGCCTTGTCGTATTTCTCGGCACGGACGTACATTTCGCCCAGGCTTTTGCGAAGAGCAAGATTGGCCGGATCAATTTTCAGCATTTGTTCGAAGGCAACAGCGGCACGATCATAGCGGCGAAGGGCGATGTTCAATTCTGCCATTTGAAAGAGCGTTTCCCATTCCGGACCGCTGCGCTGGATCAGTTTGTCGTACATTTCCAGCGCCCGTAATGGCTGTGTGGACTGGGTCAGCCGGGCAATGTTGAACATTGAAGAAATATTGTTGGAATCCAGGATAAGCACTTTATTGAATTCCGCGAGCGCCAGGTCGTATTGAAAGGCTTTGGTATAGATTTCCGCCAGAGACTGGCGGTAGGTAATGTTCGTAGAATCCAAGCGCGCGGCCTCACGCCCCATCTCCGCCGCAAGAGCCAACTTGTTCAACATTGCATAATTTTTTGCGACGGCATAGTAGATGGCCGGATCTTTGTCGAACCGCAAAGCGTCCTGGTACTCGATGATTGCCTTTGCATACTCCCCTTTTGTTTCAAACACCGAGCCATCGATGAAGTGTTGGAGCGCCTCGTCTTTTGCCCGTTCTTGCCGGAGTTGTTCCACTTTACCTGGTTCCGGAGCGCTTTGCACTGTTTTTTGGAAAGAACAACCGCTTAGAATAAGAACAAACGCAAATAGCGATATAATAGAGAAACCGTGCATGATAATTCCTTTTTGTAGCAGTTGTTTTGGAGTCTTTTCTTGTTGGATGTCGATCATACCGTCGTAGAAGTCGACCGCTTTTGCCATTTTAGACGATTCCGGTCCTCAAAACGACCTGCCCTATGAAAAATATATCATTTTAGCGAGTGACAAACAACTTGCTTTTCGAACCGGAGATTTGTATTTTATCTGTGCAGATATTTGTACACCGTTTTTTGCGCTTTGATCTACCGCATCGGATGGTGATTCTATCCTCCATGCGGCTTTTTTGTTTGCCGTGGGCGGATTCATCAGAAGCAAACAACCGCGATGTACAACCGCAGCGAGTGATCAATGCGGGTTTTTGAAAACTTTTTTAGAAAGGGTACGGTCCCATGGAAAAAGGCACCGTCAAGTGGTTCAATAAAACAAAAGGTTTCGGCTTCATTTCGCGGGAGTCGGGTGAGGATGTATTCGTCCATTACCGTTCAATCGCCGGCGACGGATTCAAGAATTTGAATGACGGCGAAAAGGTGCAATTCGAGGTCGAAAAGGGCCCGAAAGGTTACCAAGCCGTGAACGTTGAGAAGATTCAGTGATGAAAGGATCGGTCAAATTCTTCAATTCCACAAAGGGATTTGGGTTTTTGACATCTGCGGAAGGAGAAGACATCTTCTTTCATAAAAGCAACGTGAAAGATACCGGTTTCCGCTCCGAGCTTCTTCAGGGTGATGCCGTTGTTTTCGAGATACGTAACGAGCAAAAAGGAAAGCGCGCTTATAATATCAGCCGCGTCTCCAACGGTTCCGAAATCTGAATGAAACCAGAAATCATCAAGGACTGATCGAAAGATCAGTCCTTTTTTTTTGCACCTCTGTCTCCACTTTGCCGGACGCTTGTTTGATTCTGATACAAAAACCGCTAATTTATGAACGCAGATTAGACTGATTACTCAGATTGCGCAGATAAAGCTGAGAAAAACCAGCGACCTGTGATAGATCGAGGCCTTGTCTGCGAAATCCGTGAATCTGCGTAATCTGCGATCAATGAAAGGTTTTGTTATGAAAAAAATGCAATTTCTCCTCCTTCTTCTGGCACTCACCGCTGCCGTGTTCGGCCAGGTCAAACGTGCACTGACGTTTGACGACATGATTGGCTGGGGACGCGTCGCGGATCCACAGATATCTCCCGATGGACAATGGGTCGCTTATACCGTCACCAAAGTCGACAAGAGCGCCAACAAGAGCAACGCCGACATCTGGATCGTTCCGATGAACGGCGGTGAGCCCAAGCAACTGACAACACATTCGAAATCCGACAATTCTCCCCGCTGGCTGCCGGACAGCAAGACGATTCTCTTTGTCTCCACACGGGAAGGCAGCGCCCAGGTCTATGCGCTGTCCATCAATGGAGGAGAGCCGAAGAAAGTCACAACGATCTCCACTGGTGTTTCCGGACTTGTCGTTTCTCCGAATGGACAGAGCATCGCTTTTGCGTCGGACGTCTATCCGGATTGCCCGAACGATGATTGCAACAAACAACGATCGATGGCAGCCGATGAGAGCAAGGTGAAAGCAAAAATCTTCACGCACTTGCCGTACCGCGTGTGGGATCACTACAGGGATGGAACGCGAAGCCATGTTTTTGTGATGCCGCTGACAATACCAAAGGCGGTTCCGTTCGACGTCACACCCGGCGATTTCGACACACCCCCAATTGATGTCGGCGGCAGCGTGGATTATGCCTTCTCCCCGGATGGCACCGAGCTTGCCTTTGTACGCAACACAGATCCGATGGTCGCGGTGTCCACGAACAACGACATCTTCATTGTGCCGCTGAAGAACGGAAAAGCTACGGGTGAGGCAAAGCAGATCACCGCGAACAAAGCAAATGACAATCAGCCGATCTATTCGCCGGACGGAAAGTACATCGCATACCGCCTGATGAAACGTCCCGGCTTTGAGGCCGACAAATATGTTCTCACGCTTTTTGACCGAAGCAATGGCCGTTTGATTCCGTTGACGGAATCCTTCGATCGCTCGGTTGGTGAAGTAGCATGGGCGCGCGATGGACAATCGCTGTTCTTTACAACAGACAACGAAGGATACCGGACACTGTACGGTGTCACACTTCCGTCGGGAAAAACTCCGCCGATGGTAAAGCAGATATCCCAGAAACTTTATGTTACGGAGTTTGACCTCGCATCATCCGGAACACAGTTCGTGCTATGCAAAACCAACATCCGACAGCCGGCAGAACTCTGGCGGATCGAAAGTGACGGCAGAAATTTAGTGCAGTTGACGCACATGAACGACGCTTCGCTTGCGCAGTTGGAGATGAACGCATTGGAGGAATTCCGATTCAAGGGAGCGGGCGGCACACCTGTGCACGGATTTCTTCTGAAGCCTCCCTTCTTCGATCCGTCAAAAAAATATCCGATGATTTATTTGATACATGGCGGACCGCAGGGCGAATGGGGCGACATGAATCACTATCGATGGAATGTGCAGATGTTTGCTTCGCGCGGCTATGTTGTTGTCACCGTCAACCCGCGTGGAAGTACTGGTTACGGACAGAAATTTACCGATGAAATTTCACAAGATTGGGGTGGTAAGGTGTATAATGATTTGATGAACGGAGTGGACTATGTAACCAAGACCTATTCCTTCATCGATCGCAACAAAATTGGCGCCGCCGGTGCATCCTATGGCGGCTATATGATCAACTGGATAGAGGGGCATAATGACAAGGGGATTTTCAAAGTTCTGGTGAGTCACGACGGAATGTTCAATCCTGTGAGCGCCTACGGTTCGACGGAAGAGCTCTGGTTTAATGAGTGGGAATTCGGCGGCACGCCCTGGGGCAATCCGGCCCTGTATGATAAATATGCACCGTGCAAATTTGTGAAGAATTTCAAGACACCGATGCTGGTGGTGCATGGACAGCTTGATTACCGGTTGGACGTGAGCGAGGGATTCCAGTTGTTTACGGCGCTTCAAAAGATGAATGTTCCTTCGAAGTTCCTATATTTTCCGGATGAGGGACATTGGGTGCAAAAACCACAAAATTCCGAACTATGGTATAGAACGGTGCTTGATTGGATGGATGCATATCTAAAGAAATAACAATATTCTTCTTGACGGTTTTAGATGTGTTGTGCAACGGATTGCCAAGCACTCAAGGGAACCGGTCACCGAGCAGAGCCGAGGCGACCATTGAGAACACCCAAAGCATTTTTCAGAAGGAAGCAGGTACCGCATGACATTCCTTGAAAAAATTCTCTCCGCCCAGCGGAGCCGCAACAGTTTACTGTGCATCGGCCTCGATACCGATATGAATAAGTTGCCCGAGCATATGCGCGCAATGAATGACGCGCTTCTCTCTTTTAACAAAGCGATTATCGAAGCGACAAGCGATCTGGTTTGTGCATACAAAATAAACGCCGCGTTCTATGAATGTGCCGGCGAATCAGGTTGGCGCACCATGCGCGAAACTGTCAAAAGTATCCCGTCGGGAGTTTTTACAATCGGAGATGCGAAGCGGGGTGACATCGGAAATTCCTCTTCATACTATGCGAGAGCGTTGTATGACGACCTGGGGTTCGATGCGGCGACGGTCGCTCCCTACATGGGACGCGATTCCGTGGAACCATTTCTAACTTCTCCCGAACATGGAATATTTCTTCTCGCGTTGACTTCCAATCCGGGTGCACGCGATTTTCAATATCTCGACACAGGCGGAGTTCCGCTCTACCGCCGGGTGATCGAAACGGCAATGACATGGAATACGAAGGGCAATATCGGATTTGTCGCCGGAGCAACGCGCGGAAGCGAGCTGCAGACTGTACGAAATGCCGCGGGCGATGCGCCGTTGTTGATCCCGGGAGTTGGTGCGCAAGGAGGCAGTCTTGAAGAAGCGGTGCGGTTCGGTGCAGACGCCAGAGGCGAGCGCGCCGTCATCAATGCAAGCAGAAGCGTTCTGTATGCCTCCGCGGACAAGGATTTTTCCGAGGCTGCGCGCGGCGAAGCATTGCGCTTGCGCGATGAAATGAACCGATATCGTCCGTAGATGCTCAACCAAAGGAGCCGCCCTTACTCAAATGAATTTGTCCGGCTCAATCGACAGACGTGGTCCGGCTATTCTGCGCGGAACAATCAAGACACCTCGTTCTTTGTCTTCGGCACCCGGCAATAATCCACACGCGCACGTTCCCGAAGCGGTGCTCCGCCACATCTGGAGCCGGCAGTTCCTGCGCAGTGAATCGCTTGCGACCTCAGAGGGAAGGGCGGTACAGGTTCTTCGTCCGGGCATACTGAACCATGATTGCGGACCGGATTTTCGGGATGCGGTAATCGTCATCGGAGGAACGCGCTTCCGGGGGGACATTGAGTTTCACCGGACACCGGAGGATTGGATTGCTCACGGACATAGCCGTGATCCTCACTATAATACAATCATTCTCCACGTTGTCCTGGAGTCGAAAAAGCGATGCACACCAACACGCGTCGAAACCGGCCGGATAGTACCGTTGATTGCATTGAGGCCATTTTTGTCCGCACCGTTGGAAAAAATCATCGAACACATGGAACGCGAAGAGAACGAAATCCGTCGCTCGCCTCTTGCTTGTTTTTCTCTCAATGACTGCATTCCTGCCGCTGTGCTCGGCCGCATTCTCGTCGATTGCGGCATGGATCGGTTGTCAGGAAAGACGAATCAGATGGCCAATCGTCTCGCGGAAATCTATCGCAATGGGGACCGGACCACACAAGAACCCGCCGCGCCGTTTGACATTCCGGAATCCAGGCTGAGTGTTCCGGACGCTTGTTTGCAGCGCGGGATGCTAAACAATGCAGAAGCGTGGGAGCAGCTGCTCGCCGAAGGAATCATGGACGGCCTTGGTTATTCCAGAAACAGAAAGCCGTTTCGACGATTGTCTCAGATTCTCTCCATTGCAGAAATTCGCCGATTGCAGATGACATCGGTAATAGAAATCGAATCTGTCTTGTTTCACATTGCGGGATTGATGCCGTCCGCCGGGGCGCTTGTCCATCCAACAGAGAAAGCGTATGTCCACCTGCTGTCCGGAATCTGGAAAGACATGGCCGGTGAATTTAGTGATCGTATTCACGCGACAGAATGGATCCTTTCACCGGCACGATCTTCAAATCTTCCAACGCTTCGGATTGCTGCCGCAGCGAGGCTGTTGTTCGCCATCGTTTATGACCGCCTTTTTGAACGATTGGTCCATGTTTGCAGCGAAACGGGGTTGGCGGACACCGATCGCGTTGCAGCAATGGAATCGCTTCTGCAGGTAAAGGACGATACCTTTTGGAGTCGGCACTTCACGTTTGCAGAACCCACTCGAGCGCTTCACTCGTTGCTTGGACTATTCCGGCGCCGGGATATCGTCATGAATACCTGCATACCGTTAATGCTCCTGTATGCGGACATATTTCAAAAAGATAAGAGCGTGGTGATGGCCGCCGCACTTGCTGCCGGTGCAATGGAAGAGAATTCTGTCACTCGGAGAATGGGACGTCAGCTCATTAAAGAACGGTATCGGGTCTCCCGCGGCATCGAGCAACAGGGACTTTTGCATCTCTATCGCACCCTCTGCACAAATAATGGATGCGGTAAGTGCCGGATTCATCAGGCCATCGGCAACGTGCATCACAAATCCGAAACAATTGGCCACGAAGCGAAAATAGTATTGTGATTGCACAACCATCATCCTGGAACGACGATATTGCGGTGGAACTTGCTCGCGCCAGACAAGCGGAGCAGGAGAACAACGCAGGACGTGTTCGCACGTGTGCACGGAGGATGGCCGGCATAGCCTTGATGTACTACTTTTCTCGTTCTGGTGACGTCATGGGGCTGCTGCGCGCGGCAATGACGACTGAGCGCTTGCCGGAAGCTGTGCGCGCTGCCGCCGAACGGCTGCAGGAGCGAATACACTCAGATTTTTCAACGATCCTGACAGATCCTCTTGGTGATGCCATGACAATTATAAATTTTGTTGCAGAAAAAAAATCCTGATCATGCGACCCTGCCCAAATTGCGAGAGCAGCCGATCTTCTCTCTTCTGCCTGGAACAGAATTTCCGGGTCGTAACCTGTTCGTCGTGTGGCTTGACCTATCTTCAGAATCCGCCGGCCGAGCAGACGCTGTATGAATCATACTATGAGACAGTACCGCAGCAGATGCCTGCAGAACTCTCATCAATTATCGCTCAAAGACTCGCCGTCATGAAGGTACGCAGCCCCGCAGGAAGGGTGCTGGACGTCGGTTGCGGTCCCGGATTCTTCCTCGCCGAAGCACGTGCTGCCGGATATGATGTCCATGGAATCGACGTGTCGGCGCTGGCTGTTCGATTTGCAGCGGAATCGCTCCACCTTCCGGCAGAAGTGGCTTCGCTTGAAGACGTCGCGGCCCGGGATGCATCCTTCGACATCATCACGCTGTGGCACGTGTTGGAGCATTTCCTGAATCCTGTGGCCGAGCTTCAGAAGATTAGAAAACTGATGGCACCCGGCGCATACCTCTATCTCGAAGTTCCGAATCTTCACAGCATTAAGTTCCGGCTTTCGGGGAGAAAATGGGTTGGCGGAAATCATCCCCTCTACCATAGAACATTCTTTACAAAAACGACGTTAGAGAAGACGATTGCTCTGGCAGGATTTCAGCAGAGTGAGCGACTCCTTCTTTCGTATCGCGTGCCGGGACATTCCGGCCTGTATTCGAGTGTAAAAAAAATCTCCAATCTCGTTGCGATGGATGCGTTTCTCACATACATGATCAGAGCATAATACCGCGTTCGTCGACGGACGGCGCGACCGCCACCCATGGAGCGTGATGATCTATCTCGATAGAAATGAGAATCAATTCGGACCGACACCCCGTGCTCTGGAAATACTTCGGTCATTCCCAATTGCTGAATTGAGCAACTATTCCCGCGACTTTGTCCGAGGTGTGAAAAGTGTTTTGTCCGAGCAGCTTGCCATCCGGCATGGAATCCGGGAAACAGACATTCTTCTTTCTTACGGCAGCGAAGGCATGTTGAAGCAGATTGTGCATTGCTATCTGCGCACCGGAGAGACAATGCTCATCCCACGCTATTCGTGGTGGTACTATGCCGCGGTGGCACAGGAGGTGAATGGAATCACGAAGCAATACCCGCTTCAACAGAACGAGTACACCTTTCTCTACGACCCGGGCACCATTGATACACTCATCGCGCTGCATCAACCCCGGATCGTTCTCATCGCATCCCCCAACAATCCTACAGGAAACTCGATGCCGCGTGAAGATGTTGCTGCGCTTTTGCGCCGGCATCCGGAAGTAATGTTTGTGCTGGACGAGGCGTATCAGGGATTCGCTTCTCAGTCAGACGATAGCGTGCCGCGACTGGTGTTGGAGTACCCGAATCTCATAATCCTCCGAACATTCTCCAAGCTCTATGGACTTGCGGCCATGCGCATCGGGTATGCTTTTGCCGGTGCCAATTACAAAATGCTTTCCACCTATTCCGCGCGCTATCTGGGATATCATGCTCTCTCGGAAAAACTCGCTCTCGCAGCGCTGGATGATAGAGAGTATTATGGCTCTCTTCATGATGTCTTCGAACAAGAGTGCCGCCGGTACTATAAGGTGCTGAATTCCATCGATGGGATTTCTGCTTATGAATCCTCCGCCAACTTCATCCTGGTCCGTCTGCCGGAAGAATCTCTTCCGCAGTTCCGTGCGTTTCTGAAAACGAGGGGAATTGCAATTAAGTTTTTCGACGATGCAGATCTGCGCTCATTTGCACGCATCACCATCGGGACACCGGAACAGAACGCGTATCTCCTTGCGGCCTTTCGGGAGTATTTTGCATGACCGCCGTCATTCTCGCTGCGGGGCGTTCCACACGGCTCTATCCCCTGACCGCCGCGCTTCCCAAATGCCTGCTGAACGTGGGCCCGGACACCATACTTGACCGGATTGTGTGCAGTGTCCTGTCCGCCGACGTCGATTCGATTGTGCTTGTAAGCGGTTTTCAACATACGGTTCTCGAAGAACATGTGCGGCGCACATGGCCGTCCGCCCCCGTCGTGTTTGTCCATAATGCGGATTTTGCATCGACAAATAATGCCGCATCACTTCTCTGTGCCCGAGATTACGCGATATGGGAAGACATGCTGCTTCTGGACAGCGACATTGTTTTTGACGATGCACTGCTGCAGAAGCTCCTCGACGCTCCAATTCCTTCCTGCTGCATTGTGCGGACAGCAGGTTTGATTTCCGGTGAAGACGTGAAAGTGGCAACCGATAATGATAAGCGGATTCTTCAAATCGGCAAAGATGTTCCTCTTCATAAGGCTGCCGGGGAATCCATCGGCATCCAGAGGCTTTCTCCGGCGGCAACACAGGTTCTTTTTCAAACACTGCAGCGGCGAATTGTGGACGAGCGGCGTGTTAATGAATTTTATGAGGCGTCGTTTCAGGAAATGATTTGCGCTGGAATCCCATACTATGCCGTCGATGCGGGTGAACTCCACTGCATCGAAATTGACACCGCGGATGATCTCGCGGAAGCGCAGAAAATCTTTTATCCTTATAACCGACGATGACTGTATCGAAAACGTACTCTTACACCGCCTCGATCAAATCCTCCGTATCCGATGAGATTGTCAACATCTATCTCCAGCGTCCCGTTGCCGGAGTGGTTACGCGCGTGCTTTTTCCCACGCGCATTTCCCCGAATCAGGTGACGCTCCTCTCAACGCTCTGCGGTGTTGCCGGCGGAATGGTGCTGGCACTTCCCGCCCCGTCATTTGTTGTCGCGGCCTTTCTTTTCTATGCAAAAGACATTCTCGACTCGGCCGACGGACAACTCGCCCGCGCCCGAGAACAATACAGCCGCCGGGGACGCTTCTATGATTCGATCGGTGATTTTGTTGTCAATGCTTTTCTCTTTTTCGGAATTTCTGTCTGGCTATTGCACAACGGCATTTCTATTTTTCCTTCGGTGTTGTTGGGTGCAACAGGTTTTCTGGGAGTGAATCTGCGTGTCTCCTATCATGTGTTCTATCAATCATCTTTTCTTCACACGCAATCGCAATACTCCGTCAACCGGGTTTCTGAAGAACTGGCGGCATCGGATGAAGGCGGCGAAGATGCATGGACTCGTCTGCTGCATCGGATATTTCTTTTTCTGTACGGCTGGCAGGATCGTTTGATCGCCGCAATTGATCTGGCCAGTCATCATCGAAGAAGCAACCAAATTCCCAATGATCAATGGTACTGCAATGCGGCCGCTCTGCGATTGAACGGCTTGTTTGGGTTAGGTACAGAGTACGTTGCACTCACCGGCTGTCTTCTGGCAGGAAGCATTTCTGCATACCTGTGTTGGTCACTGCTGCTCGAAAATATTCTGTGGGGAGCGGCAGTGGTCTATCGATGGATTTGGGTGAAAATCGGTTAGGAGGAAAGGAGGGTGGAGACTACTGCTTTTTTGCTGCCGACTCTTTTCTGATTTGTGATTCCAGTTTCAGGTGCTCGTCGCCGGTTACATTCAAGGCTTTGCGGAGCTGTTCCAGGTGCTCGGCCTCTTCCGGGGTGACGACACCGTCCTTCCACACTTCGCGCAACGCCGCCAAATACGACGAGGAGCGGGTGCTCGACTCCAGTGCTGAAAAATCAGCATCACTCATTTTCAGGATCGATTGAGCCGTCTGCAGCAATGAGCGCTCGTCTGGTGAAATGGCTCCATCCTCCCATGCCTTTTCGAAAAGAACCCGCAGAATCTCCGCCGCTGCGGGCAATGAAGAGGCTGCGGAATGAGATTGCTCGGAGCGTATGGTCTGGATTTCTTTCATCTGTTCTGTAATCGTGTGCTCCAGCTTCGTCCTCGCCTCGACCGCGTCCTTTGCCTGTGAAGCAAACAACACGACATCTTCCTCCAACTTGCGGCGTGCGGATTCGAATTCTTTCTTCAGCAAGTCCAGGCGCTCGTCCGCTTTCTTATCTGCAGTCTCAGTGGCTTCTTTTTTTATCTTCGCCACCATATCATCCGCGGTAATCTGCGGTATGGGAGCGGCAACGGGTGCGGGAGCCGCTGCCGGAGGGGCGGAAACCGGAAGCGGCTTGGCATCCGGCATACTCGGTGCACGGGGGGGTTCTGCAGGCTTGGGCGGCAACGCCGCTTTCTTCTGATCCTCGACAAGCTTTTTCAGCTTGTCTTCCTCTTCTTTCTTCTTTGCCGCTTCGATCGCCACCTTGATGCGCTCATTATACGCAAGCGCGTACATATTATTAGACTCCACTCCCAACGCCTTCGTTACTTCTTCAAGCGCCTTGGGAAATTCGGATGCCTTGATGAACCTGTCTGCAGCTTTCAGGTGTTCACCAATCATTTTTTTCTGTGCATCTCTATCTTGTTGAATTACAGGCGGCATGGACAAATATATCCAACGATTGTTAGAATGTCAATGAAACCGCTGCAGGCGTGCCATTGCTCAGAAAATAGGGGTTCCCAGAATAGTTCTTTCCTTTTTCCAACACTGCACGGTGTTTGGCAGAAACCTCCCTCCATTTTGCTGGATTTTCTCCTCTGGATAGTGTACACTACATAACGACATCGTCTACGATTGAAATGCGTCAACGCGCGAAGCCACACGCCCTGAAGGATTCACCATGCCGAAATTGTTTTATCCTGCCGTGATCATACTGATCATGGCTTTTCTTTTTTCCCTTCAGGCACAGGAACGCCCGAATAGCCCCGTTTTCAAAAAATACCGCACCGGTGAACCAACCACCATCATCAAAACATCCGACCTGACATACCAGCTGTGGGAGGGATTTATGTTGATGAAGAACGCGAATGCCGGTGAGGCCGCTTCCCAGCACGAACTTGCGCTCCGCTATTTTTTAGGCAAGGGCTTCCCGGCGGACACCGTTCGGGCTGCTTTCTGGCTGAAAAAGGCGGCGGCACAGGATTTTATGCTCGCTCGATACAATCTCGGCATCTTCCTTTACAATGGCTATGGCGTGGATTGGAATCCATTTCTCGCCTTTTTTGAATTCCGCGCTGCCGCAGAGTCCGGCATGCCCGACGGCCAATATGTCTTCGGGTTGATCTTCACCGATAACCTTGTCGTCCATCAGGACTTTGCAGAGGCACAACTCTGGATACAGCGCGCCGCCGACGGCGGATATGAACCGGCAAAAGACCTGCTGGAAGAATTGAAACGCAAGGGATTGTTCGCCGATCGCCCCGCCGGGCATCATGAATCGTCACCCGGCACAAAACGGTCTGCGTCTCCGGCAGAACCACTGCTGCTTGATTTTTCCGTCGACACCAGCCGGCACGTCGATGATCAGACTATTCTACAGGATGTTTTTCGTAACGGGAACGAAGAAATTCAGAAGCTCCTCGGCATCTCCAAGCTTCTGATTGATTCCACCGCGTCGGACACGGCGCTCTTCCGCGTCCTTCAGCAAGCCGCTGCCATCGGCAACCCGGACGCCAGCACCGTTATTGGCCGATGCTACGAGCGGGGCATCGGCGTACGCGCCGATCCGGTTGCTGCCGCTGAAAATTATGTCCACGCCATTAGTCTCGGATCGCGGCACGCATATCCACTTATGACGGATATTCTGCATTCCACATCCTTTGTCCAGGAACTCGATACCCGGTTGAAACGCAAAGATCCGGCAGCGGAATTTGTCTGGGCAAGCCTCGCCGCTCTGCATCTCGATACTCAGATTCCTGAACGTGAGGCATTCCGCCTGCTGGAGGATGCTGCATCGAAAAATCATCTTCTTGCTCTTATCGAATTGGGTGTTTGCTATAACTCCGGACGCTGGACAACGATGAATAAAAAGCGAGCGTATGATTTCTGGCAGTATGCAGAGGTGCACGGCAGCAAAGAAGCCGGATTGCGCCTGGCATCCGCCAGAGTTGTTGCCGACACAACGGCCACCAACGCCGACATTCAATTCCTGCTTGATGCGGCTCAGGACGGTTCGCTGCTGGCCCAGTTGACGCTTGCCTATTGCTATGAAGAGGGAATACGCGTTCCCCGTAATCCGTCGCGTGCCGTTCACTTCTATCGCCTGTGTGCCCGCCGTGGAAGCGACGGCGCTTATCTCGCCTTGAAGCGAATGCATGATACCCTCCGGCCGGTGGAGCAGGAGTTCTCCCTGGATAAGACAGAGAAGAACCGGAAACGCTGAGCCCATGTCTTCACCAAAAGAAATATTCTCCCGGCATTTTGAGCGCATTCTTGCACTCCACCGCAGCGGCAGCAGCGGCTTCGATGTCACCGCACATTTGTCAGCCGCGTTGGATGATGTTATTCAATCGCTGTGGACATCCACGGCGTTGGAACTTGATCGCACCTGTGTCGTTATGGCTCTGGGCGGGTACGGGCGCTATGAACTGTGTCCCCGTTCCGACATTGACCTCATGTTGTTGTTTCCGGATGAAAAAACAAAGCAGCGCGCCGCGCCGGAAGCCCAACGCTTTCTTCATGCGCTCTGGGACGCAGGCTTCGATCTGGGACACAGTGTGCGCACAACCAAAGACTGCATTGCGCTCTCCCGGAGCGATATTGATTCGTGGGCATCTGTTCTCGAGAGCCGTTTCATCTGCGGCGGCAAGGAAGTGTTCGCCGATTTCGTCTCCTCGGTGACAACGGAAATTCGCAAGCGGCCCAATCCCGATTTTGTTGCAGCAGTATTGAATGGCGTTCGCGACCGGCACGATAAATACGGTAACGCCGTTAAACTGCTCGAACCGAACATGAAAAAAAGCGCGGGCGGATTGCGGGATGTACATGCTCTACTCTGGATGTTTCGTTCCACCAACTTTGAGTTTCTTTCTCCCGATCCCTTTCGATCACCGGAGTCCGCCTGCCGGTTGTTGATTTCCCGCTTGCAGGAAAATGATCTCGCCGATCCGGAGGAATGCGCAGCGGTGAACCGTGCGATGGATTTCCTGCTCCGTGCACGCAATGAGACTCATTACTATGCCAACACAAATCACGACACGCTCGATTTTTCAATTCAGCGTCACATTGCTGCTGGCCTCGGGTATGGAGACGATCCTCAATTTGAATTTGTCGAACGATTCATGAGGGACTATTACCTTCATGCACGCAATATTTACCGCCTGAACCGTCGTCTGTTGCGAATTCACGTGAAGCAACTCCGCCGGTCTGTGAAGGAGAAGCAGGAAGAGCGTGTGCTGGACGATGTTTTTGTTCTGCGCGGCCCGGCGTTGTCTTTCCATGACCGCTCGTTCGAATTTGCATCCCGCGCTCAGATAGTGCATGCGTGTGCGCTGTGCGGCCGTCACGGCATCGATCCCGGACAGTCGCTCCAATTGAAGTTCATCCAAAGTACGCAGTCGCGCGGAATCTTTGCTGCTTCCGAACCCATGAATCCCGATACAGCGGCCGCGTTCCGCGACATTCTTCGCATGGATAAAGGGATTGCGGCAACGCTGATGGTGATGAATGACTTCGATTTGCTCGGCGCGCTTCTTCCGGAGTGGCGGCGCCTCGTCGCCTTCTTTCAACACAGCCAGTATCATTACTACACGGCAGACGCACACACGCTCATCGCCCTGGAACACGCCGAGCAGCTGCGAAACCAGAAGGACTTGCTGGGTGATGTTTTTCGATCGCTTCCACGGAAAGATGTTCTCTTCCTCACGATCCTTCTTCACGATATCGAAAAGCCAAACGGCGTTGAGCAGCATGAAATCCGCGGCGCAGACACCGCACAGCAAATTATGGCGCGTATCGGATTTGAAGACGACGGCACGATTCCCTTCCTTATCCGCCATCATCTCACCATGGAACAGGTTGCATTTCGCCGGAACATCAATGATCCAAAGACCATTGCCGAATTTGCCGGGCTCTTCACTTCCCCGGAACAGCTTGACTATCTTTTTGTTGTCACATACAGCGATCTCTCAGCTGTTAATAAAAGCGTGTGGACTTCGTGGAAGGAGATGTTGCTGCAGGAATTATACCGGCGCACGCGTGCAGTATTGGAACGCCGCCTGCCTTTTGCCGAAGCGGTGTCCTTTCAGCAATCTGAACACAGGCAATCTGTCCGAACGATGCTGGACGGTTTTGCAGATGCGTCGCTTCGCTCCGCTGTTGAACAGCATCTGTCTTTACTGCACAACGAAGCCTATATCGCCATTTTCTCCGAGCAGGAAATAGCCGGCCATGTCCATGCGGCGGCATCCGTTGAAACGATTACCGTGTTGGTGGATCACGAAGTATCTTACACAACATTGACCGCAGTCACGCATGACGCACCGCAGCTGCTTTCTCATCTCTGCGGTGTCTTGTCCGCCAACGATGCAAACATTTTTGATGCGCACATTTTTACCCGCACGGACAGCATGGTCATCGATCAATTCCGCGTTACAGATATCGCAACGGGAAAGCGTTTGTCAGAGCATCAGGCTGAAAAAATCATTACGGACTTCGAACACGTCCTCCGCGGAACAGAAACGATTGATGCGCTTTTTGAACGCCACCAGCGCCGGTGGAAACGCCGCCCGCGCCCGATGCTCCACCCCAATATCAAGCGGGATGTTGAGTTCGAGGAATCTGCGGACTACACAATTATTGATGTCTCTGCACCGGATACGACGGGATTCCTTTATCGTGTGACAGAGACAATATCAGGGTTGGGTCTCGCCATCTATTTTGCAAAGATTGCAACCAGGGTTGACGGAATTGTGGATTCTTTTTATGTTTTGGAGTCCGATGGAACTCCTGTCCGCGCCGGGAATCGGAAAGAAGAAATCCGCGCCGTCATTCTCGATACTATTCGTCAGTTGGAAGAAGTTCAGTTATCCATATGAGAACACTGGAATGATCAAAAACAAACCGATTGGTGTCTTCGATTCCGGCATTGGCGGGCTGACCGTTGTCCGCGCCATGCTGAAGCGTCTTCCACACGAGAACATTGTGTACTTTGGAGATACCGCACGCGTTCCGTACGGCTCCAAATCTCCGCAGGTCGTGCGGGAGTATGCGGAAGATATTACGAAGTTCTTGATCTCAAAGGACGTGAAGATGATCGTCATTGCATGCAATACGGTCTCTGCCGTAGCGCTTGATGTTGTGCAGAAGCTCACCCGCGTTCCGGTGGTGGGTGTGATTATTCCCGGCGCAGAAGCCGCTGCGGCGGCAACAAAGAAGAAGCGTATTGGTGTCATCGGGACAGCCGGCACGATTGCAAGTAACGCATACAGCAATGCTTTGAAGATGATAGATCCGGAGCTCCAAGTACACAGCCGGGCGTGTCCGCTTCTTGTTCCGCTGGTAGAAGAAGGGTGGCTCAATCACGCCGCCACCGAAATGATTGCGAAAGAATATCTCTTTCCGCTCATGACAGAAAAAATTGACACACTCGTTCTGGGTTGCACCCACTATCCCCTTCTGAAGGATGTCATTACAAGGGTCACAAGAGGAATGGCGACGCTGATCGATTCCGGTGAAGCAACCGCGGGCCGTGTCGCGGATGTGCTGCAGGAACACGACATTGTTAATCCAAGCAGAGAACATCCGAATGTCCAATTTTTTGTCAGCGACACACCAAGCAAGTTCACGGAAATTGGCGAGCGTTTTCTGGGGAGAAAACTCGGAGTGGTGAAGAGGGTGATGGTGGGATAGGCCACCGCAAATATGCCGCCGTTGCACCTCTTCCTATTGTGCAAACAGAAGCATCTCTGCAATTCGTTCAACCATCGCCTTCGGATTCGCATTGTCTCTGTTTGTTAATACAATGATTGTTGTCCGTTTGTCGGGGAATCGCTGAATCTCATTCCTGAATCCGATTGTGCTGCCGGAATGATGAATGCGTTTCACTCCTTTGTAGTCGCTGATTCTCCACCCAAATCCGTACTCTGAGTTGGTTCCATCGGGAAGAATGTTCGGCACGAATGCTATTTGCTGTGTCTTTTTTCTCACCAGTGGAGAATTGTAGAGAGCTTTGTCCCACTTTGCCAGATCCATGACGGATGAATAGATGCCTCCGTCTCCCAACACCGCACTCGTCATACTCTGATCCGTTTGTCTAAACAGATCCGGATGCAGGCTGTCCACAGGCGAATAGCCATAGGCGCGGTTTTTAACCGCCGAAATGCCGTTTTCATATGCGACAGTGTTATTCATTTTCAGCGGTCTGAAAATACTTTTCTGCAGGAATTTCGCGAATGTCATACCCGATCGTTTCTCGACAATCAGCGCCAGTAGTGCATAGCCGGAATTACTGTAGAGATATCTTGTGCCCGGTTCAAAGTACGTGCTGTCCTGTTTTTTCATGAGCGAAAGCACATCTTTGTCCAGCAATTGCACCGTCGTTGTGTCCGGCATCACGGACTCATAGTCGATCAAACCCGAAGTGTGCTGCAATAGATTCTTCACGGTGATCTTTTTGCCGTACGCGGGGAAATCCGGAAAGAAGTCTGTGAGCACATTGTCGTAGCGAAGCTTCTTGCGATCCGCAAGAATCGTGACAGCGGTTGCGGTAAACTGCTTGGTCACCGATGCAAGCCGGTAATTTGTCGATGGTGTGGCGGATCGCCTTGCTTCCACATACGCCATTCCGTACCCTTTCGCCAGCAGAGTTCTGCCGTTGCGAATTACCATCACACTCGCACCGGGACCATCGGGACGGTTGAAGGCGGCAAAGAGCGAATCTATTCGCTTCTCCAATTTTCGCTGTGGAAATGCCGTTGAAGAAAGAAGAATTACAAGAAAAAGGCAAACAAGCGAACGCGGGCTTCGGTGAGTTCGATGCGGAAAGTTCACACAGTACTCCTTTCTATGAAAATACAAAAACGACGAATCAGAATTATCAAGTCCCATAATTCTGATTCGCAATTCATACGGGCAAATTCATCTATTGGATCTGCGGCGGGGTGGACGGCGCGACGACGAAGATGATGATGACCGCCGCCGGGGGACGGCATGTTCTGTACTTTTTTCATGCGGCCCGGGTTTTGGCAGCGGGGCAAGCCACTCTTCCTTCGGATAGGTGAAGCTCATCTTCTGGCCGAGAAACTCTTCCAGTTTCGGAATCTCGTGCGCGTCATCCTCACTCGCAAAGCTGACGGAGGTTCCGCTGGCACCGGCACGGCCTGTACGTCCGATGCGATGAACGTAGTCTTCCGGATCCTGGGAAAGATTGTAGTTGATGACGTGGCTCACGCCTTCGATATGCAGTCCGCGCGCAGCGACGTCGGTGGCAACGAGCACGCGGAATTTTCCCCCGCGGAAATCCTCCAGCCGCTTTATCCGCTGATCCTGCGTGACGTCGCCGGAGAGCAGCGCGCTGGTGATTCCATACCGGGTCAGCTTGTCCTTCAGGTCACGCGTCTCATCGCGGCGATTGCCGAATACAATGACGCGCTCCAGATTGTTTTGTGTAATGTAGTTGTACAGCAGTTTGAATTTTTCAGCATTTGTCGTGATATAGACCATCTGATCGACCGTATCGACAGCAACCTGTTCCGGCTCTATTTCCACCGCAATCGCGTTGCGCGTCCATGAATCTCCCAGCCGCTTCACTGTTGATGTTAGCGTCGCGCTGAAGAACATCGTCTGACGTTCGGACTTCGGCGGCGTGCTTTCAACAATTTTCCGCACATCGGGAATAAATCCCATGTCGAGCATTCGGTCGGCCTCATCAATCACCAGAATCTCGACGCTCTTTAGGAAAATCTTCCCCTTCGACTTGAAGTCCAGCAAACGTCCCGGTGTTGCGATAACAATGTCGACTTCGCGTTCCGTCAGCGCCTTCATTTGTTTTTGATAATCCATGCCCCCGATCAGCGCCACGATCTTGCAGCGCATATGCGGTGAGAGCAGGCGTGCGTCTTTCTCGATTTGGAGTACGAGCTCGCGCGTTGGGGCGAGAATAAGTGCGCGCGGGGTTGCAGCCGGACGTTTTCCCTGTTTCGGATTCCTTATAAAATGCGTCAGGATGGTAAGCAGAAATGCTGCAGTCTTTCCTGTTCCGGTTTGAGCTTTGCCCGTCGCATCGTCACCTTTAAGCGTCGTCGGAAGAATCTCGGCCTGAATCGGTGTGCAATAGGTGAAGCCAAGATCTGATATTGCGTGCATCAAAGCATCCGGCAGGCCCAGATCATGAAAGCGGGTGCGTCCTTCGACGACGGGGACATCGAAGAGGGAAAGCTTCCATTCCTCTGTCGGCTTTACGACTGGTTTTGCGGGAGGCTCAGGCTTTCGCTGGCTGACGTGTGGTTCTACCCTTTTTGCCCCGGATGGAGTGCGTCGTTTTGGAGCAGGTGTCGGCTGCGAAGACGTAGTGATGCGCTGTGACGGGGTACCCAGCCACTGTTTGATTTTTGAAACGATTTGTGAAAACAAGGATATGCCTGTATTGTGGTATACTAAAATACTCAAAATCCGCCCAAACTTCAACCAACCAGGGAGATTTGGTCACCTCGGCGTTGGTTGGCGAGCACAGTCGAGTCAGGGTTCCCGAGCGAAACCGAGGGATGTTCGGCGATCGCAGAGCCTCACCTCCCCGCCAACGTGATCCACTGCGCGATATCATCGATCACCTTTTCGGAGACATGTCCCGTCTGCTGGTATTCTTCCGGCCTGCTTTTTCCTTCTCCGGCAATGAAGAGATGATTCAATGAGGGATAGAGTATGCACCGCACATCATTGCGTGCGGCCAATCCATTTTTCCAGCCATCAAAATCCGCTTTCGTTACCTGATAATCCCGTCCACCTTGCAAGATCAACAGCGGGCGCTTTATCTGCAGCGCCGTTTTTACCGGATCATAACGGCGCAGATCAAGCCAATACTTTGCGGGGAGAGAAAGCGGCAGCAGATTCGCAGCGGTCGACGGAGATAATGTTCGATCTTTTACCCGCGCAACTTGTTCCTTTAGTTCCACAATGTCATAGGTCGTGTCTTTTTCAAGTGATGTGAGATAAATCATCTGATCCAGGATCAATTCTTCCAATGGCCGCGTGGCTCCGGCGAGAACAACTCCGCCGGCAACTCCGCTTGCTTCATGCATGATGCGCGGCACGAGCATCCCGCCAAGACTATGCCCCACTATAAAGATCTTTTTCCCATCGATCTTTTCTGAGAAAGACAAGACTTCGACGGCGGCAATTGCATCGTCCACCGTCTCTTCCTTCACCGTCAAACTATCTTTGATCGCAGCCATCGCGGCAGCATGCGCGCGCGTACGTTTCTCGTATCGCAGAACAGCAATCCCCTTTGAGGCAAGGCCCAGCGCCAGATCGCGGAACGGTTTGTTCGCTCCAATGCTTTCGTCCCGATCATTCGGGCCCGATCCATGGACAAGCACGACTGCCGGAAACGGGCCGTCTCCTACCGGAAGAGTAAGTGTTCCCGGCAAAGCCGTTCTTCCTTTTCCGATGAAGATATTCTTCTCGGAATATTTCTCTGACCTCGCATATTCGGGCTGCGCATAAGGCACAACGGATTCTGCGGGCACAAAATGAAGTCCGGCGATTTCGCCTGACGCATTGATCGCAATTTCGGCTGCAAGGGTTGTGCGTTCAAAAACACACGTAACGAAACAAATGTCGAGTCCATCCTTCTTCTCTGTCCGCACACCTGTCTGTTTCTTAAACTGTCCGACTTGCTGCAAAAGTCCCGTCCAGATTTTTTCCAACGTGGCCGGTGGGCATGCAGTCTTCATTGTCGCATCGAACAACGGAGGTGCGTCGGAGAATTTTCCGGCGGCAAGAAGATCGACAAACTCGCGAGCCCGTTGTTCCGGCTCAATGGTTTTTTCCTGTGCATTTAAAAGTGTTCCGAAGAACACGATCAGGATTCCAATGCCATGTTTCATATGGCTCTCCCGCCGGTCGTTGTTGGGGTGCGTCGATGCAATATTGGCACAGCGGATGATAAATGTTCTGCTTCTATCATCTATGCTTTTTCCTCACGCGCTATACCTGCATCCCATAACGCCTTGGAGAGTTCTTCGGGTCTGTCGGTGCCGACAAGAATGCGCCTCCCGCTCCTCATCCGGAGTTCCACCGCCTTGAATCCTGATACATTATACACCCATGTATTTGGCAGGATCCAATGAATTCCCCATCCGTACCACGCCTTTGTGCGACACGGTACCGCACAGGCGATATTAGATAATTTGATAGTCCTTCGGATCAATCCTGCGCCGAATTTGATCAGCATGGAACTATCCGTGACCACAACGGTCAATGCGGCAAAGAGAAAGAGAATCGCTCCCGCTGCAATAGGCAGAAGCCAGAATGGAAACGGCGCGCGTCCAAGCAACACAATCACAAGCGCGGCAGTTGTTGCTGCAAGTATTATATATGTGAGAAGATATCCCGTCTGTGTATGCCTATATCGTTCCATCGCTCTCTCCTTCCGGAGCGGATTGAATCTGCTCCGGTGTGCCCGTGTTCGATGCGGAGATCTTTGGTCGTTTCGCTTTCTTGACGGCATCGGTGAGCAGAAATTCGATTTGCGCATTGATGCTGCGCAGATCGTCCGCCGCCCATTTTTCAAGTGATGCGAAGACGTCTCCATCGACGCGGAGCAGAAATTTCTTCTTTTCAGCCATACTTCTTTGGTTTAACAGCTTTCATCGGACCCAGACTGCGCCCTTCTTGCTGTGTTTAGTTACGAACGAGCACCGCCGCACCAATAATTCTCTTAATCCTTAATTTACTGATAGAGCGTTCCTGTGTTGACCACCGGCTGTACTTCGCGGTCCGACACCAACGCCACCATCAGATTATTAACCATGGTTGCCTTTTTGTCTTCATCAAGCGTTACGATCTTCTGATCCGCAAGAGCCTGTAATGCGCCCTGTACCATGCCCACGGCACCTTCGACAATCAGTTTTCGTGCGGAGATTATGGCTTGAGCCTGTTGTCGGCGCAACATGGCTTGAGCAATTTCCTGTGCATAGGCCAAATGGCTGATGCGGGACTCGTTGATCACGACACCGGCCACTTCAAGCCTCGCCTGCACTTGTGTGCGGAGATTTTCTGCAACCCGCTGCGGAGCGCCGCGAAGTGAATCACCTTCATGGTCCTGGATATCGTACGGATATTCGGATGCAAGTGCACGGATAGCTGTTTCGCTCTGTATGGCTACAAACTGTTCGTAGTTCTCAACGTCGAACAGGGCCCGTGACGAATCAGCAACTCTCCAGACGATTACCGCTGCAATTTCAATTGGATTTCCGTGCAGATCATTTACCTTCAACCGCTCACTGTTGAAATTTCTGATCCGGAGAGAAACATGCCGCTTCACTGCAAACGGGTTTGCCCACCAGAATCCGTCCTCGCGAACGGAACCGATGTACTTTCCAAAAAGTACAAGTACGCGCGCTTCATTTGGCTGGACAATGAAGAATCCGGCTGAAAAAATTCCGGTGAAAACAACCAGGGGGACGAAACCCCATAGCATAATCGGGGCATCATTGATAACCATCAGATACAGTAATACGACATCGAGAATTGTCAGCAGAAGCAGTATGCCAAGACCAACAAATCCGTTTGTCCGTTTTGCTACTTTTTCGGTAATGGGTTGCATGCAAAATCTCCTTTCTCTCGTTGTGATATCGTAATGATATCATATTGATATCACAATGTCAAGAAGAAAATGGAGAATTTTGTGGCCTGATTGCTGGCTATTTGGGCTTTCCGCCAAATTCGCGGTCTAGTTGGGTGGGTATTTTTATTCCTGGCCTGCTTGCAGCTTTTCTGGACGCGGCTCTCCTGGCAGTCTTTATCAACTCCAATGACTTCATATACGCTGAATCATATGACACCCCCCGCGACATCAGATTTCTCTCGCAAAGTTCCCCCGTGACAGAGAACTCTGTTTCCTCACAGGACACCTGTCCATCAATCCAGATTTCTTTTTCCGGAATGAATTGATATGCAAGATCGTTTCCTGAAAATCCAAAGTCCGGGAAAATCTCTCTTCGTACTATGGCTCCATCCACAATCCAAATCTGTATTCCTTCGCGCTCATCATAGAATCGGCGGTACACATTGCGCAAAACGATGGAGTCCGGCAATGTTATAATTTCCCGCTGACCATCACAGTCGACGGGGCGCACTTTTCTTATGGAGTGTTCGTGGAATTGCGTATTCTCAAAATCTCTTATCCGCATTCGCCGCTCGACAGCAAGCGCGCTATCGTGAGCATCGGCATATGACATCCGGTATGCGGCCATCAATGCACGCTCGTAGATCTCGTGTTCCATTGTGTAATTGTACTCTTCTGACGAAATTGATTGATCAATCCAGATTTCCTTTTCCGGAATAAAGAGATACCGCTGATCGTTCCCACCGTAGAGAAATTCCGGATAAATGTCTCTGCGCACGCTATTGCCGTCGACGATCCAGACATTGAATCCCCGGGTGATTCCACAGGGAATTCTATATACACGATTTGCCGACGCGGATTGTGCCGACGCAGACACTGCTGCAAGAATCCATGAGAGAGAAAATATTATGACTTTGTATGTCTTCATTTATCCACACCATTGTATTCAAGAAGTGTATCAAATTCCCGCCGTCCCGGAAATTGCGCGCAGAGACGTACCGGTCCCTTGCGAACACGAACAAGCGCGTCGAAAACATTTCCATTTTTCTTGAGATGCGTCCACTTCTGGCCATTGACGATGACAACATCTTCAGCGCCGGGTACAGTGATGCAAAAGAACGCGGGGGTGCGGGTTGCTATCTCCGCTTGAAATGGACTTGCAAGGATGGCAGCATGTTCATCAAATTCGCTATAGGCTTTCGGATAACCCGTTGAAACCTCCGGAAGAGAACGGGCGCGAACAGCATATTCCGTCGCCGATTCATATGCCCCCTCTTCCTCCCGGCTTTTTGCGAAGAGCCGGAACACATAATCCCCTCTCCCGGGCGGTTGAATTCGTATGTCGATCGCATCGCCGTTTCGCTGCACAAAAACATAACTCCCGTGCAGCGCTTTTCCTTTATGTTCCAACGTTCCCGCGCACATCACATTTGGGGGCACCTGCACACTGACAATTTCTTCTTCGTTCGCCTCAATAGATTGCGACGCGCCTCTGTGGAGTCACGATGATCAGAGCTGTGAGAATTGCGACAATAATGAAGCTGCCTCTCGAGACCGCTGTCCTGATCTGCGGACGGACGTTCTGACAACGCTTCGATACTGCGGGTGTGCTGTACGGGATGACGAGACGAGTCCAATTCGAATGGTACGATTCTTCCGAGTATTCTTGGTATGCTGATTCAAATAATGGACGCTCCCTCATTCTCAATATTCATCACAGCCACCGACGAAGTGAGTCCGGCGCGCAGGAATGCCGCCTGCATCGCGGATCCAATCGCCTCCTCGTTGTACGTTGCGAAGCAGAAAATCGTCGGCCCGGAACCGCTGATATTGCAGGAAAGTGCGCCGGCTTCCAACGCCGATCGCCGGACGTCGTCAAATCCGGGGATGAGTGTCGCGCGGTATTGTTCATGAATTCTTTCCGCTGTCACGTACCGTAGCGCCTCCATGTCGCCCGCCATCATCGCAGCCACCAGCGAGGCGACGTTCTGAAGATTGACAACCACATCTGAACGGGAGATTGAGGCTGGCAAAATTTTTCGCGCCTCCGAGGTCAACAATTGAAAATGCGGACTGCATGTTACCACCAGAAGTGGATATTCTATCATGATGCTGCGGGTGTGCAATTCCGCCCCATCGTAGCAGTTGACCGTCAATCCGCCCATCATCGATGCAGAGATGTTGTCGGGGTGCCCTTCCAACGCCAATCCTATTGTCAGCATCTGCGTTTCTGAAAGCTTCAGGTCAAAAAGCCTGTTGGCAAGAACGATGCCGGCGGTACATGCTGCCCCGCTTCCACCCAGGCCGCCGTACGCAGGAATGTTATTCTCCAGGTGAAGCCGAAGATGTGCTTGCCGTGGATCTCTCCCCGCCGCATGCAGCGCTGCACAAATCCCTTGATAGACAAGATTGTTTGAATCGGTTGCGATGTGGTTTATTCCTTCACCTTCCACTGTGATTGTCAACGGCGCCTGTTGATCCGCTTCTCCCGAAACAATGAGATAGCGATTCAATGCCAGGCCCAGCACATCAAAACCGGGACCCAGATTGGATGTTGACGCCGGAACGCGAACTCTAACCATCACCTTTCTGTCCTCTCTGAGAGAATTTTTTCGACATCGCCGATTTCTGCACGAATCTCGACCGGCGGATTAGCAAGAGGGTGTGTCTTTGCAAAATGATAATCCACGATACTCTGCGGATCTTTTAAAATATTTCCGGTAAGGATCCCGACAACCGTCTCCCCTTCGTCGATGATTCCCGCCGTCACAAGTTTTTTCAGTCCGGCGACCGTTGCACACGATGCCGGTTCCGCTCCTATGCCGGCGGCATCGACATGCGCTTTCGCCTCCAAAATCTCCTCATCTGTCACGCTCTCGACAATGCCGTTCGTCCATCGCAATGAACGGACAGCTTTAGAATAGTTCACCGGGTTGCCGATCTTGATGGCTGTGGCAATGGTGTCTGCCTTTTGCGGTCGCAGTGTGGAAAACCCATTCTTGAATGCTTCATAAAAAGGACTTGCACCCTGTGCCTGAATGACCGCAAAACGCGGCATTTTGTCAATCCACCCGAGTTCCACAGCTTCGTGCAGTGCCTTTCCAAAGGCGCTGGTATTTCCAAGATTCCCGCCGGGAAAAACAAACCAATCCGGAACCCGCCAGCGCAATTGCAGAAGCGCCTCCCAGACGATCGTCTTCTGCCCTTCCAGTCTGAATGGATTGATCGAGTTGAGAGGATAGGCACCGAGTCGTTCCTGCGCTTCCCGGATCAACCGCATGCAGTCATCAAAATCCCCGTCCACAACTAGCGTCTTCGTCCCGTAGGCAAGCGCCTGTGATATTTTTCCAACTGCAACATTTCCCTTGGGAATAAGCACCAGTCCCGCTATTTCCGCCTCGGAAGCATAAGCCGCCAGAGATGCAGACGTATTTCCGGTAGATGCGCATGTCACGGCGCGCTGCCCCAGCGCCCGCGCCTGAGTTACTGCAGCGGTCATGCCGCGATCTTTAAATGATCCTGTCGGATTCTCTCCTTCGTGTTTTAAAAACAGATTTCGGCAACCGGTCCACAGAGAAACTTTTTTACTGCGGTACAAGCGCGTGTTCCCTTCTTGTTTGGAGACAATCGCTTCGTCTGGAAATCCCGGCAGGACCATGTTGCGGAATCGCCAGACACCGCCCGCAGGCTGGCCGTTCAACATGGCAGAATGCTCGCCGAACTGCTCACGGGACAGATCGAACGACGCGCGCACGCTCTGCCAATCATGAGACACATCCAACAGGTTGCCGCAGGTGCATGTGAATCGAATATCCGAGAGCAAATATTCCCTGCCGCATTCAATGCAGCGAAGACACGAATAGGTCATTGTGGTTGCACTGGTTTGGTGATGAGTTCACTGAGCTCCTTTGACCGGCGGGTTGCCGTCGCAACCGCATCAATAAGCATGGAGCGCAATCCGTGGGATTCCAATTCGTGTACTGCATTAATCGCCGTTCCGCCCGGTGTTGTCACTTGATCACGCAGAATGGCCGGATGCAGTTGAGATATTTTCACAAGTTTTGCCGAACCCAAAACGGTTTGAACTGCCAGCTTGGTTGCCACGTCGCGACTCAATCCCATTTTGACACCGCCGTCGATCAGGGCTTCGATCACCATATAGATGTAGGCCGGCCCGCTGCCGCTGAGTCCCGTCACCGCATCCAGTTGATGTTCTTCGACGACGACAACCTCACCGACTGCTTCGAAAATTGCAATAGCCATCTGTGCATGTTCTTCCGTGACAGAATCCCCGAACGCGACGGCTGTCGCGCCTTCGTCAACCGTCGATGCGATGTTCGGCATCGAGCGAACAATCGGATTCTTCTTGCCAATCCGCTTCTGCAGCGCCTCTATGGTGACACCGGCGGCAATGGAGATGATGAGCTGGGATTCCAGAAGCGTTTCTTTGATCTCATCTATGACTTTTCCAATGGTATACGGTTTGACACAGAGCATCACGACGTCCGCATTGACGACAGCATCCCGATTGTGCAGCGTCGTGCGTATTTTCCATTTGCTTGCAAGCCTCTCAAGCTTTTCACTATGAATACCGCTCGCGATGATTTTGTCATGCGGCGCGATCTTGGCATTGAGGATGCCGCGCAGCAATGACGTTCCCATATTGCCTGCACCGATGATGGCGATAGATCGATTGAGATTCTTCGAGGAACCGCGCGTGCTTGCCTGTTCATTCTGCGTAAACATGTTCCACCTCTCCGGATTGATTTTTTCGTTCACATACTTCACGATTCGGGCGGGATGGTTGGCTCTTGAGACTCCGGGAGAGATCAACCCCTTCCCAAGATTCTGACCGGGTCCCGTTTGGAAATCATTGAAAAGCTTTTCAGAACCGTGTAAATAAATATAGCAAAATTGCAAACTTGTCAAAGTCTATCGTGACGAATATCCTCGTCTTGCCGATACTCATCGGATTGAACTATTCTCAATTTCCTAGAATGATGGGAGCCGGATTGCGTCTTTCTACACTTTTCTGTCCAGTTGTTTTTGTTCACTGCTCCGGCAATGAAATTTTTTCCACTGCAGCACACTGGTCGCTCAGTCGACTGCGACATCAGCTTTTTTCCAACTATCGCGGCCTGTGTGCTTGCCTCTATTCTCTCAGGAGAGAACGGGATCAATTCCGCCGCTGATTGAAAACGAATTGTGCGTTGGAGGTCGAGTGCTAGAGGTACTTCACGAACTTGTTTTTACCGTCCACGAGGATAATTTTGGGGTGCAGGGGAACATCGCTCAACTCAAACCCCATTACAATAATCTCTTCCCCTCCTTTGATCAGATGAGCTGCCGCGCCATTCATGCAAATGGTTCCGCTCCCCCGTTTGCCCAGCAGCACATATGTTTCCAGGCGGGCGCCTGTCGTGTTGCTGGACACAAGAACTTTCTCCCCCGGCAGAAATCCCACCAGATCGACAAGGTCCTCGTCAATGGTAATGCTCCCCACATATTCGACGTTGGCCTCGGTTACTGTCGCTTTATGTATTTTGGAACGAAGAATCCATCGCATAAGGTAAAGTACTCAAATTCTATTTGAATTTCATCCGGTCGGTACGAAACGGACTTTGATGAAATAGTTCTGGATGAGTTTTTGCATAAGAGGAGACACGATGTCTCTCTTTTTGGGCAACAATGATGATGTTGTTCGGCAGCATTGTTTGTGCGGCGAGGATGGAAAATCCGCATGCCTCTGTCATCTCAATTGCCAGTTGTGCGTCAAAAACATGGTGATGAATACCTCGCACGTGGAGATTGTCAAGTGTTGTTTTCCGGAAAGATTCCCGATCTTTTCCATAGCGAGTTAGTTTAAGATCTGTCAGATTCAAAAATTCCTGCACATGCGTCTCATCGCTCTCATCCACCGCCGATTCTTCATCATGGATAAGGTGCTTAATGGTTGTGAGGGGACGACGATGATCAAATGTTCCATCGCGATGTGGGACAACGAGGACGAGAATGCCGTCGCCTGTGATCACCCTCCCCCATTCCCGAAGCGCACGCAGCGGATTCGCGATATGTTCAATCACATGGGAAGAAAGGATGCAATCATATTCGCCGGACGGTACATCTGTCAACGATCCGGCTTCTGAAACGAAATATCGGCCGGCTGGTTTGTGCGGATCAAAGGCGTATGTTGATCCTGGCGAGCGACTTCCCTGCCACATCGTCGTAGAGGAGAAATTGCATCCGTCAATCGTCGCCGCATCGCCGTAGACCGGAAAAGCTCCTCCTCTCTCAAAGGTCGGACTTGGTCCACCGATCTCAAGACATCGTGCCGACGCAATTCGACGGGATACAATGGTGTACTCTGAGAACACCGGTCGCTGGAAGAAGGCGATGATGTACTGCTGCAATCCATATGCCCCCAGCGTTTTTGCAGAGACTGCGGCTTTGTGCAGCAAATGCCGCAGAGAAAGATTCACAACGAACGCCCTTCGAGTGGAATATAGCGTCTTACCTCTGCCATCAGTGAGTCAAACATGGGAGGGGTGAGAGACTGTGCCCCATCGGAAAAAGCTTCTTCGGGATTGGGATGCACTTCGATGATCAATCCATCTGCGCCGACAGCGACTGCTGCTTTGGAGAGAGGGGTAATCAGGCTGCGCACTCCGGTTCCGTGGCTCGGATCGACAATCACCGGAAGATGACTTAGTTCTTTAATTGCCGGGACGGCGGAGAGGTCACAGGTGTTCCGCGTATAGTCTTCGAAGGTTCGAATACCGCGTTCACAAAGCACAACATTATAATTGCCCTGGGACATGATGTACTCGGCAGACATCAGGAGTTCCTTGATGGTGCTGGACATACCACGCTTCAGCAGTACCGGTTTTGCAATTTTCCCAACCGCTTTTAAGAGGGAAAAGTTCTGCATATTTCTTGCTCCGATTTGGAGCATGTCTGCGTACTCAGAGACCATCGGAACATCGGTCGGCGTAATCACTTCGGTGACAAATGGGAGGCCTGTTTCTTCTCTGGCTTCGGCGAGAAGTTTTAGTCCCTCTTCTTCAAGTCCTTGAAATGCATACGGTGATGTTCGCGGCTTGAATGCACCGCCGCGCAGCATCTGTGCACCTGCTTTTTTTACAAATGCGGCGCTCGCGAGAATTTGTTCGCGGGATTCCACCGAGCAGGGGCCGGCTATCACGACGAATTGATCACCGCCGATTTTTACGTTGCCAACCGCCACCACTGAAGACTCGCGGCGCATATCTTTGCTTGCGAGCTTATATGGCTTTAAAATTGGCATGACACTTTCCACGCCATCCGTCGACTCGAGCGCTTGTAGTTGTACTTTTCCGCGTTCATCGCCAACGCAGCCGATGACCGTTCGCTCAGTGCCGACTATCGAATGAGGCTGGAATCCAAGCTGTCTTACTCTTTCGTAGACATGCTGCAATTGGGCGTCACTTGCGCCCGGCTTCATTACAATGATCATGAACCTGCCCTTGGTATAGTTATTTGTATCCTAAAAATATAAGAGATTTCCACACCGAAGCAAGAACCAATTGCTTTTGAATCTTCAGGCGAATTGGATATATTTGGTACATGAAGCTGAAGACCACATCCGATACCATTGCTGCTATTGCAACGCCGCCCGGAGAGGGTGGGATTGCCGTTATTCGTGTCAGCGGAATGAACGCTCTTGATATTGTGGGACCATTGTTTTCCGGAAAGCGTTCTCTCCACGATAGTCCGTCGCATATGGCTTTGTTGGGGGAGTTCGGCGATGGGGTGGGTGGGTGCTTGGATTCTGTTCTTGCCACCGTGTTTCGGGCTCCACATTCCTACACTGGTGAAACTGTCGTGGAAGTTAGTTGTCATGGTGGATACTTTATCTCGCGATGCATTCTTGATACCGTTATTGCAAAAGGGGCCCGTCACGCACTTCCCGGTGAGTTTACGGAACGCGCGTTTTTGAACGGTAAGATAGATCTTAGCCAGGCAGAGGCGGTGGCCGAGCTCATACACGCTCGATCCGAGTCTGCACGAAAGGCTTCGTACGAACAACTTCACGGCAGACTTGGCGATCGCATCCGGACACTGCGTCGGGGACTACTTGATCTATGTTCGTTATTGGAACTTGAGTTGGATTTTTCCGAAGAGGGCATACAAATCAATGGCCTTGACAATGTGTTAGACCAGTTGGCCCAGACAATCAAGGCTGTCGAAGAGATGTCCGCCACTTTCGCCTCGGGAAAGCTCATCCGCGAAGGTGTCCGAACGGTGCTGGCGGGCAGACCAAACACGGGCAAGTCCAGCCTCCTGAATATTCTGTTGCAGGAGAATCGGGCTATTGTCAGCGAGATCCCGGGAACCACAAGAGATGTGATTGAGGAGAGCGTATCTATTGATGGGATGCTTTTTCGCTTGGCTGATACGGCGGGACTCAGGAAGACTGTTAACGAGATCGAAAAAGAAGGAATCCGCCGGACGGAGCACCAGTTGGACAGGGCAGATCTTGTGCTCTACCTTATGGATACATCGCAACCCCTTGATCCGGAAGATATTTCCCTCATAAAGCCACTTGTCGATACCTGTGCCGGGAGCACTTCGAGGATAATCCTTGTTCTCAATAAATCAGATGTTTGTTTGTCTGGATGGAGCAGTGGAGCAGATCTAGCAGGGCTCCCATCCGTAATGGTCTCCTGCAAGGAACACCGGGGAATAGATACGCTTAAGCGCTTGCTAGTGGATACAATTATGCCTCTACACGACCATTCTATCTCGAGTCCTTTAATATTGAGCTCTCGGCATAAGGCGGCCCTTGACGGGGCAGCGCTGTCTCTTCGGCTCGCACAAGAGTCCGTCCAACGGCGGATGAGTTTCGAATTTGTTGCCGTAGATATCCATGGAGCGATGGATGCATTGGGGGAAATTATCGGATACACAACGCCTGAAGACGTCCTCCAGAACATCTTTTCACAGTTTTGCATCGGAAAATAGAGAAACCGTATGTTTCACGTGAAACAAACATGCCCATAGTTCAATCACCTCAAAATCAATACGATGTAGTCGTCGTCGGCGGTGGCCATGCAGGAATTGAGGCTTGCCTGGCCGCTTCTCGTATGAAGTGCTCAACACTTCTTGTCACCCTAAGCGCGGCCGGGATTGGCCGCATGTCCTGTAACCCTGCTATCGGCGGTACGGCCAAGGGGCACCTGGTAAAAGAGATCGATTCTTTGGGTGGGGAAATGGGCAAGATTGCGGATGAATCCGGAATTCACTTTAGAATGCTCAACACATCCAAGGGACCGGCGGTCTGGTCTCCCAGGAGCCAGAATGATAGGGAATTGTATTCTCGCGCTGCATCCAACCGACTGCTGTCACAGGCTGGATTAGATCTCCTTGAAGACGATCTCTTGCACATCCATACTGAAGGCGAATTTGTTGTTGGAGTAAGCACCCGGGGTGGTCACAGCGTTTTCTGCGCAGCGCTTGTGATATGCACCGGGACGTTTCTCAATGGATTGATGCATACCGGACAGAAGAGCCGGGAAGGGGGGCGGTTTGGAGAGCGAAGCTCACGTGGCATCTCTGAGAGGCTTGTCGATCTTGGCTTTGTTGCGGGCCGATTAAAAACAGGAACTCCTCCTCGCATCGATTTGGACAGCATTGATCTTTCTCGCGTTGAAGTTCAACCCAGTGACGACCCACCAAATCCGTTTTCACAC
Source organism: Ignavibacteriales bacterium (assembly GCA_026390635.1). Classification (GTDB taxonomy): domain Bacteria; phylum Bacteroidota; class Ignavibacteria; order UBA10030; family UBA8401; genus JAPLFO01. The sequence goes on from JAPLFO010000139.1 coordinate 41,945, forward strand.
ACAACGAGGCAAATAAAAAATCAGTTGGTCCCAATGTACCTTACGTACACGAACACCGAAACCCACGCGATTCTTCGAAAGGGGTTTGATCGGTCGCCGCTTTTCACTGGAAGAATAAAGGGGGTGGGGCCACGGTACTGTCCATCAATCGAAGACAAGGTGAACCGCTTCGCAGACAGAGATCGCCATCACATTTTCCTTGAACCGGAAGGGTACAATACAAATGTTGTCTATGTCAACGGATTCTCAACTAGTCTTCCCGAAGAAATTCAGTTTGAAGCTTTGCGTTCGATTGCAGGTCTTGAACGTGTCGAAATGATCAGGCCTGGCTATGCCGTGGAATATGATTTCTTCCCTCCTCATCAATTGAATCATACTCTCGAGACAAAATTAGTTCACGGGCTCTTTTTTGCCGGTCAGATCAACGGGACATCTGGATATGAAGAGGCCGCTGGGCAGGGCTTGATGGCGGGAATAAATGCGGCACTTGCGGTCCAGGATCGTCCGCCATTGATACTTCGCAGGGACCAGGCCTATATCGCCGTCATGATCGACGATCTTATTAACAAGTCCACTGATGAGCCATACAGAATGTTCACCTCGCGGGCCGAACACCGGCTTCTTCTGCGACAGGACAATTCCGATCGTCGACTTATGTCCATCGGGTATTCACTCGGTCTCATCTCTGAAGAATCGCACGCTTATCTTGACAGGAAAGAACGCCTCATAGAAAAGGGGATCTCCTTTCTTCTCTCCTCCTCCGTTGCCCCGACAGCAATTAATCCAACATTGGCAATGAAGGAAGAACGGTTGATCGTGGAGAACGAAAAGCTTTCTCAGCTACTAAAGCGATCGAATATTTCGATTGGAGACCTTGTCCCGGTATTGCCTCCGGTGGATCAAGAAACTGGAAACGCATTTTCCAACATAGAGATTTCCAGACAAATCGAGATCGATCTCAAATACGAAGGATACATCGCAAGAGAATTGCAACAGATTTCTCGGGCGATTCGATTTGAGGAGATGGAGATACCCGAAACATTTGATTTCGCTGATATTAAATCTCTCAGTACCGAGGGAAGGGAGCGACTTAAAAAAATTCGTCCGCGTTCGATCGGACAGGCTATGCGAATCTCCGGAGTGACGAGTTCCGACATATCTGTCCTTACAATCCATCTTCGCAAACAATAGGATGTTCCACGTGAAACCGGACATCGAGCTTGTGCTCACACAAAATGGTCTTTCGTTTCAAACATCGCAGGTGCAACAACTGCACCGATATGTTGAGATGCTTCTCGACTGGAACAAAAAGATCAATCTGATATCCCGAAAGGATGAAGAGTTGGTGTGGACAAACCATATACTGCTCTCCATGTCCTTTGCGTGCATGTTTGAATTCCCCAGTGGAACATCCGTTCTCGACATGGGAACCGGGGGCGGGCTACCGGGCATTCCCCTCAGTATTGTTTTTCCGGAGACGCAATTTCTTCTTGTAGATTCAGTGCGGAAAAAAATTTCTGCTGTAGGGGAAATGATACAAGCGCTTGGCTTGAACAATGCAAGCACTGTTTGGGGCCGGGCAGAGGACCTTTCCGTGACTCGCGGCTTCGCTCCCTTTGATTCCGTTATTGCCAGATCTGTCTCTTCGATAACAAACATCACAACTTGGTCGTTTCCGTTATTGCGAAAGGACTCCTGCGATACCGTGCAATCACCCTTAACGCGAAACAGGCCACGCCTTCCGTCTCCCGCAATCATTTCCTTGAAGGGGGGTGATGTCAGCGCCGAAATAGTCGAGACGCAAAAGGAACATCCCCGTGCATCAATCGAAGTGATGGATCTTTCCTTCCCGGGTAGTGAATATCTTCTAAATCAGGAAAAGAAGTTCGTCATTGTGCGCGAGAAACCGCTTTGATAAGTCACCCAAAATGCGTAATTTTTACGATTCCTCATAACATTCAGGATGCCTCTTGGAACAGACAAATCCCGTTTTTGAGCAACTCAAACACCTCACCACCGAGCAACGCAATCCAGCAAGCATGGATATTGACGCACGCTCCATTACCGATGTTCTCACTATTATCAACAACGACGACATCAAGGTTGCCTATGCCGTTCAAGAGGAAATCCCGTATATCGCCAGAGCCGTAGAGCTTGTCGTTTATGCTTTCAAGCAGGGTGGACGATTGCTCTATGTTGGCGCCGGCACAAGTGGGCGCCTTGGCGTGCTTGATGCGGCCGAATGTCCACCAACGTATGGTAGCGACCCGGAGATGGTTCAGGGAATGATTGCCGGCGGCGAGAAGGCCATGTTCAGGGCGCAGGAGGGAGCGGAAGATCGGGAGGAAAGTGGCGCGGCAGATATTGACGCTAAAGATGTTTCTTCCAAAGATGTTGTGTGCGGGATTGCGGCAAGTCTCCGCACACCGTATGTTATCGGCGCGGTGAAGCGCGCAAAAGAGCGCGGCGCTCAAACGCTTTATGTGACCACAAATCCGCGCGACAGGTTCTCTCTTCCCGAATATCAATCCCTCGCACAGGCAATAGATATTCCAATATGCACCGTTGTGGGACCAGAGGTTGTCATGGGATCCACGCGTATGAAATCCGGTACGGCGCAGAAGCTGGTACTTAATATGATCACCACCTGTTCGATGATTCGCCTCGGCAAGGTGTACGAGAACATGATGATCGACCTCCAGATGACAAATTTGAAGCTGAGGGAACGGGCAAAAAAAATAGTTATGACAATTACCGGCGCCTCGTATGAGGAAGCCGCTGCCGCATTAGACGCTGCGAATGGACACGTGAAGAGCGCCTTGGTAATGATCAAGACCGGTGTTTCATATGAAGAGGCTCGTACCCGCCTAGCAAGGGCTGATGGATTCGTCCGCGCCGCAATCGAGGGGAAAGAGTATTCGTCTCTTTGAACAAACATCTTTTAGAGTGTGAGCAATGCAAATCCCACCCGTTTTCAACGAGACAGACATTCCTCCGTTTATTGGATTTCCCAAAGAAGCTCTCCAATTCCTTCGGCGTCTCAAGAAGAACAATAACCGGGAATGGTTCGGTGCCCATAAGGATGAATTCGAAGATCTTGTTAAGGCGCCAATGGAGGCGCTGGTCACTTCGCTCCAACCCGGATTTGATACCTTTGCGCCGGATTTCGATTTGAATCCCAAGAAGGCGATTTTCCGGATCTATCGGGATGTCCGGTTCAGCAAAGACAAATCCCCATACAAGACGCATATTGCCGCCCATTTTGTGGTCGCTGGCCGGCCCAAGGGCTTGGAGGGATCCGGATACTACCTCCATATTGAACCGGGAGAGGTTTTTCTCGGTGGAGGCATCTACATTCCCGATGGCGATCAGTTGAAGAAAATTCGGCGCGCCCTCGCGGCAAGGCCGAAAGAATTTCTTGAAGTCCTCAGAAACAAGATGTTCCGAAAAGCTTTTGGCGAACTTCAGGGTGAGAAACTCCAACGCGTGCCCGCCGGATATACTCCCGACAATCCGATGGTAGAGTATCTCAAGTTGAAACAGTTTTTTGTCGGATCACAATTCAAAGACTCCGTTTGCCAAGATGAAGACTTTCTTCAACTTTGTCTTCGCACATTCGCGACAGCATCGCCATTGATAGAATTCTTGAACGACGCACTCCGCTAGCATTCTGCCGAGGTCCGATTGCCGAGTCATCATCATCGGTACATTCTGCTTTTTAAGCCGTTCAATGTGCTTTCCCAGTTTACCGACAAAGAGGGGCGCTCAACACTTGCGTTGTTTGGCCCATTTCCCAAAGAGGTCTATCCGGTCGGACGGCTTGACTTTGACAGCGAGGGACTGCTCCTGCTGACAGATGATACGGGATTGACCCACCGGCTGCTTGAACCTCGTTTCGGTCATCCCCGCACTTATTGGGTGCAGGTTGAGGGAATTCCGACAGAGGATGCGTTGCGCCAGCTTCGCAGCGGCGTTATGATTCAAGATCAAAAAACTCTCCCCGCTGAAGCGCGAATTCTGCCGCTCGATCCCGCGTTCCCTGAACGGAGCGAACCGATCCGCGTACGGAAAAATATTATGACTCAGTGGATCGAATTGGTACTCCGCGAAGGTAGAAATCGACAGGTAAGGAAAATGACCGCTGCCGTCGGCTACTCGACACTTCGCATTGTCCGGGTCAGAATAGGAAACGTGGAGATCGGAGGATTGCAGCCCGGTGAACACCGGGAGCTGACTTCCGCAGAAATTCATTCTCTTCGACATTCAGTTCAACTTTCATAAATCATCACAATCCCCATGGAGGGGGCTTTCATGAAATTGGTTCTCACTTCGTTCCTGCTATTCGCCGTCGGAGCTGTTGTCGCCGGAACGCCGCTCAATATTCCGTTCTAGAAATACGTTCTGCCGAACGGTGTCAACGTTATTCTTCACGAAGATCATTCTGTTCCAATTGTCTCTGTGAACGTCTGGTATCATGTCGGATCCAGCAGGGAGAAGCTGGGTAGAACGGGGTTTGCCCATCTCTTCGAGCACATGATGTTTCAGGGATCAGAACATGTCGATAAGGGTGGGCTCTTCGGAAAAATCCAGGATGCCGGTGGAACGCTGAACGGTTCAACCACCAATGATCGGACAAATTATTTTGAAACTGTTCCGAGTCAATTCCTTGAACTCGCACTCTGGCTTGAAGCTGATCGAATGGGATTTTTGCTTCCGTCCATGAATCAATCCAAACTCGACAATCAGCGGGACGTGGTCAAGAATGAGCGGCGTCAGAGCTATGATAATCAACCCTATGGCCGTGCCGACGAAACGCTTTCGGCCATGATGTACGATGCTTCGCATCCATACGGCTAGCCCGTCATTGGATCGATGGCTGACCTGAGTGCGGCTTCTCTCGTCGATGTCAAGGATTTCTTCACACTGTATTACGCACTGAACAATGCCAGTCTCTGCGTTGCCGGAGACTTCAATCCCTCGCAAGCAAAAGAATGGGTCACAAAGTATTTCGGGAGCATCGCAAGGGGAAACGATGTGGCGCGAATTGAAATAGAGCAACCGGCAAAGAACGCTGCAAAGCGGGACATTATGGAAGACCGCGTTCAATTGCCCCACCTGTATGTTGCCTGGCACTCCACGCCGTTGTCCGGAAAAGATGATGCAACGCTCGACGTTCTTGCGGATGTTCTTGCCGGCGGCAAGAACTCGCGATTCTACAAGACGCTGGTCTATGACAAACAAATTGCGTAGGATGTCGTTGCATATCAATACAGCCGCGAACGCGCCGGCGCCTTTCACATCGAAATCACCGCAAAGCCCGGAATCAGCCTGGCGGACGTCGAAAAAATCATGCGCGATGAAATTGCAAATGTGCAAAAGAATGGTGTAACTGATCGCGAGGTCCAGCACGCGCGAAACGGTATTCGTTCTCAATTCGTTTTCCGGCTTCAATCCGTCGCCGGAAAATCCGACCAACTGAATCACTTCAACGTCATGTGGGGAGATCCCGGCATGATCAACAAAGATCTTGCCCTGTACGACGGAATTACTCCCGAACAGGTACAAAATGCTGCAAAGAAGTACCGGACTCCGAACACAATGGTTCTGAGCATTGTGCCAACGGGAAAACGGGAACTTGGCGCTCAATAACTTCCGACGATCATCACATGACCATGGAGTATGAACTCATGAAATCGATAATGGTATTTTCATTTGTTGCGGTTCTCTGTGTCCCCGTCCTTGTTGCGCAAATAGACCGCAGCAAGGCGCCGGCACCACAACCCACACCATCTATTTCACTTCCTAAAATTCAACGTACTGCACTTGCTAATGGCGCGACACTGATTGCTGTAGAGCATCATGAACTTCCCATTGTTCGGGTCCGCTTGATTCTCAAATCGGGATCGTCGCTCGACCCCTCCGGCAAGGCCGGTGTTGCCAGTCTGACCGCACAAATGGTGCGTGAGGGAACCGAGAAGCGAACGTCTCTTCAGATAGATGATGAATTTGATTTTCTCGGCGCGAACTTCTTCATCACGTCTTCGGGAGATGCAACAACCGCATCTTTGCAGACACTGAAAGAGCCTCTCGATCGGTCTCTCGATGTGTTTGCGGATGTACTTTCACATCCATCGTTTCCATCGGCCGAATGGACGCGCGTTCAGCAACAACACCTGACAGGATTGTTGCAGCAAAAAGACCGCCCCACCACTGTTGCAAACAATGTGTTTGCGGCGTTGCTGTACGGCTCCGGCCATCCCTATGGCAGACCGGAAGACGGTACCGATCGAACCGTGCAATCTATTCTACTCGACGATGTGAGGGATTTCTATGCCAGGAATTACGTTTCGTTGAATGCGACAACCATCGTTGTCGGCGATATTGCGTTGGCTGAAATTCAATCTGCGCTTGATAAGCATTTTGCCGATTGGAAAAGTGCAACCGCACCGGGGGCCCGGTATTCGAACAGCCCGGCAATTGACGGCACAAAGATATTTCTTGTCGATAAGCCCAAACGGCTCAATCGGCTCAATCGGAAATCCGCATCGGTCATCTTGGCGCACCGCGCAATAGCGGCGACTACTATGCCCTGGCGATCATGAATATGATTCTCGGCGGACAATTCAGTTCCCGCATCAATCTGAATTTGCGCGAGGCAAAGGGCTATACATACGGCGTCCGTTCCGGATTCACATGGAGAAGGGAAGTCGGTCCGTTTATCGCATCCTCCGGAGTGAAGATAGCAATCACAGACAGTGCTGTGATTGAAATTATGAGAGAATTGCACCGCATCAGAAAAGAAGATGTGGCCCCTGCAGAACTGGAACTTGCAAAAAATGGAATTATTCGAGGACAGCCACAGGGACTTGAAACGCCAATGCAGATCGTACAGCAACTTTCGATGCTTGTGTTTTTTGGTTTGCCGGACACCTATTTCGACAACTTTGTTCAGAATATCGAACAGGTCGCCGCTGCCGATGTTCGCCGTGTTGCTGAAAAATATCCACGGCCGGATGCGGCAAATATTGTGATTGTGGGGGATGTTTCCGCGATCCGTCCGGGCCTAGATGCTCTGGGCTATGGAACGGTGACGATCGTGGACGTTGACGGAAAATCGATACAATAAGAGTTTCCGCTTCTGCCAAACGCCCTCTGAGGTTTTCGCCGGAGGGCTTTTTTATTACGTCTTCTGCTGTTTCTTCTTTGCAGCGGGAAAGAGGATGTTGTTCAGAATGAGCCGATAGCCCGGCGAATTTTTATGCAGCGCGAGATCTGTTGGAGGATCTCCCACTGCGTGTTGATAGTCTTCCGGATCATGACCGCCATAGAATGTGAATGTACCCCGACCGTAATTTCCGTGCAGATAACGAACCTCTTCCGTTCCTTCCCGCTCGGCAAGAATGACGACATTGGGTTTGACCAAGCGCTTCTTGAACGCGGTCGTCTGTCCCATGAACCCCTTGATAATATTGACATGATTCTGTGTCAACATCGTTGGAACGGGATCATATTTTGCAGAGAATTCGAACAATGTAAAATAGTCTGTATCCGGATCACGGAGAGGAACCGGATCGCTCGGCGGAATGTCGATGTCCGAGTATTCATAGCGGAACGGATTCATCTCAAGAGTAAAATCTTGGAAGGCAAAGGTCTTCTTATAATCGAGGCGCTGCTGGGCGTTGCGATCTGACGGATCGCCATCGAACATTACGTCGCAGATATCCGTGTTTTCTGCGGCAAGGGCAATGTCGTAGCTGTCGGTGGCGGAACACATGGCAAACATAAAACCACCGCTTCCGACAAAATCCTTGATGGCGCGGGCGACCGCTTTTTTTTCTTCTGAGACTTTCTTATATCCAAGTCTCTTCGCTTCCTTTTCATAGAGAATTTGTTGTTCAATATACCATGCGGAATTGCGGTGTGATCCATAGAACTTTCCGTATTGACCGGTGAAATCCTCGTGATGGAGATGAAGCCAATCGCACTGCGCAAGTTTTCCCTGCAACACTTCATCATCCCAGAGTTTTTTGTATGGAATCTCCGCGTACTCCAGGGCAAGCGTCACCGCATCGTCCCACGGTTTGAATCCCGGCGGAACATAGACCCCTACCTTCGGGGCCTTTTCAAGTCGAATCACATCCTGGTTGTTGTCATCCCGGGCGATGGTGCCGTATATTTCGGCCGCGGCGGCAGCGCTCATCTCCTCGAACGACACACCCCGGATACGGCATTCATTTGCAATCTCGTTTGTGTTGTCAATCGCAAATGATCCTCCGCGATAATTCAGAAGCCAATCGATCTCAACGCCGTGCTCGAGCGCCCAGAATCCAATTCCGTATGCTTTCAAGTGGTTGGACTGCTTCGCGTCCATAGGGATGAGTAGCTTCTGCTGGGAGAAGGCGTTGAGGGCGCAGACTAGAAGAAATTGCACAATGACGATGAGTCGGCAAATTCCGAATGTTAGTACACAAAAAAAGTTCATACGCTGCATTATGCAACGTACGAACTTTCATTGATTAGAGCAACAGTTCAGGCGGCGGAGAGAACGATATCAAAGGCGCTGTCGGTCTCTTCTTCTTCCGCTGTTCCGGATTTAATGTAACCGTTCTTCTCGGCAAACGCTCGGAGTTTCTTTTGCATCACTTTGCGGGCACGATGGAGACGTGAGCGAACTGTGCCAAGTGGTATATTCAGAATTTCCGCGATTTCTTCGTACGTTAATCCTTCCAGATCGGAGAGAATGATAATCGTCCGGAATTCCTCTGTAAGACTCTCCATTGCTTTCACGACCTCGTCGTCCAGAAGATTGTCAAACACTTGCTGCCGGAGGTCGTTGCCTTCGCCGGTGCGCTCTCTCACCAGATCATAGTATTCAGCAATCTCATCATAGTCCACCTGATCGGGAGCCCGTGAGCTCTTGCGATAATCGTTGATGAAGGAATTCTTCATAATTCTGAAGAGCCACGCTTTGGCGTTTGTCCCTTTTTCGTACTTGTCAATAAACCGGTATGCTTTGAGAAAGGTATCCTGCAGAAGATCTTTCGCGTCGTCTGTACTGCCTGTGGTCTTGATGGCATAGTTGTAGAGCAGGTTCATGTGGGGAACCATTTCTTTCTTAAAGAGTGCCTCTTTCGCAGATGTTCTCATGGCTTTCACCTTTCAATGTTCTGTCCGTCTAAAGCATCTTATACCCAATAGAACAAACGAGAGTTCCCGAACCCACAAAATCGTTGAATTTGGAGGTTTTTGCTGATTTCTGCCCGATTTGAGCGGATGGGGGGGTGGAGGCGGGGAAAAATCAGTCGGGGGACGGAATTATGTTCAGGAGGAAGCTCGGGATATCGAACTCTTTGGCCGAGCTCAGCGTCCAACAGGAATTGACGAGGTCAGACCTTCTCGGCGCCAAAGTCCCGGTATAGTTTTCCGAGCAGAGGGTGATCCTTTTCCGGTGTTGCAGGCGAGGACGTTGTTGCGACGGCCAGAACAGATGGCAGCACCGGTGCATTCGCCTTGTGGAGAATTGGATTGACAGCAACAGACACTCCCGAGAGTTCGCAGAAGAGTTGTGTCAGATACTGTTGATTTCTTCGCAACGTGGAAAGATGGTACTCATCCGTACAGGCGATGCGAAATACTCCGACATGCACATCGAGCGGCGAGCACTTTTCAAGGATAGTGCCGACGCCAATCTTTCCCCTTTTTGCGCTCTCAACAAACGCATCCCAATGCCCCCGCAATTGTTCGAAAGAAATCTTTGAGGCGGGCGGCGGCTGGGGAACTCGAACCGGCTCATTCTCTTTCCCGGTGAATGACTTCACCGGATTTGACTCGAATGGATTGGGTGTGCTTTGCGGGACGTATAGTGTTTTCTCTTCTGAGACCGCCGGGGACTTGTGCGCCGGCACTGTCGGAGCAACCGGACGCGGAACACCTCTCAGCGCTTCGATGTCCTGCAACAGCCGGCCAAGATCCACTGTTACGGAAATCTTCGCCATCTGTACGAGTGCCACCTCCAATGCGAATCTCGGCTGCGAGTGGTAGCGAAGCGAAGCCTCCGTATCGGTGGTGAGCTTACTCAATCGAAGGATGTCTGCTTCTGTAAATTGCTCTGCCGCTGTCGCATATTGTGCCCGGTGAACTTCGGGCGCTTCGATCAATCGCGTTGAGCCGGTTGTCCTGGCGATGAGAAGGTTTCGCAAGTGCTCTGCTATTCCGGAGACGAATTCTTTCAGATCGTAGCCTGTCCGCACAACATCATCCACAAGCTGAAGCGCTGCACGCGAATCGTGTGCAGCAATTACATCGGTCACGCGAAAATAATATTCCAGATCAACAATATTCAGAACTGAAATAAGCTGCTTTGCCGTAATCCTGTCGTCGCAGAAGGACACCGCCTGGTCAAAAAGGCTCTGCGCATCCCGCATCGCGCCGTCCGCCTTTTTAGCGATCATCAGCAGTGCATCGTCATCGATGGAAATTGTTTCTTGGCCGGCGATATGGCGAAGGCGTGACATAATGTCTTTAATGGAGATGCGCCGGAAATCGTACCTCTGGCAGCGGGAGATGATAGTGGTCGGAACTCTTTGAATTTCCGTTGTTGCAAAAATGAAGATTACGTGCTCGGGTGGTTCTTCCAGCGTTTTCAACAGCGCATTAAACGCGCCTTTCGAAAGCATGTGAACTTCATCAATGATGTACACCCGTTTGCCACCACGCGACGGCGCGTAGCGCACCGCTTCCTTAATGCTGCGAATATCATCCACGCTGTTTGTGGAGGCGCCGTCGATTTCAATGATATCGAGGCTGCGGCCGGCATTAATCTCTTCGCAGATCTCGCATTCATTGCACGGATCGAAATTCTTTGGATGCAGACAGTTGACGGCCTTGGCGAGAATGCGGGCGGTTGTTGTCTTTCCGCAGCCGCGGCCGCCGGTAAAAATAAATGCGTGCGCCAACCGGTTCCCGGCAAGTGCATTGCGGAGAGTGTTGGAGATGTGTGATTGTCCAATGACATCATCGAACACCATTGGACGCCATTTACGGGCAGTGACTAAATAGGACATAATTCCGCTTTGGTATTTAGTTTCCTCGCTACAGAGTTCACAGCGTTATGCTGCTGGAGATGTGAGCCGGCAATGTTCAGCCCGCCGATATTTTTCCTGTGGAAGCCTTCCACTATTTTTTTCCAAAAACGTACGGCAGCGCCTGCTCGATGGTCTCGATGGGAATGATCTTCAGGCCATCTTTGACCTTCTCCTGAATTTCCACCAGATCTTTTTCATTTTCGCTCGGGATGAGCACCGTGGTAATTCCGTTGCGTTTTGCCGCGATGAGTTTTTCATTCAGCCCGCCGATCGGCAGAACATTTCCGCGGAGCGTAATTTCCCCTGTCATTGCGATATCCGCACGGGCGGGGATGCCGCGGAACACGGAAATCATCGCCATCGCCATTGTGATGCCGGCAGAGGGACCATCTTTGGGAATCGCGCCTTCGGGCAGATGAATGTGCACTTCTTTCTTTGTAAAGAAATCGTTCGGCAGTTTCAGTTTTTTCGCATTGGAGCGGATGTAGCTGAGCGCTGCATGCGCGGACTCCTTCATCACGTCGCCCAATTGGCCGGTGAGTGTCAGCCGCTCCGGACCGCGCATGACGGTTACATCGACTTCTAAAATGTCGCCGCCGACGCTTGTCCATGCGAGACCCGTCACCGAACCCACGCGCGGTTTTTGATCGGCATGACGTGCCCGGAATTTTGGAACTCCGAGGTACTGCTCTATATGCTTTTCATCGACGATCAGCACGGCCGATTTTTTCTTTTTCTTCTTCTTGGAATTCTTCTCCAGCACAATTTCCTTTGCGATCTTCCTGCACACCGATGCAATCTCGCGTTCCAAATTACGGACACCGGCCTCACGCGTGTATTCACGCACGATCTTCATTAGAGAGGCATCGGGAATCTCGATCGATTTGTCTTTCAGCCCGTGTTCCATCATCTGCTTCGGAAGGATGTGCCGCCGTGCAATTTCGCGCTTGTCGTAATCCAGATATCCGGACAGTTCGATAATTTCCATGCGGTCCTGCAGCGGCAGCGGAATCTGGTAGCGCACGTTGGCGGTGGTGATGAACATCACACCGGACAGATCGTAGTCCACATCCAGATAGTGGTCGTTGAACGTATTGTTCTGCTCCGGATCGAGCACTTCAAGCAGGGCGGAGGCGGGATCGCCGTGGAAATCCATGCTCATCTTGTCCACTTCATCCATCAGCAGAACGGGATTTGTGCTGCCGGCACGTTTCATGGATTGAACGATCTTGCCCGGCATGGAGCCAATGTACGTACGGCGGTGACCGCGAATTTCCGCCTCATCTCTCACGCCGCCCAGTGAAATGCGGACAAATTTTCTTCCAAGTCCGCGCGCGATCGATTTTGCAAGCGATGTTTTTCCGACGCCCGGTGGTCCGACAAGACAGAGGATTTGACCCTTCATCTCCTTGACAAGATTTAGAACGGCGATGTGCTCCAGAATCCGTTCTTTCGGTTTCTCCAATCCAAAATGGTCTTCGTCAAGAATGGTCTTGACGTGATCGATCTTCAGATTGTCCTTGGTGCGCACATGCCATGGCACGCCGGTCAGCCAGTCCAGATAGTTGCGGGTGACGGTGAACTCCGGCGACATCGGCGGCGTTTTTTTCAGCTTGTTGAATTCCTCCATCGCCTTTTCGCGCGCCTCTTTCGGCATCTTTGCCTTTTCAATATCCTCCTTGATCTTCGCGAGTTCCGGTGACGATTCATCCTCGCCCAGTTCATCCTGCAGAATCTTGATCTGCTCTTGAATGAAAAACTTGCGCTGTGATTTTTGAATATTTTCGTGCACCTTTGTGTCGATCTCGCGTTCGATCTTCAGGACGCTGATCTCGCCGTTCAGAATGCGGATCATTTCCATGTACTGCTCGCGCGTGGTCTGAATGCGCAAGATCCGCTGTTTGGTTTCGACGTTTTGCGTAATGTTGGCGGCGATATAATACAGTTTGCGCTGCGGATCGTGGATATTGTCGAACGCGGAGAGAACTTCCGGCGGAATGTTCCGGTTGGTGCGGACGTATTCTGTGAATAAATTTGCCGCATGGCGGACGATTGCTTCAAGCTCTTTGGACGGTTTGGGTGAATCGCTCCAGAGTGCGACTTCTGCCTGCAGGAATTTTTCGTTGGGAAGATACTTCACGGCGGTCGCCTGCATCACGCCGTCCACCAGAATCTTCAGCATGCCGTTGGGCAGTTTAAGAATCTGTACAATGCGGGCGACAACGCCTTCCTTGAAAATATCGTCCTGTGTCGGTTCGTCGATGGTGGGATCCTGTTGCGCTGCAAGGAAAATATATTTGTCTGCCTCAAGCGCCGCGTTGGCTGCGTGCAGAGATGATTCACGGCCGACCAAAACCGGAAAAATCATATAGGGAAAAATCACCACATCCCGCAATGGTAGAACGGGAAGCGTTGTGGGGATTGGTTCGGGAGGATCAACCAGTAATTCGGGTTGTTTTTTGTTCGATTGTGCCATGTGAGGATTGTGTTGATAAAAGAAAACAAGCGGAATATGTTTTTCCGCTTGCAGGGAAATAGAAATTTGAGTGGTAAAAGATAGGAAGAAAAAAGGCGATTTCCAAAAGGGATTAGAGTGCTGGCGCCGTGTGTTGCAAGCGATCCGCCGGGTATTGCCGATTACGGTGCACACTATGAGGCCTGTCACGCGCGTCCCGCTCCCGGCTTTTTCGCCGGGAGCGGAAATCGGCGCTTCTGTCAGTTCCTAATGACGGGATAGGTTTCCAGTTCAGCCAGTGCTCGATCAATCTCTTCTGTCGGCAATTCGTAATCTTCCAGCTTGCCGTCGAGATATGCATCGTACGACGTCATGTCAAAATGCCCGTGGCCGCTGAGGTTGAAAAGTATTGTTTTCTTCGTGCCTTCGATCTTTGCTTTCTTCGCCTCTTCAATTGCAGCTTTGATTGCGTGCGCCGATTCCGGCGCAGGGATCAATCCTTCTGTGCGCGCAAACAACAGTGCGGCTTCAAAGACCTCCAGCTGCCTGTATGCCTGCGCCTCAATCAATCCGTCCAGATACACGCGACTGACAAGTGGAGACATGCCGTGATACCGCAATCCGCCCGCATGTATGGCGGGCGGCATGAACGCGTGGCCAAGCGTATGCATGGGAAGCAAGGGTGTCATTTTTGCAATATCTCCAAAATCGTACCGAAACTGTCCTTTTGTCAGCGTTGGGCAGGAAGCCGGCTCGACTGCAATGGCGCGAAGTTTTTTTCCGCCGATCTTATCTTGTAGAAATGGAAACGCAATGCCGCCAAAATTCGATCCGCCGCCGACGCATCCGATGATGATGTCGGGATAGCGATCAACTTTTTCCAGCTGCTTTTTCGCTTCCTGGCCGATGATCGTTTGGTGGAGCAGCACATGATTCAACACGCTGCCCAAGGCATAATTGGTGTCATCGCGCTTCGCGGCATCTTCCACCGCTTCACTGATTGCAATGCCGAGGCTGCCGTTGGAATCTGGAAATTTCGCAAGTACATCTCTGCCTGCCTGTGTATCCATGCTCGGGCTGGCAACCACTTCGCCGCCCCATACGCGCATCATCGAACGGCGATACGGCTTCTGGTGATAGCTGACTTTTACCATATATACCTTGCACTCCAAGCCGAACATTTTACATGCCAGGCTGAGCGAGCTGCCCCACTGACCCGCACCCGTCTCCGTCGCAAGACGCTTTTTGCCTTCTTTTTTGTTGTAGTATGCCTGGGGAATTGCCGTGTTGGGTTTGTGGCTTCCCGCCGGACTGACGCCCTCGTATTTGAAATATATTTCTGCCGGCGTATCAAGCGCCTTTTCGAGATTGAGCGCGCGAATGACCGGTGTGGGACGGTACATTCTGTAGGCGTCCTGAACTTCCTCGGGGATTTCAATATACCGTTCATGGCTGACCTCCTGCTTGATCAGCTCCATTGGAAAGATCGCGGCAAGATCCTGCGGTCCGATCGGTTGGCCGGTGCCGGGATGCAGTGGAGGATCAAGCGGGTGCGGAAGATCGGCCTGAATATTGTAGTACGAGGTGGGCATTTCTTTTTCGAGAAGATGAATTTTTTGCTGCATGATGAATCTCCTTTTGAATAGTGTGAATGGTGATTTTGATTCTATATAACTCGGAAGAACTCAGAGCAAAAACACTTTGTCACAGAGAAAAAGATGAGAGCGCAGAGCCCTTGGGGGCGCCAAGCGGAGCCGAGGCGAGGCGTCCGGTGTAACCATTCTACCGCTCGCGGTCCTCTCGATTCCGCTCGATGACCGCCCTTTTCTCTGTGCTATCTGTGGCTATCTTTTGTCACCGAGTATTTTCTGTCTGCTGAGCAAAAAAAAATCGCGGGTTCTTTTGCGAACCCACGATTTCTTCCTTTGACGTACAAAAAAAGTGGGAACGCTTTTTCCGGCGTTCCCACTTGAACTTTCAGCTATAGTTACTCAGTGTGGTTGAGACGCCGGTATTCGCCAACGCCACCACCAATTTTGCGTTCGTATGATTGAATTGCTTTTCATGATAATATATCATACAAAAGAAGCGATAAAATGTCAAGCACTCTCTTATGAACTCTTGGTTCTTTTTTGCGGGGCACTATGAGCGCCACTTGATGGAGCAGCCCATGGAGTGGTACTGTTTTTCCGCAACCGGTTTGCCCGCCGCGAGAGCAAGGACTGCCTCCTTCAATTCCCGCTGTGTGACCTTTGATTCATCCTGCCAGTTGTCGTCGATCCGTCCATGATAGACCAGTGTTTGGGCCGGCCCGAAGAGATAAATGTCCGGCGTGCATTGCGCTTTGAAGGAACGCGCAACCGCCTGTGTTTCGTCTACAAGATAGGGAAAGGGGATTTTCCACTCAGCGATTTTTTTCTTCATCTGCCCGGGCGCATCATCCGGATATGCCGGATTAATGTTGGGATTAATGGCAACCGTTTCTATTCCCAGCCTTTTTGCTACTTCGGCAATCCGGATCACTCTGGGCCATACCGCAATTGCGTACGGACAATGATTGCAGGTGATGACCACCAGCAGGCCTTTGCGCCCAAAGATCCGCCTGCTGTCGTGAGTTTTTTCGAACGGATCGTGAAGAACGAAATGTTCAATCGGAGTGCCCAATGGAATATCTACTGATTCAAGAAGCGCCATTGTGATTCCTCTCTGTTGGATGCAATTGTTCTATTAGATTCATTCTATCGGCGAGTGATTCTTTGATAACGCTTGTCTTCGCTGTTTTTTTTAAGATCATCTACACTGTTCTTGTGGAGACGTTCCCCTTGAACAAATTACGAAGATTCTACGGCTATTTGCAAACCCCCGTTCGTTCCCGGGGGGAATGGATCGCAAGCCAACGTCTCAATCCTCCATTGCATTATTGGCTCTCTTTCGCTACTTTCTAGCACAATTGAGAGAATAGGGATCCCAGAAATGTCTCGTCGCACACACCTTTCGTTTGCCGTTGTTACTCTAATCCTCCTAGCTGTCGCATCACCACTATCTGCCCAAAACTTTCAAGCTGAGCGGGCCCGCAAAATATCTGCACAGCCATCCCGGCCATCCGCAGAATGGGTGCGCGACGGAATTATCTACGAAATCTATCCGCGTTCATTCTCATCCGAAGGCACCTTTGCGGGTATCGAGAAAAGACTTCCGGAACTGAAAGCGCTTGGTGTCACCATTCTCTGGCTCATGCCCATTCATCCGGTCGGAGTGGTCAAGCGGAAGGGCCCCCTGGGCAGCCCATATTCGATCAGCGACTATTATGGAATCAATCCGGAGTTTGGCACTCTCGATGACTTTAAGCGACTCCTTACCGGTGCTCACGCTCTCGGCTTTCACCTTATTATAGATCTTGTGGCAAATCATACATCATGGGACAGCAAAATAATCCGAGAACATCCGGAATGGTTCAAGAAAGATTCTGCGGGGACCATCGTCCCGCCGAATCCGGACTGGACGGATGTTGCGCATTTGGATTATTCCAAACCGGCGCTGCGACGATATATGATCGACATGTTGAAATACTGGGTGCGTGATGTCGGCATCGACGGCTTTCGTTGCGATGTTTCAGAAATGGTCCCGGTGGATTTTTGGAATGAGGCGCGGACTGCACTCGACAGCATCAGAACAATTATGATGCTCTCGGAGGGCGCCGATCCCGAACAGCACTTGAAAGCATTTGATATCACCTACGATTGGGACGTCTATCATGTGATCGCTCCGGTGTTATCCGGTGAGGCAACTGCGCGGGACTTGGATCGTGTTCTGAATCTCCAGGAATTGAGATTTCCGAAAAACGCGCTGCATCTTCGCTTCAGTTCAAACCATGACGAGAACGCCTGGGACATGGCAGATGTTGAAAAATTCGGGGTTGATGGCGCCAAGCTTGCCGCGGTTCTGGTGAACACGCTTCCCGGCGTTCCTCTGCTCTATAACGGACAGGAGTCTGGAAATCCGGTAAAACTCAAGCTGTTTGAAAAAGTCCCGATTCAATGGAACTCTTCCGGAAATTTCCGGGAATTCTATACGAAGCTTTACCGCATTCGTGCATCGCATCCGGCGCTGACGGAAAAAACCATGGAGCGAATACCTTCTTCTAACGATCGCCAGATTTTTGCGTACCTCCGAATCGCCGCGCACGATACGGTCCTGGTCGTCCTGAATTTCGGGCGTTTTCCGTTCGAGGGAGTACTCGATTTCTCCCAGACAGGAATCATGGTAAAAGAAACTGCCGCGTGGAAGAATGCTTTTTCCGATATCGTGATTTCGTCGGGCATGACACCGGAAAGGCGACTTTTTCTGACTATCCCGGCAACGGGATTCGGTGTATATTCTTTAATCAACGATTCTCGATAGGCATGACGTTCGAATCGTCGCCTTCAGACAACCAACAAAGGATTCGGCTATGGCAAAACATGAGCGCTTGATTTCGCTGGATGCATTTCGCGGCTTCACCATCGCCGGGATGATGCTGGTCAACAATCCAGGATCGTGGGGAATCATCTACCCGCAGCTGAAACACGCCGCCTGGAACGGGTGGACGTTTACTGATTTTATTTTTCCCTTCTTTCTCTGGATCGTCGGCGTGGCGATGACATTTTCTTTTGCGTATCGCAAAGAACGCGGCGATTCTGACAGCAAGCTGATGCTTCAGGTTTTCCGCCGCGCAGTGATCATTTTTCTGCTGGGGCTCCTTCTTTCCTCATTTCCGTTCGGGCTCTTCGGCACAACCTTCTCGTTTGCGACATTGCGAATTCCGGGAGTGCTCCAGCGCATCGCAATCTGTTATTTTATCGCGTCACTTATTTATCTGAAGACTTCGTTCCGCGGACAGATTCGTGTGATCGCTCTTTTGTTGGGTGGATACTGGCTTGCGGTCAGAATGATTCCGGTTCCCGGCTACGCTACCGGCGGATTGGACCCGATGGGCAATCTTGTCTGGTTCATCGATTCGGTGCTCTTGAAGGGACACACGTGGGGCGGCGCTCCCGCTCTGGGCGGTGATCCCGAAGGACTTTTCAGCACAATTCCCGCAATCGCAACGACACTTTTCGGCACGCTTACCGGACAGTATCTGCGCAATTCCAACCACTCCAAAGAAGAGAAAACAATTTGGATGTTTGTATTCGGTTCTGCGCTTCTCTTTTTCGGCGCATGGTTCGACATGTATCTGCCGATCAACAAAAACATGTGGACAAGTTCATATTCAATCTTCATGGCTGGTTGGGCGATGACCATCTTCTCGATTTTCTATTTCCTGATCGATGTGAAGGGATATAAAAAATGGTCAACTCCGCTGGTCATCTACGGAATGAATGCAATTTTCGTTTTTGTGCTCTCCGGTGTGCTGGGAAGAATAATGGGCCTTATCAAGTTTAACGTCATGCTGAGCGACGGAACTCTTGCCAATGTGGGACTGAAAACACTTATCGTCCAGAATCTGATTAATCCGTTCTTCTCCCCCCTGATGGCATCGTTGGTCTTTGCTATCCTTTGGGATTTGATGCTGTTCTTGTTTGCGTGGGGTATGTGGAAAAAGAAATGGTTCTTGAAGGTGTAGCTGTCTTTGCTGACGGCGTGCTTAAAAAGAAACAGCCCCGATAACGGGGCTGTTTCTTTTTCTATCCTGAAAACCGCGAAAAACTCGCACTCACCTGAAATCAGTTTCTTTTTTTAGGCAGCTTCGGCAAATTCTTCGTTAAGGAATTCATAATCCCGCCGCCGCCTTTTTTCGGTGTCACTTTCTGCAGCGGCTGATTATCGTGCTGCTTGTTCACAAAGAACTGCTGACCGATGGAGAGAATATTGAAAACAAAGTAATACAGATTTAGTCCGGACGGGAAGTTGTTGAACAAAAGCCACATCATGATCGGCATCATCCAGACCATGCTTTTCTGACGCGGGTCGGTCACCGTCATCTTCTGCTGAACGAACATTGTGATACCCATCAGCAGCGCTACGCCGCTCAGTGCGTGGACGCCAAACAGCGGCAGCGTAAACGGCAGGCTCAGAACAACATCCGGAACGGAAAGATCTTTAATCCACCAGAAAAATTCCGCATGCCGAAGGTTGATCGACGTCGTAAAGAGCGTATAGAGCGCATAGAGAATCGGCATCTGCAGTAGCAGCGGCAGACATCCGCCGGCCGGATTGACGCCGTAGTCTTTGTAGAGCTTCATCACCTGCTCGTTCATCTTTGCAGGATCGTCTTTGTATTTTACCTTGATCTCTTCCATCATCGGCTGGAGAGCCTGCATCTTCTTCATCGACTTCATGCTGTTTTTGTTCAGCGGATGAAGGGCGACTTTGATGAGGATGGAGAAGAGGATGATTACGATGCCGTAGTTCGGGATGAAGAGATGCAAAAAGCGAAATAGCGGCATGAATATGTAGTTGTTCAACGGCCGGATCCAGGACCATCCCATGCTGAGTATGTTGTCCAGGCTGCGCCCAATATTTTTGATTACTGTGAAGTCCAATGGACCAAGAAACACGGTGAAGGATGTTGTTTCTTCCATTCCGTTTTTGTAAGGCACTTTGAGGCCGATGGAATAATGCTCAAGAGCTCCGCCGGATGGTGCGCTCTCATGTTTGCCGCCGAGATATCCCCCTTGCGCTTTTTTGTCATCAGAGAGGAGGGCAACGGCAAAATATTTTGTGCGCGCAGCCACCCAGTCTGTCGAACCATTGGTATTCGATTCCGGTAATTCTCCGACTTTGGCTGCATCGATCTCGCTCAGTTCGCCTCCGGCAAAAAGGAATGCTTTCGCAGACTGCGATTCGTCGACGCTGTTGTATTCCGCATAGCGAAGACCGCTTTCCCAGACCACCTGGTACTCATAATTGGCAATAACCCGCTGCACCCCTTTGAATGTCACCGCCGCATTGAACGTATAGTCGCCGTTCTTAAAGCGAAGTGTTTTGATAATGCTTCCGTCGCCGGCTTTCAGCTCAAAGGCAACAGTGTACTCCTCGCTTCCCGTCAGCGTCACGGATTGCGATGTCCGGAATGATCCATCAAAAAAGAGCGAACGGGTGTTGATGAGCTTTCCGTCGGTGGTATTGAAGAGGAGTGAAAAATCTCCCTGCTCCGGCGACTGCACCAGCTGCACGGGATTTCCATCCCATGTTTTGTACTGTTTCATCTCCCACGTACGGATGACGCCGCCTTTGGTGGAAAGTACTGCTTTGTACTGATCTGTTTCAATCGTCAACAAGCGTTCTGTCCCATTCGCTGCTCCGGAAAAATACTTTCCCAGTGTATCGCGCAGTGATGCGTCTTCCGGCACGGATGTCGTAACAGATTCTTTCTGCTGCGAACGTTGTGCGGCAGCCGGTTTTGCGTGGGCCGAGTCTTTTGTCAACTCGGACTTTGATTTCAACTCCTGCTTGTTGGGGTTTGGCGAAGAGTACCACATCCACGCCATCAATACCACCGCGATGAGAACAAATCCTATTGTTGACTGTTTATCCATTTACGTTGCTCCACCTCTGAAAATTATTGTACCGGATCGTAGCCGCCTTTGTGCCACGGATGACATTTGCCGATGCGCCGTACTGTATGCCACAGTCCTTTCACGGCACCGAACTTCTGAAGAGCATCAATGGAATATTGGGAACATGTGGGATAAAACCTGCATGTGTTTGCAGGAAGAAGGGGTGATATCAGGGTCTGATAGAGCCTGACCAATGCGATCAACACCAGCTTCACGGCCTACTCCATCGATGCGAGGATTTTTGCGGCGATCTCATTCCAGTCCTCCTGCAAAGACCGGAGAGATGCCCCGTGTGAAACGGGGCTGCTGCGTTGTTGATATACCAGAACAATCCGCAGATCTCTGGTATATTCATCTGCGGCGACGCGAAGTATGGTTGCCTTCATCCGATATGCCTCGCGCATCAGTCGTTTG
Source organism: Ignavibacteriales bacterium (assembly GCA_026390635.1). Taxonomy (GTDB): domain Bacteria; phylum Bacteroidota; class Ignavibacteria; order UBA10030; family UBA8401; genus JAPLFO01. Next base: position 63,439 of record JAPLFO010000139.1, read on the forward strand.
ATTCTATTCCGATCAACTGCGCGCGGCACTCTTTTTTTGGGAACAGCAAAGCCTGTTTTGACTCCCGCGCTCCGGTTATTGCTTTTTGTGTCAGCGCTTCGTTGAAGCATAACGACGTGGCACAGAAGACAGCCAGAGCGGACGCGTACACCGTTCCGGACGACATCCGCAAAGGCCTTAAAGCCCCGAAGTATATCCGTTTTTTGAAGAGTGTTACGCACACCTGTCATAGGGGATGTTTGATGCCGGGCGGCTACTCGTCGCTAACGCTTAGTTTGTGGCGCCCTTTTGCTCTGCGGCGGGAAAGAACTTTGCGTCCGTTCTTCGTGGACATCCGTTCGCGGAAACCGTGTGTATTCTTGCGCTTCCGATTGTGTGGCTGAAAAGTGCGTTTCATCAAAAACTCCTGTGTTTCAAATAAAAAAGGGGTGCCGTCGGCAATCCTTTGCGTATGTCAAATGAAAATAGGAAAAAAAAAGACCATAAACAAGAGGCGTCGTCTCCCTTTTTTTGCATTTTTGTCTTGACAACCCTTCAATTTTTAATGTATTATTAGTGTTCGAGGTATGGTGTTCTGGAGTGTTGACAAAATGTTGATAACCTTTCCCCATCCACACCCTGTTTTTGCCCTTGACTTTGTAGCCCGAAATTGAATCTTTTTGGGATGTGAATAACTGGTAAATAAGTCTATCGATGTGTTATATGTCAATAAGTTAGCGCGGTTTATCTTATGTTATTAATTTTTTGATCGGTCTAAGTTATTAACTAACGCTTTTCCTCTTTGTTGATAAGTATGTTGATAACTTTACGGGAACTGTGAATAACCTATGGAACATGTTACGACTTCCCATCTAAGCAGCCTAGAAACAGCGGAAGCAGGAGGGGTTTGGGAGAAATGCCTCTCTCTTGTCAAGCCACAAATTCCCACACAAAGCTACAAAACGTGGTTTGAACCCATTCGACCGGTGAAAATCGGCGAAGATGGAGAATTGGTGGTCAACGTCCCCAGCCAATTTTTTTATGAGTGGTTGGAAGAGCACTATGCGCCGTTGATAAAGAACACTATCACACAATTATTGGGCGGTTTGGGACGCCTCACGTACATCGTCGTCCCCCCGGACGAATCGGACGCTCCTGTTCCCGTACTTCTGAAGGAACGCGCCGTTGCTCCTCCCCCGCTGGTCCAGATGGAAGAGCTGCTTCCACCGATCCGTTCTCATCTGAATCCGCGTAATACCTTTGCGAATTTCATCAAGGGGGAGAGCAACCAGCTCGCAAGGGCGGCGGCAACAGCGGTTGCAAATAATCCCGGAGGAACATCTTTCAATCCCCTCGTCATCTACGGGGGAACCGGATTGGGAAAGACGCATCTTGTTCAGGCAATCGGCAACAGCTCACTGGAATCTGGAAAGGCAAAACGCGTCGATTATGTCTCCAGCGAGAAATTCATGGTCGAGTTCGTGGAGTCCATCAAGTCCGACACAATGGCACACTTTTCGAACTACTATCGAAGCATGGATATTTTAATAGTCGACGACATCCAGTTCCTTGCCGGAAAAGAAAAGACACAGGATAGTTTCTTCCATACATTTAACACGCTTCACCAGTTGGGAAAACAGATTGTCCTTTCATCGGACAGGGCTCCCAAAGATTTAAAGGGACTCGATGACCGTCTCTTGTCCCGATTTCAGTGGGGATTGACGGCTGACATCCAGCCGCCGGATCTGGAAACCAGAACAGCCATTCTGCGCAAGAAGTGCGATGATGACAGTATTGATATGCCGCAGGAAGTCTTGGATTTTATGGCGGCAAATGTCACTTCCAATATCCGCGAATTGGAGGGATGTTATATCAGCCTTCTTGCAAAGTCATCTCTCGAAAACAGAGAGATCAACATCGATCTTGCACGTGATGTGCTCCGAATCGTCGTCAATGATGTCAGAATGCCGATTACTGTCGATGCTATTCAACGCACCGTGGCAGAGTACTATGACATTCCTACGGATCTGTTGCGTGCAAAAACCCGGCGACAGGAGATTGTTACTGCCCGCCAGGCGGCGATGTATCTTGCAAAGGAAATGACCAATTGTTCGCTGAAGACCATTGGGCTTCATTTTGGAGGCCGCGACCACAGCACGGTAATTCATGCATACCAATGCGTCGAGGATCAGCTCAAGACAGATTCCACCTTCAGAGACACGCTCGATCAGATGCGGAAAAAGATCACCAACACTTCTCGCTGAGACCGAGGAACCTTCCAACCACGTTGAATTCTTTGCCGCTCATTCTGTGGAATTACTACTATTTCCTTCTTTCTTAATTCTTTTTCCGGTGTTCATAATTCTGTGGATACCTTGTTGGCCACTGTGAATCCATTGTGAACATCTTCTATTATATTGAGCGTGTGCATTCCCAACCGGCGTTTTTTGTGGATAACATAACATTTATCCACGTTGCATTCACAAATTGAGAACTTCCAAATGTATGTTTTCACCCCATGGTTACTGCATAATTATTCAATCTTAAAAAGATTGTCCACATATCCACCGTAATACTAATCTTCTTCTTTCTTTTATTCTTAAATCTATTATATATATAGATACGACTGAGTATAGAAATTACGTTACTATATATCGATTACCCTATCATTTTCAGGAGAATTATATGTGGACTGCAGCTATTCTTGCCGCATTTGTCTGTATATGGATAGTGTTTGAATATAGACTTCGTAAGCCCGATCAGTTGGTGCTTCGCGAAACTGCCAAAGGACTGACAATCCGCACGGGACGTTTCTATCCGCGTCATTTCAGTCTGGCAATGTCCCGTACCACTCACTCTTTTGCCGTCACCGTGGATGCTTCAGCAAAAGGAAACCTCGATGTGCGCGTGAAAATTGCCGTTTCAGTTACAGCGTCCACAGATAATATTTTCGCTTTAATGCGGGTAGGAGGCTGGAATTCCGGAGCGGTTGAAAAGGCAGCGAAAGAACTGGAATCGATTTTCATCGGAACAGTAAAAGGATATACCGAACATTTGGATATTGAAAGCATTTCGTCTGCGCAGATTGCACAACATTTGATGCAAAGTGCAAAAAATGTTCGGGAGACATTGGGTCTGGAAATTCTATCATTGTCGATACTTTCTTCCGAACCGGTGAACATACAGATATCGGAAGCGCTGCGGCAGAGAGAAAGCGCGCGCATTCTCGAACAAACAGAAATGCTGAATCAACAGGCACGCGTTGCCACCGCAAGAGCACGTGCTGCTGCCGATGAGGAGATAGCGTTGGTTGAACATCAACGCGAGGTGAAACAGATTGAACTGAAGACAGCTTCTTTCGCAAAAGAGTCCCACCTACAATCTCTGCGTGTGGAAGAAGAGATAAAACACACAAAACTGCGTCTGGAGATGGAAAAGAAAGAACTCGACCTTCTCAAAGGAAGTCCCGAGTTGCTGATGTTGACACCACAGGCGGCGAGGTTGGCCGAAGCAAGCCAGGGACTGAAAAACGCGCGAACAGTCGTCTCCGTTGGATCAAAGGAAATTGCACAAGGAGTTGAACTGTTTGGTATTTTTCAAAAAGTATTCGAACAAGCCGTCACGACATACAAGCAGAAATCAAAAGACAAATAAATGACGGTCTCTTCATTTCATCTCAAACCGCTGAAAGCGGCGAAGGTATCGGAAATAAGCGAAGCAACGGCGTCATCCGCCGTGGCACCGGCGGACCGTGTCAATTTCCATATAGGAAATCCAGTGCAGGATACGCGCCTGACGTCGGCGTACTTGCGCATGGTTCTTGGAGTGGATATCAACCGCGAAGAACTTGCCGATTCCAATGTGCCGCAATTGCTGCACTTTCTGGGATGGAAGGAGAAGGACGAGGAGGTTATTGCTTTCTATAGGACGCTAATCCAACGAAGTTCGCCGTACACTCCCCGTGGAGGATTCTCACGCACAGCTCCGCATTCCCTGGTGAAAACTTTTCAGCAGTGGCTGATGAACCAGCAGGAGCCGCTGGTGTATGATGGAGGAGAAACAAGCGGGCGGCGCGAAATGTCGTTGGGATCCGGCGGAATCGCGGAAGCACTTCGTGTCTTTTTTCACATGTTGACGCTTTGTGTGGAGATGCGTCCGGTGCACGTTTTTGTTTATGGGACAAGTCTGCCGGCCCCCGTGATGGGGTTTCAGGAGTTGTTGGTAGAGTATTTGCCGGACGACGAAAAAAAAGCGTTGGAATTTCTTGAGCACGCTCTTGAAGAAAATCCATTTCCTTCCTATGTCGTCCTAGGACGAATTTGCAGAGAAGAAACACGGCGCATGCTCCGGTTGTTGAGTATGCGGCACCCATTGTATTTCGTCGAGGCGAATGATGCACCCAACCATCTCTCGCTGTCGCGCGAAGCAAAACTGGCGCAGAGGGTGATTCGATTTCTATCGGCCGGCATTTTTTCTTCGCGATTCTCCGGACTTTCCACCGTCTTTGTTGCCGGACCGTATGAATATCTCGAACTTTTCGACACGATCCATTTTCAGCTCAAAGGAACGCCGTCAGCGTCCGAAATAGAGCTGCTCTCGTATGCCATGACGCATGACTTCAGCGCCGTTCCATCCGAGCACATTTCTTCCGACGTTATTATCGACGCTCCTTATGAGGGATTCGGTTTCGGGAACGATCGTGCGTTGCCGCAGATCGCCTTCCGCACAGAAGAACGACTTGGCCGCCTCGTTGCGGGGGCGGGGGTAAAACTGAAAGGACTTGCCGATTCGGTTTATCGGCGGACGGAAACTATCGGTTCCCACATCGGCGATCTTCCATTTATGCAGCCGTTCGATTCGTTTTCCGGAAGGGAAGCAAACAAACTTCTGGAAGACGCACTTCGTTTCATCGATAGCTCCGAATGGCATGCAGAGCTCACACAGAATTTTCTTGTTGCATTTACGAAGCATCATCCTGAATACCGGTTGAAGAGATGCTGTGCCGCAAGCGGCTCGTCGCGTACAGCATTGAGTCTGATCGGATTCCACTGCGGGATTTCAGACGTCATTGTTCCAGATCTGAGCTGGACGTACGAGCACTGTTTTCCACGCGTGGATGCCGTTCCATTGACGGAAGCATTCGATCTTGATGCGGAAGCAATGATTGCCGCTGCCGCCGAAAAGCTTGCGGTCGACCCATCATGGAAAAAACGCGGGGCGATTGTCCTCAACAATCCGCACAACGCGACGGGAAAAGTATTCAGCGATTCGGCGATCAGGAAACTGATCACGTGGCTGCTGACAAACGGGATCGCCGTCATCGACGATTTGTCCTATCAAAATGTTGCGCCAAGGGAAGAGTGGGCAGAAGTGCCGACATTGCGTCAAACGGCGGACGAATTGGTGCGCGGCGGCATGGTGACAAGCGCACAAACAGATCGTGTAATTACTGTGCACTCCCTGTCGAAAACAGATTGCTTGGCCGGAGCACGCCTTTCGGTTGTGGAACTACGGGATGAGCATCTCTTTGAGAAATTCAAGACGATCAACGCAGGAATACCCGCCAACAGCGGTGCAATATTTCTGACGTATTTGTTCTATCGCAATACCAGGGAATCGGTGCGCGCGTACTGGCGGCTGCGAAACGCCATATTCCTTGAACGCTCCGCCGCGTTGCAGGCGGCGGCTGAAAATCTTCCAGCAGAACGGAATCCTTGCGAAATATCCATTATTCCTCCCACCGGCAGCATGTATCCCCTCCTGCGTGTCGGAAAACTTCCTTCGGGACTTTCGCTGGACTGGCTGGCATCAGGTCTTGCTCGGCAGGGAATCGGGCTGGTTCCTCTCAGTGCATTTGCGCGAACAGAAAAAGGATTTGAGACAGCGCGCCGCACATTTCGTCTGACGCTGGGCGGAGTAGATGCGGCGGACACCCTGCTGAAAAAAACACGGCGGGTTCTGATCGATCTGAATCATCTGATCGCGGAGGAGGCCGGGCACTACAATCGTACGGAGCCGCGGCGTTCGTTGCTTGTCCGGCATTCATCGGGAACCGATTTGTGGGATTCGGTCGAACTACGCGTGCTGGAAAACGCGAAGCAATTGGCAGAGAGCCGGCGCTTCCTGAAAGGAGAGAAGAACTCCGAATCCCTCCGCGGTCACTTTGCCGAGCGGCTTTCCCGCTTCCGGCAGCGCTTTGTGGATCGGCACGATACAGCGACAGCTCTTGTGCAGCGTGCACAAGAAAGCAATGGGCGCACACTGAGTGCTGTTCTCGAGAGGGAATTTCATAAAGAGCCGCTTGCCGTGCGCGAGGAGACATTCCGTCAACGACTCTTCGACCGGACCGTTCATCCGACGCAAATGTACTCTATTCGTTCTGAAGCGGCGTGGGACGTTCTGATTCATGCGACGTTGCGCGGAAGAAATCCGTCTGAAACGCTGGTGCAGTGTGCGGCGGAGGAAATGCTTCGCGAGTACTACGGCATGAACGTTGCCATCAATTCCGGGGACGAATCGCAGGAACTGATTATCGATCTGGATGCAATGATCGCCGCCGAACTTTCGTCCGAGCTTTGGTTCGAACCGTCGCGGGCATTTGTATCGTTCTGGGGGGATTGGGACGGCAGCACACGTCCTTCCGGGCAGGGACATCGATTGGTTGCTTCGGTCTTGATTGAAAATGTCACCCGGCAGTCTGCAATTCTTTCTCTTCTTTTGGCGTGCGAGCCGTCGTTGTCCATCGATCCGTCGCTCCGCACAGCGCTGGAGCACCTCCGCGAGCAGACGGTAAAATTTACGCGGCTCCTCAACACGATCACACAACTGACGCATCAATTGGAGAAGCGATATCGCGGGATTCTTCCATTCAACGTTCGCGCAAGTGCTGCGCGGCGATTGGGTATGTCGCTGCATCTTGCCCGCGATCCCGTGACGCTGCTGTGGCATCATAACGATCGTTTGGAACGGACAATGCTGGATCTTCGCCGCAAACGTCGCGAGATGCTGACATACTATTTTGCGCTGAATAAAAAACTGCGGAAGGAGTTATTCAAACTTATACCCGCGATCCAGCGCAATATTCACGATCCGGCGATTGCACTGGAAGCAGGTATGTATCGCGATTTGCTGCGGCGAATGGTTATTACGCCGCGCATCCACCAGAAAATGATTACAGCGCAGGATCAATTTGCAATCGATACAACGGTTCACAATATCAACGAGATCAACGAAATTGCCGGTCGTCATGGCAATCCCGGAATGGTGCTCGCGCTGCAGGTGAGCATGGCGGCAAAAGCGGAAGCACTGATTTCACTCGACAGAAAAATGGGAGCTGCGCGCGAAACAATTTTGCGCGAACATCCGGATGCAGATCTGGCAGCGGTCCGGCTGGTGCCGTTGTTTGAGGATCTTGATGCCGTAAGCGAGATTCCCCAATATCTGAATCGGGTCTGGGAGTATTGCCTGCAAAGCCGGCGGATGAATCAGGAACCGCGCGAACGTTTTGCGGAAATTGTGGGAGAAGTCTTTATTGCCGGATCGGACCTGAGCCAGCAAATCGGGCAAACAGCAGGATCGGCCGCATACCGACGTGCAAAAAAAGACCTTATCTTCTGGTTGGCCGAGCGCGGATTGACGGATGCCGTTCGCTTGAAGATGGGGAGCGGAGAACCGATGCAGAGGCAGGGCGGTTACTATGCAGAGTACTCCGGCGCGGCGGCATTTCTCCATACGCCCGAAATAGAGCAGCGACTCGTCAGCCAGCTTCATGCATCCACCCGAAAGAGTACGGAATACGCAACGACGCCGTTGATGGGCGTGTTTGCCGGAGGAGATCTCCGCACATTTCAATCCGCAATTTCGGAACAGCTTCGTTACCTTTCAACCTCCGATCTCTCGCGGCTGCTCCATCATATTCGATCGACGCAGCAAACACACCGCAGCGATCTCGTTCGGGCCAGCGAATCATTTGCCGAGACGCGCCTGAAAGGAACGTCGCACGGAACACAGGAACTGGAGCGCCTCACCATCGGTACGCAGGAAAAGGCATTCGAAGAATTCCTGCCGTTGGTAACCAAGAATTTCCGCCAGATATTGTACGGAGCCGATGACGATGTCGTCGGCATTCATCTGATCTCGTACTTCATCGCGAGATCGTCACCAATTCTACGAGATCGTCCGACCGTCCGTCCCAGCCGGACCATGTCCGCAGACCGCGGACAGAAGATCCTGGAACGCATTGCCGAAACGATTCCATCGTCGCGTTACGGAAGCATGCTGCGGGCGATTGCACATAACCAGGCCCAGACAACCGTGCTGGGTGTCAATCAATTGACCACCGGATTGTTTCGTGCGCTCGATACGGTTTCGCGGACGGAAACAGGAGAGCGTTCCGTCGAAGCGGCGGCGGTGGAACGGATTCTTCCCCATCTTCCGGTCTACGAAATTCTGCAGACGCTCCGATTGTATCACGATCCCGCGCTTCACTATTTGCAGAGAATAGAACGCGCTTTTCCTGCGGGCAACTCTGCGTTTCTCGCGCTGCGTGAAGACAATGATGCCATGGCAGGATTTGTCGGCATCTTTCAAAAGGAGCTACTCCGGCGTCATGGTGTCGACGTTCCCGATTTTTTTGACGGTGATACATTTATTCCAGATCTCTTGCCGACACTTCGTCCCGATCTCGCGGTGCTGCTGCAGCCGGATCTCTTCAACACAAATGCCGAGATATTGCGGGAATCCATTCACGGACCTGTTCCATCCTCCTGGACGAAGTCGGTCGATGAACTGCTGGCCGCGCCCCGGAAGATTGCTGCATGGCGTGAAAACATCTGGCAGATACTGGAGCGGCCGGTATTTCAGCGCGTACAGAGTTTTGCCGAGCTTGCAATTTCGCTTCATTCACTCTCGCGGTCAACGGGCGCGCCGGAAACAGGCGGGAGCAAAAAGGGATTGAAGCTTTCTCCGGATCTTTCCCATTTCTTCCGTATTGCCCGATCAGACGACGACATGCGCCAGTTCCTTGCGGCCTCGCTGGAATATCTTTCGTCCATGTCCGGCGGCATGGTGGAGGTGCCCATCAGTATTGTGCGCGCGATGAAAGAAGTCGAGAGGATTGCCAAAATTGAGGAGCAGGTGCTGTTGCCCAAAGAGCAGGATGTGCTGCGTTTCTATCTGCTGCAAATAGCCCGGCTCACCGGCGAGAACGGATAAGATTTCCGACGGATTTGAATAGAAAGCATTGACCATCCCGGGCAAAGAGTCGGGCACGCAGACGATGGCGGATGTTTTCTTTCAGAATGCCGCCGTCATGTTTGCGGTGACCGTGCTTCCGCAGCGGGAAGCTCAATGAAGAATTTACTGCCAACCCCTTCTTGCGATTCCACCCATACGGTGCCGTTGTGACGTTCTACAATCTTCTTCACGAGCGGCAGGCCAAGTCCCTCACCCTGAATAATTCCGCGCGGGTTCAGGCGGTGAAAGAGTTCCCACACCTTCTGCCTGTGCTCGGCGGCAATTCCGATTCCGTTGTCTTCAACAGAGTAAACGATGCTCTCCCGGTGAAAACTGGCGCCAATTGTGATGACGGGATGACGCTCCGACGCGGCGTATTTCAGGGCATTGTCGATAAGATTGGAAAACACCTGGTTGATTTGACCGGAATCTCCGTGGCAGGGAGGAAGGTTTCCCGCGATAATGGAAGCATGCGCATTTTCTATTTGATATTTTAGAGAGTCAACAACATTTTCGAGCAGCTGATTCATGTTGATATACTCAGCGTGAAGATCGATGCGCCCACTGCGCGAGAATCGGAGGAGTCCACTGATGAGGGAATCCATTTTCTTGCCGCTGCTTTGAATGAAACGCAATGACGTTTCGATATCGTCGGTCAGCGTGGGCAGCGTTTTTGTCTTGAATGCGTCGGGAGGTAGAAGCGTCTGAAGAAGCTGCGAGAATTCGCGAAAAGAACGCGCAAGCTGCTCGCCAAAGCCAAGGATGTTGATTATAGGAGAACGAAGGTCGTGTGATGTAACATACACAACATTTTCCAAATCCTGGTTTTTTTGTGCAAGCTGCACCAGAAGCGCCCCACGCTCGGTCTCGGCAAACCGCCTGTCTGTAACATCCTGCGTTGTGCCGAACACATCATACACATTGTCCCGCGCGATAGATTCGGCGACAGTGCGCAGGTGGCGGAGGCCGGATTCTCCAGCGGGAAGAGCGCGATATTCCACACCCATGGGCATTCCCTCATTCAGCGCAGAACGGAATGCCGAGTCCACCATCGGACGATCCTCCTCAACGACCGTTGCAAGAAAGTCTTTCAGAAAAAGATGGGCATCAGCTGGATATCCCAAAAGACGGCACATCTCTGTAGAGGAATCGAAGAGACCGCTGCGTCCGTCAAAATGCCAGCTACCGATATGGGCGATGGATTGAGCGCGGTGCAGCTGTGCTTCACTTTCGCGCAGAGCCTCTTCTGCCTTGTTTCGTCGAATGATGTTCATGCGCTGTACAAAAATTGCAAGCGCGAGAAATAATATTATCACCGCCGCCGTATTGATGACCGTACGATGGACTTCGTAGAATCCGGGAGGGCGGTTGATCAAAACAACGCCGGCGGGAAGCCGCTGATTTGTAAGACCATAGCGCTCCAGGGCGTTGTAGTCCAACACTAAACGATACGGGTTATTGACAACAACCGGAATAAGTGACGCATGCTCTCCAGCCAGGATGCGAAGCGCGAGCTCTGCGGCGCGCATTGCATGAGGACGTCCGCCCAAAACGCTGCCACCGACAGCTCCAAATCCCATCCGCTCACCGTGAACGGCATATACGGGTACCGACGAAGCCTTGGCAAGTATGCGCGAGATATCCGGATGATTAAAGAGCTCACCGGAATTATCCCTGCTGAACGACAGCGACAGGAGGATGGTGCCGTCAGAGAGACGGCGGACTGTATCAAGGATCTGTCCGATCGAGAGCGGCGGGAGATAGCGTACATGAATTCCAGAATTCAATCCACGTAACCGTTCTTCCGCTTCCCGGCGAGTGGAAAGACCGGTACTGGTATAGTCATGAAGAACAACAATGTTGCGGATCTCAGGCTGCAGCGCAAGGGCAAGAGAAACGGTGCCGATGATATCCAGATATTCTGCGACACCGGTAATCTGTTGTATTCCCGTCACCATCTCCGGTCGATAGCCATTAATGCCCATGAAAACAATGGGGATGCCGGGAAAGAGTTGATCCCGAAACCTCACTGCGAAATCAAGAGCTGGATTGTCGAGAACAAAAACGATCGAAACCGGAACGAGAGACAACTTTGTTTTTAGAAGATTCTTTGCAGCTTCAAAATGTTCGTAGGTCGGAAAGTGTTTGCAGTCAAGATACTCGATCATCGGATCGATTGGAATTCTTGCAGCGGAAAAAGATTCAAGAATTCCGTTCACTTCTTCGTCAGACCAGGAATAGCCGTAATGATACGAATTCAGAATCAGAATGCTTTTCGTGGTTGATGGAACAGCAGAAGAGGTGGAGAGCAGAAGGAGGCTCATTCCCGCTATCAGACAGATGCGACATCGCCACATAACCGGTCCTTTGAGTAATCAGCACAACCTACAATTTTTTGCATTGATTCGCAATTGATGGCGTGCGACCGATACCGTTTGCAGAAAAAAAGTCGTCCGGACGCAGTGCCCTGCGCCCCCTCGTTTTCGCCAGATGAAAATGAAATCACAATACCTCGCCAAGATCCAAATCGACGTCATAATTGCGACCGCCGATGGCGATACGCCCCCTTGATCCGCCCAGTGTGATGGTGAACGAGCGGTCAATTGTTCGTTCGGAATAGACGATTCCGCGAGTGACGCTGACGGTGGCGTGATACGTTCCGGTGATTGTTCCACCGGTCTTGGATGAGAGATTCAAGCGATCTCCGCGGGGACCGGTGACGCCGATGAATGTCATGCTGAGCGAATCATTCAGCGTTCGCACAGCATTGAGTGTCGTGACAACATTACTTGCGACCCTTGTATAGGCGCCGCCGTTGATTGTGTTGATGGTGATTGTGGACGTATAGGCACCGGTGACCATCCACTCTGCGTGCAGAGAGCTGAGTGTATGGGAAAGACGACGCGTCTGGAATGTACCGGTTCCGCTTTGAATGATATGATGAACCGAATAGGCAGTATCAACCGCCCCGGTTCGGTCCACGCTGCGCCAGTTTTTCAAAAAGGCACCAAACTTACTCAAGAACTGATATTTATAGACGCGATTGATTTCGGCATAGGGGACACCATTCACAATGCCGCGTTGGCGGCTAAGCGTCAACGTCCACCAACCGGTGGTGGAATCGTATTGCTTCTGTACGGTTGCCGGAGTGCCGTAGTAGGAAATTTCTGACATGCCCGGAGAAGCCTTTGCAAGCCCCGCACCAGTGGTAATGTCGAGCACATCTCCGACCTGATCGAGCGCACCGCCATTGTTGATGCCAACAGCGCCCGCGACGGATTCTGCCGCATCATCGGTGGCCGTGATTTCAGCGGCGGCAGCTGCGGGATTGTTGTCTTTCTTGCATCCTCCCCATGTCAATGCCGCGACCAGCAAAAGAGCCAAAAGGGGCACAAGCGCTTTCTGATATGTCGTTGATGTCATGAGTTGTTCCTCCAGAAAAATGTCTTTGGTTGCGCCCTCAACTTGGTGCCAGAGATTTTGAATCAACAAAAAAAATCGGCGAGTCTCTTGCCCCTATCTTCCATTACTCCCGATTGCGCATGCGCTCCTGCATCTGCTTTCTGCGCTGCTCCTGAAGCTCTTCGTACTTCTTCTTCTGATCGGGCGTCAAGATCTTGGCAATTTCCTTGTCGGCGTGTTCTGTGTTTTTCGTCATCGCCGCACGCATGGCATCACGATCATCCTGATTTGCTTCCCGATCTTTCTGCATCTGCTCCTGCGATTTTTGAAGAATGATTTTAATTTGTTCAGCTTGTTTGTCGGAAAGCTTGAGGGAGTCTGTCAGCATTTTCAGACGCTGTTCCATCCGCGGTCCGCGGGTACCACGATCCTGCGGTTGGGCTGACAGCGGAAGCGCGAAGAGCATAGCGGCAGCGAGAAGAAGAACTATTTTTTTCATATGAAGATTCCTTATATAAAAATGAATAAGTGATGGGTGAACAAGCGTCACAATAAAGGTCAGACACCCGTCGGCGGGTTGCGGTTTAATCGGAAAGAATGGCGGCGCCGCATCCATAACTCCGTCTCCACATTATTGCAGAAGGTGCAAAAAAGAGCTACATTTTCCAAACATTTTTCCGCACCAAAGCAAGTTCTGAAAATAGAAGGATGCACCCGATGTGTTACTTTCGCCCAAGAGATATTCTTTGCTGCCTTCTGGCGGCCTTCATTGCGGCACCGGTCGTCGCAAACGCACAATCCATCGACACCGCGTTTTCCACGTATGGCCGATTGATTCGTGCGGCATTGTCGACGGCGCCATTTCCCCATCCGAAACGTGCCGACGGGCATAAATATCGGGACTCTCTTTATTCCGCCGCAGATCACTACCGGGATAGTTCTGTGGCGATCTTTGTTCCAAAGGGATTCCGGCGTTCACTCACAACAGATTTTGTTGTCTATTTTCACGGATGGTTCAACAATATCGATTCGGTTCTTCGCCAGTATCGGTTGATTGAGCAGTTTATGGACAGCAAGAAGAATGCAATTCTTGTCATCCCGGAAGGGCCGCGTAACGCGCCGAACTCCTATGGCGGAAAACTGGAAGACGAAAATGGATTCAAGAAATTTATGACGGATGTGGTAAAAGTCCTTGTGAAAACAAAGATTGTCCGATCCAAACAGGTTGGCCGTATTATTCTTGCCGGACACAGCGGCGGATACAACGTAATGTCCTATATTGTACTGCGCGGCGGAATGAACGCGCATATTAAAGAACTCTACCTCTTTGATGCCTGGTACGGTCAGACTGAAAAATTCACCTACTGGCTCGATCATTTTAAGGGGCGGATTGTGAATATCTACACCGAGCAAGGGGGAACAAAATGGGAAACAGAAGCCGTGATGGAAGATCTGGATGGCTGGCACATTCCCTACGCGGCAACAGAAGACACGCTCGTCACACAGCGTCTGTTCCACAGGAACCGGCTTTTGTTTCTTCACACGGATCTTACCCATAACAACGTTGTGTCTGTGCGCAATGCGTTTCGCGACTATCTTTCATCCAGCGTGCTGACAAATCGCGTCATCGACCGCAGGAAATAACCGCATGAGAAGGAACACCGTAATGAAGAGAATCGGATGGTGCACACAACTCGCACTTGTGATGGCCCTGGCCGCGGCCACAGCATCTGCGGCGCCGGAGACAGGGATCGCCAATTATGCGATCGACGTGACCCTCGATGCCGGAAAGAAAACGCTGCATGGAAAAGAAACGCTGAACTGGACCAACACATCGAACGATCTTGTGCGTGAACTGCAGCTTCACCTCTATCTGAACGCGTTCAAGAATACCCGTTCCACATTTATCCGCGAATCCGGCGGGCGCTTGCGCGGCGATGTGATGGCGAAGGACGGGTGGGGATGGATCGATGTGGATTCGCTGACGGTGAACAGCGGTAAAAATCTTCCGGTCGCCTTTATTCATCCGGATGACGCCAACACCGACGACCGGACTGTGGTGCAGATCGATCTGCCGTCGCCGGTGCAACCACACCAGTCCATCGTTGTGCAGCTGTCGTTCACCGTTCAGCTGCCGAAAGTCTTCGCACGCTCCGGTTATCATGGTGATTTCTTTCTAGCAGGACAGTGGTTTCCGAAAGCGGGTGTGTATGAGGAAGGAAAAGGATGGAACTGTCATCAGTATCACGCAAACTCGGAATTCTTCGCGGACTTTGGAACATATACGGTGCGCATTACAACGCCGCAGCGATTTATTGTCGGGGGGACGGGCGCGCTGCAGAAGGAGACAAAGAATTCTGACGGTACAAAAACAGTTTCTTATCACGCGGAAAACGTTCATGATTTTGCCTGGACCGCCTGTCCCGACTATCTGGATCTAAACGAGCGGTGGAAAAACATTTCGATACGGCTCTTGCTCCAGCCGCAGCATCGCGATCAGGCGGAACGTCATTTCCAGGCCGCAAAAGCGGCTCTTGAATACTGCGACACACACATTGGACCGTATCCATATGCAACACTGACGATTGTCGATCCAGCGTACGGTGCATCCGGTGCAGAGGGAATGGAATATCCGACATTTATTACAGCGGGAACCATGCAGTTCTTCGGTACGTGGCTGCGCATGCCGGAAGCGGGGACGGTGCATGAATTTGGACATCAGTATTTCTACGGCATGCTCGCCACAAACGAATTTGAACATCCATGGATGGACGAGGGAATGACTCAATATCTGGAATCCCGCATTATGGATGAGACGTACGGCGCCGGAAGCTCGCTTGCTTCTCCATTTGGATTTGCAGTCGGGGACGCGGAGCTTTCGCGCGCGATGTACGTCCTGATGCGGAATCCCAAAATTGCACCGCTATCGATGATGGCCTGGAAATTTCCCCCGGGATCATATTCGTCGCTTGCCTACGGAAAGACTGCGGTTGTCCTGACGACGCTGGAGAGATTGATCGGCCGGGCTGCAATGGATTCGGTGTTGAGGACGTACTACGGCCGCTGGCGATTCAAACACCCGGCGCCCGCCGATTTCATTGCCATTGTGAACGAGATTGCTCCGCACATGACAAAGAGCAAATACGGTACAACATTCAACTGGTTTTTTGATCAGACGCTGTTCGGCACAGACGTCTGCGACTATGAACTGACATCGATTGCCGTGAACAAGATCGAATCCATGGCGGGGCTCGTGGAGAAGAATGGATCCAAGGTTCCGATCGAGAAAAGTAACGATACGTCATCCACACCGCGCTACGAATCGGTTGTGTGTGTATCGCGTCTCGGCGATGTGCAGATCCCCGTCTCAATCCTGATCCGGTTCGACAATGGAGAAGAAGTCCGCGAAGAATGGGACGGCCGATCGCGCACTGTGGAATTTCGTTATGAGCGTGCGGCACGAGCTATCTGGGCAGGTGTAGATCCTGAAGCAAAACTTATAATAGACATCAACAGAATCAACAATACCAGGACTGCCGAAACTGCGCAGGGTGCTATTTGGAAATATGCCGTGAAGATGCTCTTCTGGGTTCAACAACTCCTCCACTGGTCACTTCTCGTTGCGTGAAAGGATCGCCATGATTGTACGTGTACTGCAAACAGGATGGAGGCACGCCGTCGCACAATGGAGGATGGCGGCGCTTCTCTATGCGGTGAATCTCTCGGCCGCACTTCTTCCGGCGCTCGCGTTTCGCTCATCGGCTTCGTCGCTGGGAACATTTCCCGCAGTGCAGGACCTGCTGTCCGTCTTTCGTTTTTCCACATTCATTGATGTTTTGCGTGTCTATGGAAGAGAAGTGACGGGAGTTCTGCCGGTACTGCCATGGCTGGTGCTTCTGTTCATTGTGATCAATACATTTCTTGCCGGAGGAATTGTCGCCTCATTTTGCGGAATGGAGATGGAGTTTTCCGGCAAGGGATTCTTCTCCTCATGCGCAGAGTACTTCTTCCGGTTTCTTCGCCTGTTGCTGTTATGGGGAGTGTGTGTCGTCATCGTGTCGGGGCTCTCTCTGGGAATCATGGCTGTGGCATGGAGCTGGATCACAGACAACGCTCAGACAGAAACAGCCGGATTGACGGTTCTGGCGGTTGCCGGATTCGTGTTTCTTCTTATTGCAACGTGGATGGTCGCAATTGCAGACTATGCACGGATTATTGTTGTTGCCAACGATGAGCGGCGCGTGTTTCGCGCATTCGTGGGCGGCGCCAAATTTGTTGCCGGGAATCTCTTTCGCACACTTCTCGTGCTCCTTGTGCCGCTGCTGATATTTGTCATCGCTCTTGTCATCTACTTTGTCAAGGAAGATTGGCTGGGAATGACGTCGGCGGGAACCGTGTTCCTTGTTTTTGTATTGCAGCAGGCGTTGACGATGGTCAGACACTGGCTGCACATTTTTGCGTATGCATCGGAGACAACACTGTATATGGACCAGGTGCCGATGATTGTGTAAGATGATGGCCCGGTCTGCATTATGAAAATTTCCCCGGTTCAACGAAGCAGGATAAGTTTCTTTGTTGACACGAAATTGTCTGCCGCGAGTCTGCAAAAGTAAACACCGCTCGCACAGCGGGATGCATTCCACCTCACCGAATATTTTCCCGCAGGTTTTTTCTCATCCACCAGCACCGCCACTTCGCGACCGAGGAGATCGAATACTTTCACCATAATACATGATTGCCGAGGGATGTTGTATTCGATAGTTGTGCTTGGATTAAAAGGGTTTGGATAATTCTGGCACAAAGAAAATTCCTTGGGGAATCGTTCGGCGGCTACCGGAACGGGAGTAGCAATTGAATTCCTGTATGATATTTCGCGCGACGTTCCGATGGACTTATCGGTGAATCGAATACTATAATAGAACGAAAGATTCCAGTTCACCGGAGGTGTTTTCAAGATACATGCCCATATGGTGTCATTTGCCGCACCGTCACCATGCAGTCCGTCGTTGAAGAACTGGGCGCTGTCTGCAACGACATCGCTTGTGGTGAATAATTTGCCGGTGAGAGCAAGATTATGATTGAGAGGATTCCGAACGGTTACACTCAGAACGATGGTATCTCTCTGGCGGTAATTCATCTTGTCGGTGACAGGGGAAGATGCGTATGCCACTGCATTGATCCATTCGACCGCCTGCTTCACCACGTCATCCTCGCCGCATACAGCGCCTTCCTGTGTCAGCCATACATCTTTGTCTACAGGAAAGCTTTTATGAATCAAATATCCTTCATTATTATATGTGGTGAATATTGATCCATTATCAACCCGGTAGTAGTATGAACCAGCCCATCGTTTATCTCCGGTAAAATATGCAGTGTAAGCTCCATTCGTCCGCTTCCCAAAAAAACGAGCCATAGGATGAAACCGCATTCGAAACGCGTTATAGTCTCCTGAACTTCCGCAGTTTGGTCCGACAAGAACCGCGATCGGCCGGTCAAAAATGAACGTGCCGGGAGTAAAATTCTCTGCTGCCCTTGGAGTAGTGATGGTAAACTCATTGTGCGCGCCGCCGGATATCCTCTTTGCCTGTGAATAATTCTTTGTCGGATCAAAATTGAATATCTGCTTGAATCCATCGTTGGCATATTCCGTGAGACCGCCTGCATTAGTTCGAAAATCCAGAACGAGGCCGGATAACCCAGGCGTCTGAAGCAGATCGGTCATTGCCTGACCAAAAAGGATTCTTGTTTGATTTGTAGATGCAGGAACACCCATCCAGTCCCATGCATAGATATATCCAATTTTAGTACCTTCAACAATTCCCGATGAGACGAATTTCTTCGCTGCAAAATTAGGGAACGGAACTCCTTTAACGGGAAGCTGTTCCGTCGCAACAAAATATGGAGGCGTGATACTTTTTAAGAGGGATGTTGGCAGATGGACGGTGTCTTTCGTCCAATACCTGAATATGTCGATGGTGTCAAAAAGCCCCCAGTTCATTCCCACGCTCATGGTTGAAACATGAAAGGCGACGTATGGTGTCGATCCAAGAAGACAAGCACCATAGCTGATCGGCAATTCGGCATCGAGAATCTCCTTCACGAGATCCTTCCAGGGAATTCCATCATACCCAAGAACGATGTCTCCTGGATGCAGACCGAGAGGATGATTAGGCATAACGCTGTACACCAGCGCAGTACTGTCAGGGAGAGCCGTCACACCGGCGCCAAAACAAGTCTGGAAAAAGCATGGATTCACACTGAAAATCGGTATGCCCGGTTTGTACACGTAGGAGGTGAATGGATATTCGGTGACAGTATAGTATTTAAACGTGCTGTCGATCCCAGTGTCGAGAGCATATGAATGCCATTCATTAAGCGCCCTGGACATGCGGGTCAGAATTCCATAAAAACGGCCGCGGCTCACGCCTGCTGCAACTTGCGGACGATAAACACTTTTCAAGGAATCCCAATTGACAGTAGTATTTGGAAATCCGCCCCAGGTTTGATCGAAAAGTGTCCAATAGAAGTCGAAGAAATTGAGCTTTTCCGCAGCGGAGATTCCCGAACCCCACGCTGAATCAATGAGATTCCTCCAGTCTTTTACCGTGTAATGACCCAGCCGCTTCATCGCTGCAGGATTCTGGAATTGCCATGCAGTCTGTGCGGATGATGCAGCGGAATTCGCCGCACCCCGTGATTGGAACAACTCACCAGAAACTTGTTGTTCTGTTTGACCAACGAGAGTGTGGCAAACAATCAAGACCGGAAGAAGCCAACAGGTCTGTTTCATGCAACCTCCGAAAAATATATTAGTGGAAAAAAGACGGTCTTCGCCCTATTTCACCACCATACACTTTTTCGTTTCCGAAAATAATCTTTCCCCTCCCGCCGCGTCTAATCTGTAAAAGTAGATACCGCTGGATATTGCTGACGCGTCCCATGTCACCGAATATTTCCCCGCTGGTTTTTCCTCATTGACCAACACCGCTACCTCGCGACCGAGGAGATCGAAAACCTGCAATCTAATAATTGCTGAATTTGGAATTGAAAATGCGATCGATGTTGACGGGTTAAATGGATTAGGATGGTTCTGGTGCAGGAAATATTGTGCCGGCAGATTATTTTCTTGCACCACACTGTTCGTCGACGGTTGGACCAGCAACGAGACTGTGTCAATCCACGCCGGATACTCTTCCGTCATGATATTCATCAGGAGTTGCACCCTAATATTGGGCGGACAGACAGGTTGGATTTTCAGTGCCCGGGGAACTTCTGCCAGTGCCTCTTTACCCGGAAGCAGATTGCCATAAATAAGCTGGTCCGTACCGCTGGTGATTGATACCATAGTATCCAACACAGCTATCGTTGCGGTCACATTTCTAACAGTATCTGTCTTTCCATTATTGATGAGTCGGAATTTAACACGAATCACGTCTCCCGGATTTGGAATTGTATCAGTCGATGTGTACGTCCACCCCTTCAAGTTCACCGGTCCATTGGTGAAGAACCGTTGTGCATTTTGAAGATGACGGTATGTTCCGGCCGTGATATCTGTAGTCCGCAGCGAAACTCCGTATGTACTTTCTTTGGTTGGCGGTCCGATTCTTCCTCCATACACCTTATCGCCCGCGACCCCATCGTTGTGTAGACCATCATCAAGCAATTGGCAGCTGTCCACGAGTGCTCCTGCTCGATCAGAGAGATAGGACCAGACAGACACCGCATGCTTTTGCGGATTCTCGACCGTCGTCGTTACCCTGATCGTGTCTTGCGCTGGCTTCCCAAATTGTTTTGCGAGCGTCACGTCATGGCCATGCGTGAGCCCCGCAATCCACTCAAGGGCACGCTTGACTATCGTATCGTCTCCTTTCGCCACATCATCCTTTGCAAACCACACTCTCTCATCGACGTCAAATCCTTTGTGAACCAGGTGTCCCTCGCCCGGATAGTTCGAGTAGGCTCCTTCTTTCGATACCCCATAGTACCAAAGATTGTTTAGATAGTAGCCCTCCATGGAAGATAGGCCGTACGCGGTTGACGTCGGCTTTCCAAAGAACCGAACCATCGGATGACTTCTCATAAAGAATGCTCCCCAATCACCGATACTCCCGCATTCAGGGCCAGTCAATACTGCGATCGGTCGATCGTAGAACTTCTGCTTCGGCGGCACACTGTAGCTCAAACGAGCGACCTTAAAGTCCATCTTGTCCGACGTGCTCGTTCTGGTCGCATCTGATAGCCACACCCACGGATCACTGTTAAACAGTCCACCAAGTTCCGACAGGAGTTTGGTGGAACCCCCTCCATTCACTCGAAAATCAATGATGAGACCATCGACTTTCTTGACATTTGTAAGTTCGTTGACGGCGGCGCTCACCAGCGAGGTGGTTGAGTACCAGTCCCGGATGTAGACATAACCCACATTCGTTCCTTCGACAATACCCCTCGTGCATTGCGGGCCTTGGTAGCGTTCGACGATCGGAACGCCTTTCACAGGAAGCTGTTCAGCATAGCCAAAACTGTCCCAGTCTGTATTGTCCAACTTCCAGGTGGGAAGATGCACGGTATCACTGGTGGAATACCTGATGACATCGAGAGAATCGAAGAGATACCAGTTGCACGCTGCTGATGTCAGAAGGTTGTGCGTCCAGCTTTCGGGCGAAGCGCCCCACATTGATAGTCCCCAATTGAGGGAAGCTACAGGAAGTTGAGCATCCAGGAGCTGCCGTATGAGTTGCTTCCAGGGAACGCGATCGTAACCAAGGACGATATCGCCCGCTTTCAGTCCCAACGGCTGGTGAGGGTCCACCTGGATCACAAGCAACGAACTGTCAGGCAGAGGGGTCATTGTCGCTCCCATGCCCCAGGCACACCAGCCGGAAATCCCGAGAATCGGCACTCCGCGCGGTCGATGGCTTGAGCCACGAAAACTCACGCTGTCAATACCCTGATCGATAATCAGCGTGTGCCCGTCGCGCAAAGCGAGAACCATATTCGACAAGATTCCGGCGAAACGGCCACGACTGACGCCTTGAGCTACTTCGGGGCGGAAAACGTTTTTCAGCGAGTCCCAGTTTACATCGAGGTTCGGGAAACCTCCGTAGTACATATTGACGTTGTTCCAGAAGCCGTCGAAGATCTGAAGCTTTTGGTCGGTTGGTAGTCCGGGGCCCCAAGTGGAATCGATGAGCCTCCGCCAATCATCCTTCGAATACTGCGACGCCTTCTTGCCAGAGATTCTGTATCGCGGGAAACTTTCCGATTGTGGTTGTGGCGGGGACAAAGATAGCCTGACACGCCTGTGAGTAATATCGGGTGGTATTTCCTGTGCGCTTGCCGATAGCTCCATCAGCAAATAGAGCGCCCCGGCGCAAAGCAAGAATCCGAGTGCTGTTTTCATGCTAATCCTTCTTCTGATTGAACAGATCGGTCACTAGCTAAGTGATACTAAATAACAGTCGCGGACCGCTAGGCCATGAACGTACCTCGAAGTGGCAGTTGGCGCGCAGCGAACGAGCTGACTCATGTCGACAATCCGCTTTCCGACCATGGATCACCATGATTAAAAGATATCCGACGGCACAAAAATAATAAAGCCCCCGCCGGCTTATCGCCAACAGAGGCTTCTAGGTATTAACGGTAGTGTTGCCAGCGCTTAGGAGTCCTCCGGTGAGGACAGCTGGGTCAATGTGTGTGTGCAAATCTATGGGAATTCGAGACAACTTTCAACCCCCGAGGCTTTCGCAGCACACAGTGTGAAGAATCACTCGCATTGGAGTAAGTCCTGAAAAACAGGCCATTTACTCCTTGATTTGCATACCGAAACAATGTCTAAGCAATTGTGGATATTTTCTCCTCACAAAACAACAATATCAGAGCGCCGTCCCCTAACGAGATATGGACGAAAATCTAGCTTTCGTATCAATCACATTAAGCTCACAATTGTCCAAAATAACTATCGCCGGACCTTCGAAAAATATGGAAGCAAAACAAGGCGAACGAAGCGGCCGCACGGCCCCTCGACGCGGCATCGCTTCGCGATACCTTGCTCGGGGTGACGCAACACGTCATGGTGAGCGAGGGAGCCCCGTTGCACGGGGTAAACTCCGCGACCGAGTCGAACCATGCAGCAAAGTGAGCCGTCGTTTTGCCCATATTTTTCGTCAGTCTTGAATCTGGGTCATTTCGGTTTCAAGACAAAAGAAACGACGCTTCTGCATACTTTTAGAGAAAACAACAATAGACCCATGCTCAAATAGTAAGGCTAACTCTTATGACTCGCAAAGAATTCGTCATCTATGCGCAGGAGGCCCGTATTCCTTTCTTCCCAGATTATTCTGGACAGCAGTGCATTAAGTCCCTAAACAAAAAAACAGCCGCAATGTCCCAGAGAGTGAATGAAGGATCTCTGTTGTCACTGCGGCTGTTTATATAACAGCTGATCAATCTTCGAACGTTATTCTTCCTTTGCGCGCATCGTATCCCACAACGTATACGCCGCGAGCAGAATGAACATCACAATAGCAACGAATTCACCCTGATGAGATTCTGCGAGTTCCGCATTGTACCAGGACGTATATCCGAAGCGATATAACTGATCGTCGAAGAATCTCATAAATGCATTCAAAACACCGAACAATGCTCCGCCCGCGATAAAGCCGGACGCGATCAATGTACCGCGCGAGAAGCGTGCGTTGTTCAGCTTTTCATTTGTCGAACGGCTTGTGGCCCACCACGCAATTAATCCGCCGGCGACGAGCGGGAAATTTAATTCCTGCGGAATGTACATGCCGAGAGCAAATGCAAGCGGGGGAATCTTCACCGCAACGAGAATCAACGCGATCACCGCGCCGACAAGATAGAGAATCCAGGGAGCGCCCGTATTCGACATCAGCGGCTTGATAACGGCAGCCATGGCGTTGGCCTGCGGCGCGACCATCGCACCCTCGCCCTTGAATCCGAACGACTTATTGAGAATAAGAATCACAGCGGCAACTGTGGCGGCGGAGACGATCGTGCCGAGGAACTTCCATGCTTCCTGCTTCTTCGGCGTCGTGCCGAGCCAGTAGCCGATTTTCAGATCGGTGATAAATCCGCCGGCCATCGAAAGCGCCGTGCAGACAACGCCGCCGATGATCAGGGCGCTCATCATGCCGCTGTCACCGGTCAATCCGATTTGGGTAAGGATAAACGAAGAGAGAATCAACGTCATCAGCGTCATGCCGGACACGGGATTCGTTCCGACAATTGCCGTGGCATTGGCGGCCACGGTGGTGAAGAGAAAAGCGACAACAAGAACAATCAGCAAGCCGACAACGGCATGTGTGAAGTTGAAAACTACTCCGGCGTAAAAGAAGATGAAAATCATAAGCGCGGTCAGAAGAATCAGCAGGACGATATGCAGCATCTTCAAATCAGTCTGCCAGCGCACCTCAGATGAAGAGTCAGCGCTTTTTGACCGGAATATTTCGTGGTAGGCAAGACTGAATGCACCCGCAATAATTTTCGAAGAGCGCAGAATACCAATAATACCAGCCATTGCGATGCCGCCGATACCGATCTGCCGCACATACGCACGGAAAATTTCTTCTGCAGTCATAGCATTGATCAATTTCGTTGCCGTCGCGCCAAAGGGAGCCGTCAATCCAGCGCCAAGATTTGCCACCAGCGGCACAAGAACAAACCAGGACAACGCGGAACCGGCGGCAATGATAACGGCGTACTTGACGCCGATGATGTAGCCAAGTCCGAAAATCATGGCGGAGACGTCGAAACGGAATACCATTTTAACTTTCGTTGCGAGCAGATCGCCGAGCGGCACAACGCGTGATGTCACCACTTCCGACCACCATCCGAAAGCGCTGAAGACAAAATCAAACAAGCCGCCGATGAGTCCGCTGACGACAAGCACGCCCGCCTGCTTGCCACCTTTTTCTCCGGCAATGAGAATTTCCGTCGTGGCCGTTGCTTCGGGGAATGGGAATTTGCCGTGCATGTCCTTCACAAAGAATTTTCTAAACGGAATCATGAAAAGAATTCCGAGAAAACCTCCGAACAGGGAAGACAGAAACATCTGATAGTATGTCGCAGGCAGATCGAGAATGTAGAGAGCGGGGATGGTGAAAATTGCGCCGGCGACAACAACACCGGAGCTCGCACCAATGGATTGAATAATGATGTTTTGCCCTAGGGCATTCGGACGTTTGAAGAGCGTTGAGAGACCGACGGCAAGAATGGCAATCGGAATGGCCGCCTCAAAGACCTGTCCGATCTTCAGTCCGGAATAGGCCGCCGCGGCAGAAAATAGGACTGCCATAACCAATCCCCAGCCGACAGACCACGGCGTCACTTCGGCAATCTGTGCCGTGGGATTCATGACCGGCGTGTAGCTTTCTCCCTCCTTCAATTCTCTATAGGCATTGTCCGGGAGGCTGCTGTTGCCCGCGTTTTTTTGTTCCATGCAAAGGGTTCCTTTTTAGTTGTGTAACAACTACCTGCGAGTTAAAACGACAAAGCTTTGCCACAGGGTCCCCCGACTCGCTTCGCTCGCTTGGGATGACGCAAGAGTCACACTCCATGGTGAGCCAGCCCAACGGGACGATTCGAACTAAGCTCTGTGAGCTCTGTGTTCTTCCGAATGATGCCTGCGGCATCATTCGAGATCCTCTGGACTGTGGCCATTTTTCTCTTCACTACGTACGATCTTCGGGCGGCCTGTTCAGCGACGAGTGATCGATCACAACCATCGAACATTGTTCGCATCGCCACGCTGCGTTGAACTTCATTGAAATACCATGATTGAGTGTGTTGGGCAGCACGGCTTTCAGCCAGGCAAGGCTCATGCGTCCGGGGATTTTTTTATCACCGTCACACCACGCAATTCCGCGCTCGGCAGCGGTGAATCCACTCCGCATGAGCACGCGGCATTTCGGACACAGTACTGGCTGCATTGCATGTGCGGGCGATGTTATGTGCGATGGACGGTGTGACTGCTGCTGTGTGTGTGCCCGCTGACGAAGGAGAACGATCAGTATCAGCCACACGACGGCAGTCAGGACGATGACAGCGATGGCTACTGGAATAACGATCATAGACACTTCTCCACCCAGATTTGGGCAAGATGGACAACGGTCTCAACAGATCTTTCCATTCCGAAAAGGGAGACCCATTCGTTCTTGCTGTGATAATTATTGCCGCCGGTGAAAATATTGGGCGTCGGCAATCCGGCTGCCGTCAAGCGTGAGCCATCGGTGCCGCCCCGGATGGGCCGCCACTCCGGCTTCAATCCGGTGCGCCGTGTTGCTTCTTCAAGAGCATCGAGTCCGCGGGGATCTTTTTCCAACCCTTCGCGCATATTGCGGTACGATTCGATGATTTCAAGTTCAATCACCGCCTTCGGATACAGCGGCTGAACTTCAGCAATCACTTTTCGAACAATGCCGTCCAGCGTCTGCAGTCCAGCGGTCTCAAAATCGCGGAAGAGGAGCTTCACAACCGCTTTGGAGATCGATGCGTCAATTGTATAGGGATGGATATAGGGCTCGTAGCCTTCTGTTGTTTCGGGCGCCATGTTTTTCGGCAGGCGTGCTATCAGATCCGACATGACGCGAATAGCGTTGATCATGATGTTCTTAGCGGATCCTGGATGTATATCACGGCCGCGAATCGTAATAACCGCCGTATTTGCGCTGAAGGTTTCCTTATTCAGTTCGCCCGGTGTATCGCCGTCCACGGTGTACGCATACGCGGTATTGAATTTTTTTATGTCGAAATATTTTGTTCCTGCACCCACCTCTTCATCCGGCGTGAAAGCAATCCTGATATCGCCGTGGAGATAAGAAGGATTCTTCAGCAGCACATCCACAGCAGTCATGATGATGGCGATGCCGGCCTTGTCGTCGGCGCCGAGCAGCGTTGTGCCATCGGTCGTGATGATCGTTTTGCCGATGTTGTGCTCTAATTCTTTATTCTCATTCATGCGGATGACGACGGAGGGATCGCCGGGAAGAACGATATCGCCGCCTTGATACGGCGCGATGATGTTCGGCTTAACGTTTGCGCCGGAAACTTCGGGCGACGTATCGACGTGAGCGAGAAAGCCGATTGCAGGCGCTTTGCCGTATGCCGGATGTGACGGTGGAATGTTGGACGGCAGCGTCGCGGTGACGTAGCCGTACTGATCGATCTCAACGCGCTGAAGATTCAGCGCCTGTAGTTCCTGTTGCAGCAAATGAAGAAGATCGAACTGCTTGGATGTGCTGGGATAGGTTTCCGAGTTCTCATCGGACTGCGTGTCGATCTGCACGTAGCGAAGAAATCGGGAAAGAACCGTGTCATTCATGTGCCGGCCTCGCGTAATGGTGAAAAACTATTGTCGGGAAAGATAGTAAGATTCGATGAGAAAAACAGCGGAAAAGGAAAGGCCGGCAGGGGCGGCGACGCATCTTCTCCGCTCCGGTTCATTTCGTCGGTGACGACTCACTGCATGGTATGGTACACAGAAAGGACGTCGTCGTCTTCCTCCATCTTGTCAATGAGGATCTGGATTTCCTGGGCCTCGGCTTCCGTCACCTCTTTCGCGATGGTGGGAATGAACTGCAATTCCGAATTGACGACCTCAATGCCTTTTCCCTCGAGCGCTTTCTGCATTGCACCGAAATCCTGGAATGATGTGTATATGAAGATTTCCTGATCCTGTATGCTGAATTCTTCAAGGCCCGCATCAATCAGTTCCAACTCCAGTTCGTCGGTATTCGCAATTCCCGCCGCAGAAATCTTGAAGACGCCCTTTCGCTCAAACATAAAGCCGATAGATCCGGTGGTGCCGAGCGATCCGCCGTAGCGCGTGAACGCATGGCGAATATTGGCGACCGTTCGGGTGGGATTGTCTGTCGCGCATTCAACAAGGATTGCTACGCCATGAGGCCCGTAGCCCTCATATGTGATTTCCTGATATCCTGCGGTATCTTTGGAGACTGCGCGCTTGATCGCTGCATCGACGCGATCTTTGGGCATGTTGACACTCTTGGCATTCTGTATCGCAAGGCGCAGGCGCGGATTAATGGTCTTGTCGGGTCCGCCGCTCTTCACAGCGATTTCGATTTCTCTTCCAATCCGGTTGAACGCTTTGGACATGCGTGCAAACCGTGCGAACATCTTGTATTTCCGTTTTTCGAAAATGCGGCCCATACATAATCCTTTTCGTTTTCAATTGCCCGGATAATCGTACAACAATGGCGCCACATTCCCTGCGGCGCTGGAAAATACGGAATTCCGGGAAGAAGTAAAAGAAGATTACACGCCGCACCATTCAGAAGAGGAGAAGATGTGGAAAAGAATCACATGGCCACGGAATCCTCTCGACAGATGGAAAATACTTTTGTGGCCGGATTTTTTGATCTCGATAAATTTGTTCATAACAAGACATCGAACATTCTTCTTCATCTCTGGTTTTTCGAAATGGGTTGCCGGAAATTGCGTGCGAAAAACTATCGCGCGCCACAAAGGCTCCAAGTCACGAAGAAAAACGTTGACCAAAACAAGCGCTGCGCCTCCGCTTGAAATTCGTTCCGTTTGTGGCTATATTAATCTCCGAACAAGCCAATTATCCGAGAGAAGCCAGCGAATCGATGAGAATTATCAGCACTATTGTCTGCGTTGTCATTCTTCTGACGCAGTTTGCCTGCGCACCCAAGAAAAAATCCGGAACCATTCCCCCAAAGAAGAAACCATACGCGGGAAAAACAACGAAAGTGAAGCCGGTTACCATCGATTCGCTGAATAATGACATCGCGAATTTTGTCAGTGGTATTGTGCCCGGAAAATTTTTGAAGCTTCGCGCAGAACTTCCGTGGTGGAAGACGTACAGTGCATCGATCGACAAAGAATGGGATATCGTCCGGGAAAACAAAGTTCGCCCTATCCGTTCCTGGGCCGATTCGCTCCAGATTTCAAAAGATATGAACGGACAGACGCTGTTTTATCCTTTCTCCGGTCCCGATTTTCTCTACGCCAACCTTTTCTTTCCAACCGTGAAGAACTATGTGCTGATTGCACTTGAGCCGCTCGGAACGCTTCACAACGTGACAATGGAAGAAAACGAGTATTCCGAACACTATCTGCAGCAAATTCAGAAATCCCTTTTCTTCTCCACTCATGATGGATTTTTCCGCACCAAAAGCATGGAAAAGGAGCTGAATCAGATCGATCTCAACGGCACCGTCCACCTCCTTCTCTTCTACATCAAACGGTGCGGCTATCAGATCACCGCGGTTACACCCATCGAGCTGGATACGGCGGGGAATGTGCTTCCATTCGATGCCTCGAATCTCGGCACCGTAACATCGGTGAAAATCGATTTCTGTGATTCCACGAAGCGTGACACAAAAACGCTCTACTACTTTTCCTATGATCTCTCGGACGAGAATCTTCAAAAACATCCACGCGTACTGCGTTTTGCAGAGCAGATGGGCACACAAAGCACACTACTAAAAGCGGCATCGTATCTTCTCCATCGTCCCGAATTCACCATCATGCGTCAGTATGTGCTGAACAACTCACAGCTTATTCTGCAGGATGATTCCGGTGTTCCCTACAAGCGGTTTGACCGCAGCGGCTGGACCGTCGAGCTCTTTGGTAACTACTCACGGACCATTGACCTCTTCACTCACAAGTACCAGGCAGACCTGAAAGCCGCATACGATGCCCGGAAACAGAAACATCTCCTTCCTTTCCGTATCGGCTATAATCTTGTGCATAGCGAAGTGAACATGATGCTTGCCCGAAGAATCCACTAATTGACGACCATCCCAATGACACTTTGTAGTGCGTACCAATGGCGGCGCGGCCGGATGGCTGTGTCGGTGCTTTGCGTTCTCTTTGAATATTGTATGAATCCGGTTGCGGTATTCGGCCAGCAGCTCAAGTCCGAGATTGTTGATACGGCGGAAGCGCACACCGGCCGGATCATTCTTTTTAAGAATCACACATGGTCCTATATCCGGGAGTATGCCGGCGATTCCAACGGCCTGCGTTCGCCCCGCGTCTTTGATACCGCATGGATCGGAAATCAAATCAACGCGTACGGCAAAACGAAAATCCCATTCGATACATCAAACCGGTACGAAATCAACCTGATCGAAAACGAAGGCGAGTTCTGTATTCCCGTCGTGGGACACGTCGTGCGAGGCATGGATTACCGGCACGACGGCGTCGATGTTTCAATGGAAACCGGAGACACGGTGCGCGCCGCATTTGACGGCAAAGTGCGCTACGCGATGTACAATACCGGCGGGTACGGCAATCTGATTATCGTCCGCCACATGAACGGACTTGAAACATATTATGCACACCTTTCCGGATTTCTGTGTTTGCCGAATCAGGATGTACGCGCAGGGGATCCGATTGCTCTGGTCGGTAACACGGGTCACTCAAAGGGTGCGCACCTTCATTTCGAATTCCGATTTATGGACGTGCCGCTTGATCCGCAGGAAGTGATCGACTTCACGGAAAATACGCTCAAGTCCGACCGGCTGACCATCAACGCAAACGACATTGCAAAGTCGTACGCGAGTACCCGCAAAGTGTACAAGATCAGAAAAGGGGATACACTTGCCTCGATCGCAAAAAAGTATCACACGACAACACTGCGTCTGGCAAAGCTCAATCATTTAAAAAAGAACACGCGTATTCGACCCGGCAGGAGATTGATTCTTGGATAGAAAGAAATACGGACTGTTTATGGCGACATCCATCGTGATCGCCAACATGGTGGGTACCGGCGTATTTACCAGCCTCGGCTTTCAGGTTCTCGGGACAACAACGGGTTTTGCACTGCTGATGCTCTGGATTATCGGCGGCGTGATCGCTTTCTGCGGCGCGGCATCGTATGCCGAACTCGGCGCCATGATGCCGCGATCCGGCGGAGAATATCATTTTCTTTCCCGCATCTTTCATCCGTCTGTCGGATTCATGTCCGGCTGGATTTCCTTCTCCATCGGCTTCGCCGCGCCGATTGCTGCTGCGTCGATGGCGTTCGGCGGCTATCTCATCGGGACATTTCATCTGCCGGCCATGACCGCCGGCGTTAATACACAAATGCTCTACGCCGCGGCAATTATTACCGTCCTGACAAGTGTGCACCTCGGCGAGCGTTCGATCGGATCAGCTTTTCAATCGTTCTTTACGTCGGCGAAAGTGCTGGCGATATTTTTCCTGATCACGGCAGGACTTTTCCACGGCAACACGTCGGGACTCAGCTTCAGCATTTCTGCGGCGGCGCTGCAGGACATGATGACGCCGGCATTTGCAATCTCTCTCTTTTTTGTGACGTACTCTTATTCAGGATGGAACGCAGCCGCCTATATTGCCGGTGAAATCGAGCAGCCGCAGCGGAACATTCCCCGCTCACTGCTCATCGGTACGGGGGCGGTGATCATAATGTACGTTCTATTCAATTTCGTGATGCTCCTCGCGGTACCAATTCACCAGCTTGCGGGAAAAATTGAAATCGGATATGTGTATGCCGACGTGATTTTCGGGACAGGAATGGGAACAGTGATGGGCGGCGTCATTTCTTTTCTCCTGATTTCCACCATCAGTTCGATGATTGTGGCGGGTCCGCGGGTGTCACAATCAATGGGTGACGATATTCCACTCTTCGGCATTCTGGCGCGAAAAAACAACAAGGATATTCCATCCCGCGCCATCATGGCGCAGAGCGCCCTCTCGCTGCTCTACGTGGTGACGACGACGTTTGAACAGATGATCATTTTGATCGGATTTGCCCTCAATCTCTATACATTCTTGACAGTCGTCGGATTGTTTGTCGAGCGCCGCCGTCACCCCCATGCCGTCCGGCCATTCCGCGTTCCCGGCTATCCATTTGTACCGGGACTCTTTTTGGTGATTAATGTCTGGATTCTGGTGTACGGAATTATCTACAAACCTGGCGAGTCAATAGCCGGAATCGGAATTTCGGCTGTCGGTCTTGCGATATTTTACGCGGAACGATTCTTCCGAACGAAAGCAGCGTAAGCATTTTGATGCGAGTGCGATTGGGTGTGCACATATGAATACCTTTCTATCATTGGCGGCAGCCCGGTGCAGCGTTCGATCGTACACGGATCGGACGGTTGAGCCGAAAAAAATCGAGCATTGTCTGGAAGCGGCACGCCTTGCACCGTCTGCCTGCAACGCCCAGCCGTGGAAATTCATCGCCGTTACCAATCCGGAGCTAAAGAATGAAATCGCGGCATATACATTCGATCCACTTCTTTCATTTAACCGCTTCACTCACACCGCGCCCGTGTTGATTGTGATCGTTACCGAGAAGCCGCTGATCGTTGCGCAAATCGGCGCTGCGCTGAAGAATCGCGATTTCAATCTGATTGATGTCGGCATTGCTGCGGAGCACATCTGTCTCGCTGCCGCGGACGAAGGATTGGGCACCTGCATGATCGGTTGGTTCAATGAACGCGCCGTCAAGAAGCTCCTTCATATTCCATCCCGGAAAAGAATCGGACTGCTTATCACACTGGGATATCCCGCAGAGGGATATGCCCGTCCGAAGGTGCGCAAATCCAAAAACGATGTAATTTCGTTCAATCAATACTGACACTCCACGAGTGCAGCGGTCATTCGTTAAACCTCCCTTCCAGCTTCTTGTCAAATGTCAGTGAAGCAGCACGACTGAGTAGACAAAAAGAAGAGAGCCGTATGAAGAAGAAAGTGTTTGCAATCGCAGCGTGCCTGTTGCTGTTGTGCACAACATCAGCAATGGCGCAAATCCATATCGGCGTTGGAATTCGCGTCGGACCGCCGCCGCCGGTGCGAGAGGTTATCGTCGATGGTCCATTTCGAAACGCAGTATGGATTCCGGGATTCTATCGATGGCATATGCATCGCCATGAGTACGCATGGGTGCCGGGACATTGGGCGCGAGCATCGCGGCCGGGTGCTGTTTGGATTCCGGAACGATGGGAACGGCGGCGAGGGGAGTGGGTATGTTTTGAAGGACGCTGGAAAGAGGAACGCCCTGCCGGGCGCGAACGACGTCGTGGTAATTAGAATTCGCGACATCTGAAAAACTCTTGGCGCCGTCATTCTGAGTCGTCCGCCTACGGCGGGATAAACTTCGCGACGAAGAATCCATCACTTTGGTCTAATTTTAGCGCATGGATTCTTCGCTTCGCTCAGAATGACCCACCGACAAGACTTTTTCAGAAGTGTCAATTCATTCGATTCGCGGAAACGCGGAGGGCATCTTTATTACAAGACGTCTTTGGAAATCCACTTCTGGGTTTTGGGCGCGACGTACCGTTCCATCCTGTCCAGCAGCCGCTCACTATCATCATCCACAAGAAGCATGTCCTGATTTGCCGTCTTTAAAAAGCTGCGATCAACCATCGTCTGCACCATCATACAAAGAGCGTCGTAATAACCGGCGATATTGAGCAATCCGATTGGTTTGGCATGAAGTCCGAGTTGTGCCCAGGTCAGCATCTCAAAAAGTTCATCCAGCGTTCCGAACCCACCGGGAAGCGCAATCACGCCGTCGCACAAATTGTTCATGGTGGTTTTTCGCTCGTGCATCGTGTTGACAACAATGAGTTCTGTAATGCCTGGATGAGCGATTTCCTTGTCCCGGAGGAAAACCGGAAGAACGCCGATCGACTTACCGTCCCCTGAAAGAACTCCATCTGCCACCGCCCCCATCAAACCAATCCTTGTTCCGCCGTAGACCAGCGTAATGCCGCGCCGTGCCAGTGTCGTTCCGAGCAACCGGGCTTGCGTAGCGTAGAGAGGATCCAGTCCCGAACTGGAGCCGCAAAAGACTGTAATGCTTTTCATAGCAATGAATTGCTTCTACAAAAGAATAATCGAGTAACATCAGAAGGTCTTCTGAAGTCGAACAACAAGTGCACGGCTATAGTCATCGGTCATCGTGCGTGCGACAAAAATTCGCACAACCAATACCCTGAAAGAGCCCAAACATTGCCGCTTCTTATCGGTGGCAAATAGTGACTAGTGAGTCAAAAAAAAGTCCCATGCCGCTCGTGCTATTGACGAAATAGTCGCATCACGAGCATCTTCGTTCGCGGTGGAGTTGGACACGAAGACAACGATCACATAATGTCTTCCATCCGGAAGCGTCACAATGCCGACATCATTGGTTGCCGCGGCAATGCCAACCTCGTTTTCACCGGACGATCCCGTCTTGTGCGACACAAGCGTTCCCGGAGGAAGTTGTCCCCGTATTCGGCCCGGACCAGTGCCGGTTCTTTCCATGACAGTCCGAAGAAATGCAGTATTTCCAGAGGAGAGAATATTTCCCAGATAGAACTGCTTCAGAAGCTGCAGCATTGCTTTCGGCTCACACCAATTCGCAAACTGAACATTCCAATCTTTGTGCATTTGTTCTTCCGTGGCAGCAATTGCGATACCGGTGATGCCGAGTGATCGAATGTATGCCTGGACGCTATCAGTTCCTCCAAGAAGGCGGAAAAGAATGTCACATCCATTGTTGTCGCTCTGCGATATCATGGCGCTCAGGATTTCCCGCAGCGGCAGATCAACGTTTCCCGCGGGGTATCGTTCCCGCAACGGGCTCCAGGTATCAGGAAGAAGATCTGTTTTGGTGACGCGGATCATTTGATCAAGCGACAGAAGGTGATGGTCCACGCGATTGAGCACTGCAAGCGCGACGGGGAATTTGTAAACGCTCTGCATCGGAAGATGAAGAAGCGGATTGACGGTCAGCGAGTCGCCGGATTCGAGCAATTCGATGGCAACGCCGATCACTCCGGGAGAGGCTGAAACAATGGAATCGATTTTTGCCCGAAATGCATCCGGTTGTGCAAAGATTCCCGAGGGAAAAAGCAAAAAATCAATAACGCGTGCCGGGCCATCGGAACAGCCGGTATCGAACACCGCCTTCCATGTGCTATCCGGCTGCTTCATCCATACCGTGGCATAGGTGCCATACTGCAATGTCATTGCTCCATCGCTGTTCTTTCTACGACGTTCAGATTTTCCAATCGTGTATCCCACGCGCCCGGGTATCATCATTTCCGCATGAACCGGTTTCCAGCGGAGCGAGAATGATGGAAGCGCAAAGATCGGTGCCATGACTTTACGTATTGCCTCGCGTCCAACAATGGGCTGCGACGTATCACCGATCATTGAACCATTTGGCGCAAAAAAGGAAATCCATGCATCAACACCGTGCTGAGAGACCGCCAGGTCAAAGGCACGGTCTGCCTGCATCAATTGCTCCGGTTCGGAAACCTCCTGCGCAATGGCAGAGACAGTGAACAGAAAAAGCAGCGTGAAAAGGTATTTCATACAATCCTCCTGCCGGAAGTTCGCAATGTCGGGTTGGCCTATTTTCGATGAAGAACATACGGTGATGCCTGTGCGGTCGGCATGATGATCACTTCCTGAATGTTGACATGCAGCGGTCTGGTGGCACAGTAGACGACGGTCTCGGCAATGTCATCGGCCGTGAGCGGCTCCAGTCCCTGATAGGTTTTCGCGGCGCGATCCTCATCGCCGTGGAAGCGCACGAGGCTGAACTCAGTTTCCACCATGCCGGGATCGACAGACGATACACGAATACCGCTGCCGTTCAGATCCAAACGCAGCGCCTGTGTCAACGCACCGACAGCGAACTTGGTTGCGCAGTACACATTCCCTTTGGGATACACAAGGTGTCCGGCAATCGAACCGAGATTGATCACATGCCCCTCACCGCGACGAACCATTAACGGAATAACTGCCCGACTGACATAGAGCAGGCCTTTCACATTGGTATCAATCATTTCGTCCCAGTCTTCGGCATCGCCTTCGTGCAGATTATCGAGACCACGGGCGAGGCCGGCGTTGTTCAGCAGGATGGAAATAGCCTTCCAGGCTTCCGGAAGAGCATCAATGGCGGCGGTGACGTCGTTGCAGCGGCGGACATCCAGTGCAAAGACAAAGGATTCTGTGCCGTGATTTTCTTTCAATTCGGCTGCCAGCGCATGCAGGCGGTCCGCACGGCGGGCGCAGAGAAGAAGTTTTGCGCCAAGCGCAGCAAACTGTCTGGCACATGCCGCGCCGATGCCGCTTGACGCCCCGGTGACAAAAACAACTTTGTTCTTGAGTGAGAACATGGAAACCCTTTCAGATCAGTTCAACAAAATAAGGAAAAATGCGATGTGATGGCTGCCACCGAGCAATGTCTTAAATTCAATGAGCTGCTATTCGGTGCTTCGAAACGCCAGTCCCACGGGCGAAAACCGGAATGCCATGCCGGCGGTAAACTGGCCCGCACCGCCAAGACCGC
Organism: Ignavibacteriales bacterium; assembly: GCA_026390635.1. Taxonomy (GTDB): domain Bacteria; phylum Bacteroidota; class Ignavibacteria; order UBA10030; family UBA8401; genus JAPLFO01. The sequence continues at coordinate 99,380 of JAPLFO010000139.1, forward strand.
AAAATAATCCGGGCGAGAATGATCCGAAACGAATGATGCCGGGATAGATATTCAGCTTCAGCGCTTCATTGGCTCTGTTTGAAAGGACGAGAGACGCAAGCAGTGAGTTATCCCGATCATAGAAAATTCCAGCCATCCATCCCAGCGAAACGGAGACCGTGCGCGCTCCGTTGTGCATGTCTACTGCCCGGATTTCCTTGGTCGCAACACCGCCGCTGACGGAGATTGCCGTTCCGTCCTGACGCGCGAACGAAAGTCCGAGCATGCCGCTGTCGCCGAAATGATAGAAAATACTGGTCGAAGGGGCGAACGGCAGCACATATTTCATCACAAAGCTCTGGCCATGATTTTCGATTGTTTGGTACTGCGGGCCATACGCAGCTTGTCCGGACCAATCGGTCAGATGGAGCTTTGTACTGAAAAACTCCGCGACATCGTCATCCATAAAAAGAAGAATTCCAGCCGGATCAAAAATTAACATATCAGCTATAGGATCGACATTCGGGCCGACGACAGCGTCATTCTCTATCGTCTCGTTTAAAAGGTGATAGACAACCATTGTTGTCAGTGCCCACAATGTTGGAACAGACGCGCCATTATAGTCAAACCATTCACGCGTTGCCCGGTATTCCATACCGCCGCCGATCAGATGCAGCGTGTAGTTCGGAAAGTACTGTGCCTGATCGATTTTCAGGCTTGTCGGAAATACCTCCTGATTAACGAACCTGTTCCAACCAAACCTGCTGATCTGGGGAAAAGGATCGGTGATATTCCTCCACACATTATCAAAACCGGTGTGAAACGGGATGACCGATACAGAACGAGAGTGTGTTGATGCCTGCAGCACGTCAAAGCCACCGTTGATAATTACGGACAACGGGTTATACATCGCTTCGGATCCGAACGTCTTGCCGGAATAGAAGTATCGCTCCTGCGCGCGAACAACCGTCGTTGCGAGTAGTGCAAGAAGAACAAAGGAAATGACATACGCGCGAGTCATAAACAAACCATAGAACACATGGAATATGATGCCTGGTTGGGATGCCATCCTAAACGAAGTCCGCTTCTTGTGCGGACAAGTCGAGGAGGGGTGACCCATTCCGACGGGACTGCTTGCCATGATTGACTTTGGACAGATCCTTTGCGGGAATTCCAATAGAACGAAATGATCAAGAACTCCCCGCTCAGAATCCTCCAAAGATAAAAAAATTTGGTCCATTATGAAAACAAATGATGCCGGCAGACAAAAATGACTTGGAAGGCCAGACGCAAAAAAAAAGCGCAGAAAAATTCTGCGCCCTTCGCATAGTAGGACTTTAACCTCAGGCGGTCGCGGGTTCTGCGCCAAGTGACAATTGTTCGACTTTATGTTTGCGGGCCTGGAAAGCCTGCTGCACGGACAGGAAGGAGACAAAAGAGAAGCCCATGCAAAATAGAAGTTGGAACGGAACAGCCGCGATTTCCAGATAGTAGATTGCGGAGACCACACCAACCGAGCAATACAACGCCAGCGCAATTTCGACAAAGACAGTCCAGTTGAGTTTCACTGGAACGTACTTCTTGTCTTTCCAGGAATCTTTTTTCTCATTGATGCTGTATTTGGGAGTGCGAACGAACTCGCTCTTCTTCTTGAACAATCCCTCGAACACCGCTTTGCTGTTGTTCACCGCAAATCCCATACTTCCCGCCATGAACAATGGGAAGAGGAAGATGCGCCGACGCCAGTCCGCGTGGACATCCACCTGCGAAAAAGTGTAAAAGAGGAATGAGCCGAGAAAGGCGAAGATGAACACCGAGAGAACTTCAAAATACGGTTCATAACCGCCTGCATGTTTGATAAAGAGCAGCGGCACATTCAGCACGGCGGCGACGAGCGTGAACGGAAATGCAAAATTGCTTGTCAGATGGAAGGTGGAGTGAACCTTCATGCGCAGGGAGAGATCCGATTTCCACACTGCCGGGAGCATCTTGCGCGCTGTTTCGATGGCGCCTTTGGTCCAGCGGAACTGCTGCGATTTCAGTGCGTTAATTTCCGCCGGCAATTCCGCCGGAGAGGTAACGTCACGGAGGAACTTGAACTTCCAGCCGCGAAGCTGGGCACGATAGCTGAGATCGAGATCTTCGGTCAGCGTATCGGATTGCCAATTGCCCGCGTCTTCAATGCAGGATTTGCGCCACACACCGCCCGTGCCGTTGAAGTTGATGAAGAATCCCGCCTTGTTGCGGTAGGTTTGCTCCATCACAAAGTGACCGTCCAGCGCCATCGCTTGTGTGCGCGTCAGGAGCGAATACTCTCCGTTCAAATGCTCCCACCGTGTCTGCACCATGCCGATTTTCGGATCGGTAAAGAAATGCACCAATGTTTTCATCAGAAACTTTTGGCGCGGCACAAAGTCTGCGTCGAAAATTGCAATGTAATCTCCTGTGGCGGTCTTTAGTCCTTCCTTCAGCGCTCCGGCTTTGAAACCCTGGCGGTTCGAGCGGCGGATGTGCAGGATGTTGTGTCCCCTTGCCTGCATCTCGCGAACGATGCGCGCCACAAGTTCAACGGTTTCATCCGTTGAGTCGTCCAGTACCTGGATCTCCAGCTTGTCTGCGGGATACTCGATGGCACAGGATGCTTCGATGAGGCGGCGGACCACATACATTTCGTTGTAGATTGGCAGTTGGATTGTCACTTTCGGGAATTCCGGCATGGGAAGATTTTCCGGATCCTTATTGTCCCTATGCTTGAAATAGTGATAGACCATGACGAACCCGTGCGATCCAAAAATGCCGAGAACAAGAAGTGCGAAAAAGTAGGTAAGGAGAATAAATTCGTTCATTGTTGTTGTCTGTCAACCTCGTGTTGTTGTGAAGGAAAAGTCTTTGTCGTTACCAGCCGGAAACCGTTTCAAGGAGAACATCTTCGGTGATTTTTGTTATTGCCTGATCGACAGCAACGGTACGGGTTTCCGCTCCCATGCTGTACTCTCCCCAATTTGAAAAATCCCGCTCCCACACCTTTTTGCGCAGCTTCATATCCTGGAAAGAAACATGAACCGTCATCGTCACGCGCCGTTTGCTCACCTGCTCTCCCGGAGAAATCACGGACGGCGCATCGGTGATCGCAAGAATGCTTCCCTCGACAATTGCATCCGCCGTCGTCCGGTCGCCGATGGCCAGGCTGTTGTCGTTGACGAACAGCTCGGTCAGCTTCTGCGTCAATCGCTCCCGCAATCCGGCTTCGCCGAATCCGCTTTGATCCTCAAAAAGTGGAATCGCCACCGTTTTTAAATGCGACGGCACCGAGGAACCGGAGAATGAATAGGCGCAGCCCGCCATCCCTGCGGCGCACGCCATGCCGCACAACATCACAAGAATGCAGCGGTGGATGTTCACTGGAGTCCATATTCCTTTATTTTTCGATATAACGTACGTTCGCTGATCTTCAATGCCTGTGCCGCCGAGCGTCGGTTGCCGGCATATTTTTCCAGCGACTCGATGATCATCGTTCGTTCCATGTCTTCCAGCGACAGATGACCGTGGCCGGCGGCGGAGCGCATGACCGGTGAGCCGTGCCGCTCGCCGTTGCCGTTGATCGAGTCCAGCACCAGCGAACGGAGTTCGGTAATTTCATTCTTCAAGTCGACGAGCGCCCGGTAAATCAGTTCTCGCTCCGGAATATCCGGGTTCTTGGGAACGAACACCGGCAGATTGCGCTCTTCGTTGTGCACCTGAAATCCTTTCAAATACTTCTGTACATCTTCCGCCGTCAATTTCCGGCCGTTTCCGATGACAAGCATGCTTTCGGCCACGTTGCGAAGCTCGCGCACATTGCCGGGCCAGTAGTAATTCAGAAAAACATCCATTGCTTCGTCAGTAATGCCGCCGAAAACGATATTGTTGGCTGCCGCGTAATCGCGGGCAAATTTTTCGAAGAGCGCAGGAATATCCTCGCGCCGCTCACGCAGCGGTGGAATGCGCATATTGACGGAACGCAGCCGGTAAAAGAGGTCTGCGCGGAACCGTTTTGCACGCACCTCGCTCTCAAGGTCTTTATTGGTGGCGGCGATGACGCGCACGTCCACTTTGCGGGCGAGAGGAGAGCCAACGCGCATGAATTCGCCATTTTCCAAAATCCTGAGAAACTTCACCTGCGTGCTTGGGGGCAACTCTCCGATTTCATCCAGAAAAATTGTTCCGCCGTCTGCCAGTTCAAAATACCCCTTCCGCGTATCGCTGGCACCCGTGAAGGACCCTTTTTCATGGCCGAACAATTCGCTCTCAATAATTCCCTCTGGAATTGCGCCGCAGTTGACTGTCACCATCGGTTTTTTCGAGCGCTTGCTGGCGGCGTGAATAGCCAGGGCCGCGACTTCCTTGCCGGTACCGCTCTCGCCGGTGATCAGAACGGTAATATCCGTCGGCGCAACCTGCTGGATGACGTTGACGATCTCTTCGATCTCAATCGACGAACCGACGATGCCGTGCTTTTGTTGAAACTGCTCGCGGGAGCTATTGGTGTCTGTGCTTTTCACGTCAGCGGATGATAATGATGGATGCGATGTTGTGTTTGGTCTGGAGGTCGGCAATTGCGGTGCGCGCTTCTTTCTCCGAGACAAATCCTTCAATGGTGACCACAAATAACTTCTTGTCGCCGGATTGCTTTGTCGACAGCACTCCTTTCAAATCGATACCGGCGAGAAAATCGATTTGTTTCTGAGCGGATTGCTGCGTAGAGAACGCCCCCGTCTGCACAGCATATTTCGTATTCTGGGCAGGCGCGGGTTGTGATTCCGGCGCTTCCTTTTTCTGCTCTGTTTTCTCTACAGCTTTTTGCGCCGGCAACACTGCGGCGGGTGTCGTTGCGGGAGCCGGAGCAGGTTGTTCTGATTCTTTCACCGGTGTATCGATGGCGCCGACAACGTAAATGGAATTTGGGTAGTTCTTCTTCAGTTCGTCCATCTTCACGTCGGCGGTTTTGTAGAGTCCGATGGAATAGTAATATTGATATACTTTATAAAGCGCATCATCAGCCCAGATGCTCTTGGGTGATTGGTCGACGATTGCCTGATACTTGCGCACCGCCTGGGATCCATCAGAGGTTAGCAGGGCTTCCAGATACCTGGCGCCGGCATCGTTCTTATGCTTCTGAAGCAATTCCGGCAGTTCCGTGCGAACGCGATCAGCTTGTCCGCTGTAGATGAAATCGAGCCTCTTGCGTACTTCCTCTTCCGGCATTTGCGCGAGAATGCGTGCAGAGCTCAGCACAAAAAGTGCAGCAAGGGCGATAGTGACAAAGGTCTGTTTCATAGGAGCTCTGCTCTGTTGTGCATAAAAAGTCTTCCGCCGAAAAGCCGGCGATCATACCCGCTATTGATTCACCGCCATGCGGTATTCGTCCATCGCCCTGGTGCCGAACAAGGTTGCAGCGTTGCAGCGATTAATGGTGACGCGCACGCAATTGCCAACAGCCTCCCCCGTTTTGGGAAACACCACCGTCTTGTTCGTGTCCGTCCGTCCCATCCACTCCTGATTCGATTTTGCGCTGTCGCGCTCGATCAAGACGTCCACCGTTTGGTTAACCAGCAGCTGATTGCGCTGCAGGGAAATGGATTGTTGCAATTCAATAATTTCATTCAGACGTTCGATTTTCAGTCCTTCCGGAACATCATCTGCCATGTCCCACGCTTTCGTATGCTCCCGCGGCGAATACTTGAACATAAAAGCACCGTCGTATGTCGCTTCCTGCATCAACGAGAGCGTTCGCCGGTGGTCGTCGTCCGTTTCGCCCGGGAAACCGGCAATGATATCGGTCGAGAGGCTGACATCCGGAATTGCTTCGCGGATTCGCTGAACGAGATCCAGATATTCAATGGAGGTATAGCTGCGGTTCATGGCTTGAAGAATCCGGTCTGAACCGGATTGCACAGGCAAATGAATGTAGCTGCACACATTTGGGTTGTCCGCGATGGCGCGAATAAGCCGGCCGGACATATCCTGCGGATGCGACGTCATAAAGCGCACACGCATGGAGCGATGAACACCGCTGACGGCGGTTAACACATCGGCGAAATCGTGCGCGCCGTCAACATACGAATTGACATTTTGTCCGAGCAGCGTCACTTCTTTAAAATTCCGGGCGCTCAATCGTTCGACTTCCGCAACAATGCTCCTCAGGCTCCGGCTGCGTTCGCGGCCGCGCGTGAACGGCACGACGCAGAAAGAGCAAAACTTGTCACATCCCCTCATTACCGACAACCATGCGCTGATTCCCTCGGTGCGCAGCGGTTCAATGTCGTCGTAGTTTTCCACGCGGGAAAGCTGTACGGCGATTCCCTTCTGACCGTTAAAGGCATTCTCCACGAGCGATGGCAGTTTGCGGTATTCATCAGGACCGACCACCAGATCGACCACATTACCCTTTTCAATCAGCTCAGTCCGTAGTCGTTCCGCCATGCAACCGAGTACCCCGATCAGGACACCGGGATTCTCGCGCTTGTATTTTTTCAATGTATGCAGACGCTGACGGACACGCTGTTCGGCGTTGTCGCGCACTGAGCATGTATTCACCAATATCACGTCGGCCGTTTCCGGCGATCCCGTAATGCTGTACTGATTGTCGTGCATGATGCTCAGCACGACTTCGGAGTCCGCCAGATTCATCTGGCAGCCGTACGTCTCTATATAGACTTGCTTGTTCACGGCACAAATATATCCACCCACTGACAGAAAGTCAACGAAACGGGAATTATTAATAATATTTAATGAAATTGGCTTATTTTGAGGGTTGTATCGCCAAAATTGTTGACAAATCGGCAGACACGATATGTTGGAAAAAAGGAAAAAATGGGTTATATTTTGTCGCAGTCTGAACCAGGATTCACAGAAGGAGTCTTTTTTGGCCTTCTGACCACATTTCTCACCGACAGGAATAGGCATGAACCCAAAGACATTTATCTCCGACGTTCGTCAAGAGGCGAAAAAGCTTAAAAAAACCGTAGTTCTTCCCGATGCACTGGATCCGCGAACAATCCGTGCTGCCCGCGTTATTGTCGATGAGGCGATAGCGAATCCGATCCTGATCGGAGACGAGGTTGCGATAATAACAAAAGCTGCAGAAGAGAAAATCTCCCTGGCCGGCATTACAATTGTTGATCCGGTGAAGTCGGACAAATTGGCGTCGTTCACGGAACTCTATTACAACAT
>JAPLFO010000139.1:106606-160080 GCA_026390635.1 Ignavibacteriales bacterium
AGCGTGCGCTGGCGGAGGAGACTATGAGGCGCTCGCCGTTCTTCGGCGCCATGATGGTTCGCGAAGGGCTGGCGGATGGAAGTGTTGCAGGTTCGTTGTCCACAACGGGCGATGTGATGCGCGCCGGAATTCAATGTATCGGAATGCCGGAAGGTATCAGCGTTGTCTCGAGCTTTTTTGTGATGGTATTTCCGGAGAAGCTCTATTCGTTCTCCGATTGTGCCGTGGTGCCGGATCCGACGGCAGAACAACTTGCCGACATCGCAATTACTACCGCTCAGAATCACAAGAAGCTGACCGGTGAAGAACCGTGTGTCGCTATGCTTTCGTTCTCCACCAAAGGAAGCGCTGCACATCCGCTGGTTGAAAAAGTGGTGAAGGCAACGGAAATCGCCCACAAGAAAAATCCATTGCTGTTGCTGGATGGCGAACTGCAGCTGGATGCCGCGATTATTCCGAAAATCGGTGCATCCAAAGCCCCCGGAAGCGCCGTTGCCGGCAAGGCGAATGTGCTGATCTTCCCGGATCTGAATGCCGGAAACATAGGCTACAAATTGGCACAGCGGTTGGGCGGTGCGGAGGCGGTGGGACCGGTGGTGCAGGGACTACGCCGTCCGTTCTTCGATCTCTCCCGCGGCTGCAGTGTGGACGATATCGTCAACACGACTGCGATCAATGTGATGATTGGTGCGGTGTAGCGCAGGAAAGTGTCAGACACCTTCTACTGGATGTTCAGCAGGGACTCTATCACTCTTGCGGCGGGAATATCTCGAAAGGACTGTGCTTCCTCCGGCATGACGACAATCGAGGTATCGCTCAGGGGGCGGAATTTTTTCAGATTCCAATCCACACGTGGATACAATGCAACGATCGGTTTGTTGAACGCCGCGGCAATGTGAACAATAGATGTATCAGAGGAAAGGACGCACGCCGCACCGCTGACCGCGGCAATAGCGTGGTGAATGGTAGGCGTATCGAGCAAGATGGAATTGCCGCCGCGTGCGGCAATTTCTTTTGCGGTTTCCCGGTCTGACGGATCAAACATCAGCGCCGTCGGAATTGCGCGCTGTGCACAAGCGTTGATAACGGTGCTCCAATGTTCCGACGGCCAGTGACGTGATGGATTGCCGGCGGAGATGTTGATAAGAATCGTATGTAAGGGAAGGGTTACCGTGCATTCCGGATCAACAAAAAGCTCCGGCCGTGGAACAAGTAATTCAGCCTTTCCGGGAAGGAGTGCGGCAAGTGCGAGAAGATTGCGCTGTACGGCGTGACGTTCGAAGTTCTCTTCAGCGGACGGAATCTGTATTGCAAATACGCGCTGTCCCGGTTTGTTGAAGCCAATTTTCAAGGATGCACCCGACATTGATGCGAGAAACGACCCTTCACCGGATGGATGATCCTTCGGGTCGATCCAGACGTCAAATTGCTCTGCACGCAGACGGGAAATGAGGCGGGGCAGCACCAACAATTTTTTTTGATGGAGATGTCGTTTTGCAATGCGCGGATTGTTGTCGATGACCGAAAGTCCGCGCGGTGATGTGAGTACATGAATCTCAGCGGCGGGAAGATGTTCTGTGATGGCACGGAACATCGGCGTGGTCAGCACCATGTCCCCGATCCGGCCGATTTGAACGATAAGAATTTTCATTTGTCTATTATAATGCGGACAATGCAGAGTCAGATTTCTTTAAATTCGAACACAGGAAAAGGTAAGAGAGAATCGTGCTATAGGCAAGGAGTTTTTCTCTTGCTGTTGACGATTGCTGCAATCACAATGCTGATCGCGGGAAATCCGTTGTACGCGCAGGAGTCTGAGCCGTACTTCTACAAAGGGCGGGACTTCGGCAGTGAAGCCATGTTTAATCCGATTTTTTTGATTCTCAACGGTGGCTTTGATATGATCCAAGTGGACAAGTCGCGCGACATCTGGTCCCTGCCGATTGCCGCCGGCGGCAGGCATGTGCTGAAGAATCTTGCGGATCCATTTGGCCCGATCCACCGGTACGGTTGGGGGAATTTCATGAAAGACCAGGTAATCCCCCTTGGATTGAGCAAAAAGGATGGACAATGGTGGCCCAATTATACGCTGCATCTTGTCGGCGGCGGAATGGAATACACGGCGTTGTCGGAATGGTTTCAACATTACAAGTATCCGTCGCCGCGGGCATGGGCAATCGGCACGTTGGCCGTCCAACACATGGTGAACGAGGCCACCGAAAACGGAACGTATGAGGGTGACAATGTCGATCCGATTGCAGACATCTATCTGTTTGACATCGGGGGCGCAATCCTCTTCAGCTTTGACAATATAAATGAATTCTTCAGTAAGACAATGAATCTGGCGGATTGGTCGTTGCAACCATCACTCTCGCTCTACGACGGACACCTACACAACAACGGAGAATTTTTTTCAGTGAAGTGGAAATTTCCATTCTCAGACCGCTGGCATCTTTTCTACTATTTTGGAACAAACGGTGTTGGTGGATTGTCGTACAAGTGGGAAGATGGATCGGCACTATCGGTCGGTGTCGGGATGGCGGCATCAAAACTGATCATGCTGAATAAGGTAACCAACAAGCAGACGCTGGATCTGGTGTGGAACCTGGGGGTCTTTTACGACATTGACAATTCGTTGATGACCAGTTTGTCGATTACGAAAAAGACCGACTATGCTGTGAATCTCAATATCTATCCAGGCGTCATCCGGATCGGCAAGTTTTCGCCCGGTGTGTGGATTGCACTGAACAGGGACGGGACATCGATTGCGGGCGTGTGTGCGGCGTGGAGTCCGGTCGGGATTGCGTACGGCAGGGGACGGTAGGTGCCCCTCTGCGGAAGACATCCCTCGCGTTTCACGCATGCAAGAAACGCTGCACTGAATGGCATTGTGTTCTCCTCAATGTAACCACTTCACCAACGACCGCAGTATCCTCATATTCTCCACGTCTTCATGAAGATCTTCACTCTTGGGCGTTTCCAGAATTTTTGGAATATGCTCGAAGCGCGTGTCGTTCACGAGCAGTTCAAATCCCTTCACGCTAATCGCACCCTTGCCGATGTGCTCGTGCCGGTGCCGCGGTGCGCTCCGGGTTGATAAGGTATGAATCATGCGAGATGACGGGAGCGATGCTTGCGTCCGCAATTTTGGTTTTGTAGCTTTGAATATCGTTGTCGCTCAGCAGCTTTCATTTTCATTCGTGCTCCCGCGCCATCATTATTGTGGAAGATGTCAATGAACCTCTTAACGCTGTTGCGAAAAAAGAAAAAAAGAGTCATAGGTTTGATGTCCGGAACATCAGCAGACTCGATCGATGCCGCGCTGGTGACAGTTACCGGGAATGGTGTTACAACTCGCCTTCGCGTGGAATCGTTCATTTCGTATTCGTATCCCAAAGGATACAGAGACTATGTGCTCGGTCTTTCGCAGCCCGGCGGCGGCAGCGTGGACGAACTCTGCCGGCTGAACATGCTGTCTGCGCAATTCTTCGCCGATGCGGCGCAAGCGGTTGCCGCCCAGGCGGGGTTGCCGCTTTCCCGTATCAATCTGATCGGCTCGCACGGTCAGACGGTACATCATCTTCCCGCGCCGAAGAAAATGTTCGGAAAACAGGTGCGGGCCACGCTGCAACTTGGCGATCCGTCGGCAATTGCGAAACTGACCGGAGTGATCACCGTGGGAAATTTCCGAGCCGGCGACGTTGCACTTGGCGGCGAAGGCGCACCGCTCGTTCCATACTTTGACGCAATCATGTTTCGATCCCCAAGGAAGAACAGACTTCTTCTCAACATTGGAGGCATCGCCAATGTAACACTTCTGCCTCAGAAATGCTCCGTGAACAAAGTATCTGCTTTTGACACCGGACCCGGAAACATGATGATCGATGCAGTTGCGCAGAGGCTTTTCGGAAAAACGTACGATGCCGGCGGTGCGATCGCTGCGCGAGGCGACATCATTGTCGAACCGATCCGGCGCGTGGTGCAGCTTCCGTATTTCCGAAAGGCGCCGCCAAAGTCCACCGGAAGAGAATTATTCGGGGCGGTGCTGGTCGATGAATTGCTCGCGATGATGCACGGTGCTCGTCCGGAAGATATAGTTGCGACGATCACGGAGATGACACCGTTGACCATTTATCAGCAATATGCGCGGTATCTGCGTCCGCAGTGCGTCGTTGATGAATTGATTGTGAGCGGCGGCGGATCGCGCAACCGCATCATCATGGAAGCGCTTGGCCGCTATTTTTCCCCGGCAGCGGTGATGGTCAGCGACGACCTTGGACTTTCATCGGATGCAAAGGAAGCCGTTTGCTTTGCCATCCTTGCCAACGAGACAATCTGTGGAAATGCAGCAAATCTTCCGCGCGTAACAGGAGCTTCGCGCGCAACGATACTCGGGTCGATCAATTTGCCGTGACAATCCGGACACCGAGCAGCGCCGAGGTGTCCGGATTGCGTGAAACACGACATAGCAGAATTTGCCACAGAGATCACAGTCCAGAGGATCTCGCATGATGCCGCGGGCATCATGCGGAAGGACACAGAGAGAAAAAGTAAAAAAGGAAAAAGAATGCTTCGGACAATGAGCAGCGCCGAGGTGTCCATGGTATGCACATTGACAAGAAAGAAGAATAATGAGCCCGATTAATATAAGACCCGCAATAGTTGCGGACACCGAAACGATCGTCCGTTTCAATGCCGCAATAGCGCTGGAAACAGAACACATCACACTCGATCCTGCGCGTCTGCGGTCAGGGGTGGAGGCGGTTTTACGCGATCCGGCGAAAGGCTTCTATATTGTCGCGGAATCAGAGGGACGGATTGTCGGACAATTGATGATTACATACGAGTGGTCAGACTGGCGCAATGGTGTGTTCTGGTGGATTCAAAGCGTATATGTCGAACAGGAATTTCGGAAGCAGGGAATATTTTCCGCGTTGTACCGGCACATAGAAGAAAAAGCGCATCAAAGCAGCGATGTATGCGGAATTCGTTTGTATGTAGAGCGCGCCAATGTACGCGCTCAAGCAACATATAGAAAGATGGGTATGGAGGAAACGGTTTACAACTTGTATGAGATCGATTTTGTGTTGAATCGACCTATGCTCTTGGATCCGGATTCTCAAGAATTGCCCTTGCCTGTTTCTCGCGATATGCAACGATCGCGCTGCGATATTCAGGATGCTTGACTGACAAAATAGCCGCGGCAAAGAGGGCTGCATTAATGGCTCCCGGCTTCCCGATCGCAAGTGTCGCAACCGGAATTCCGGCGGGCATCTGCACCATTGAGAGCAACGAATCTAATCCCTTCAGCGATTGCGACTCCATCGGAATTCCCAACACGGGAAGAACCGTTTTCGCGGCTACCACACCGGCAAGATGAGCGGCTCCGCCGGCAGCAGCGATAAACACTTCCACTCCGCGTTTCTCTGCATCGGCGACATAGGCAAACAATGCGTCGGGTGTGCGATGAGCGGAAAGCACGCGCGCTTCGTTCGGAATGTTAAGCATATCCAATGTGGCGGTGCAGTGTTTTAATACTTCCCAATCGGATTTGGAACCCATAATGAGCGTAACGAGCGGTGACATCGAAAATCCTTTCTATAAATAAAATACAATAGCAGTATAAGAATTTTTTGCCACAGAGTAAAAAAAGTAAAAGGAAAAAGGTAAAAGCATCAAGTCAACGATATCCCGTGTGTCATCTTCTTTTTCTCTGAGCCGCCCCGAGTCCAAAGGATCCCGTTTCGGGACAAGTGAAGCGAGTCGAGGGATGTTCTCCGCGGCCGTCCTTTGCGCTATTTGAGCAGCAGCGCCTTGTGAACAGAGGTGTACGAATCGGCTGTCATGCGGATCAAATACACGCCGGCGGAGAAAGTGTCCGCGTTCCAACGAACGGAGTACGTGCCGGCTGAAAGCAGCCCGTCAACCAACGATCCGACCAGGCGCCCGCCGATATCGAATACAGCAAGACTCACTCGTGTTTCATGTGGAATGGAAAAACCGATCGTCGTCGACGGGTTAAAAGGATTGGGATAGTTCGGTCTGAGAGCGAATGCGGAAGGAGCCAGCGTGTTAACCGTCCTCGCACCGCTGGAGACAGGCAGCGGGATCTTCCGTTGATATACGCCGTTGCCGAATGTTGCCGCGCGCAGCCGGTGATCTTTCAGAGAGAAGCGAAGATCCAGCACCATCGCCGGAGGCATTCCATCATTGAATTCTTCCCAAAAAACTCCGCCGTTGGTCGAACGATAGACGCCGATATCTGTTCCGAGATAAATCTGTGACGGAGCAGCAGGATCGAGTGTAACGGACTGCACCGGAATATCCGGAAGATTGGACGAAATATCACTCCATGTCAATCCTGCATCGGTTGAAGCAAAGATGTGCGATGTACCGTATCCAGAAAACGAACAGTAGGCGACGGAAGAAGAAGAGGGATCAAACTCGATGTCTGTCGGATAACGATTTGGAATCGCCGAGGAGGTTTTTGTCCACGTCGTTCCCCCGTTGGTTGAGCGGAAGATTTGAAAAATAGGATTCGTCCGCTGTCCGGTTGCCGCAATAAGCGTATCCGCATTGGAATTGCTGACACCGATGCACGAGATATTGACTCCATTCAGCACTGTGCCCCCGTTGGTTGCAGTCCAACTTGTTCCACCGTCGGTGGATTTGAAGATCTTCTTGGCTCCCGCATAGAGTACTGATCCGTTTGACGGTGCAACGACAAATGGTGCAATGAAATTGGATGAATCCGCGTTGCTGGTAAATATATCCTTCCAGCTCGATCCTCCGTTGGTCGATTTTGCAATGGCGAGGTAGACATATTCTTCGTACAGGATGTTTCTGTTCAACGGATCGATCGCACACCATCCGCCGTCACCGCCGTATACTTTGTTCCAGGAAGAAGCGCCCTGATACTTCACCGTACCATTGTCCTGCAGTCCGCCCACCGCGACGAGAGAATCTGTCGCAGCATTTGCGAAGCCGTTGTAAAATTGGGTGGTGATCAATCCGCCGTTGCGGCCGGCAAACGATTCGCCGCCGTCGGTGGATTCAAACACGCCGCCATCTGTTCCGAAGAAAATACGATTCGGATCTTTCGGGTCGAAAAGAATCGCGTGATGATCAGCATGAGCATACGTGGAAGGACCTTCGGGGCCGCCGGCGGGAACAACACCCATGGCACCCTGATACCAGTAGGACTTCTGAGTCATCGTGGCGGCGCCGTTGACAGATTTGTAGATGTCAAGTCCGGCGCCGAGCACCATGTTTTCATTCACCGGACTCACTGCAAGACAATTGTCGTACCAGCCCTGGCCGCCAAGATAATTGGTGAGTGAGGCCTTTATCCATGAGGAGCCATGATCGGTTGTTTTATAGAGTGCATCCAATGCATGGGTGGATGCATTGGCGACACTGGCATAGACGATTGCCGGATTGCTTGTGGAAATTGCCAGCGCCGTGCGGCCGAAATTTGAAGCAGGCAATCCGTTCACAAGCTTTGTCCACGTGACTCCGCCATCAATTGATTTATAGAGTCCCGGATTGGTCCATGTATTACGCTGCCCGCAAGCAATGAATACTTCGCCCGTATCGACCGGATTCACGGCGACATCCATCGCCATCTTGACGGTGTCGGCGAGGAACCACGTTGTTCCCCGATTGAGGCTCTTATATGTTCCCTCAGACGTTGCGGCATAGATTACCGATGGATTTCTGGGATTCAGTGCGATCTTCTGGACAGAGCTGTTCTGTGAGAATTGCCAGTTCAGACCTGTGGCAAACCAGGTGTTGCCGTAATCCGTGGATTTGATCACACCCAGCCCGTACGTCGTACGTGCACCGGGTGTACCAACTTGTCCGAGACTATAGCCGCTAATTTCGCCCGTGCCCGCATAAATCTCTGAGCCGTTCAGCGGGTTGATGGCAATCGTGCTGACCGCAAGAAGCGGAAATCCGGTCTGCACATATTTCCATGCTGCCGCGCCGCGTCCGCCGGTGACTGATTTCCAGAGTCCGCCGCTCGCGGAGCCGGCATAGACAACATTGCTGCTGTCGGGTGACAGGGCAAGCGACAGCACGCGTCCCCCGATATTGTCGGGGCCGATCGATTCCCATGGTGGAATGGTACCGGCGTTTGTTTTCTGCAGAGCCCGTTGTTGTGCCATCACCGTCCGCGCATAAAGAATCGCGGACGAACGGCCATCGGGAGGGATTTGTGTTCCGGGCAGCGCGCGCTGAGTGTACCACCACTCAAATGCTTCATCAGCATGTCCTTCGATGCGGCCCGATTCTTCTTTCGCCTCTTCACCCTCTTCACCGGAGAACGTCTGGATGTGCACTGAGAGAAAGGCGCCGATGAAGATCGCCATGGCAACAAGAAGCAGTGAAATGTTTTTCACGAAAGATTCTTTCTCAGAAAATAATTGTTTCAACAGAGGTGACTTCTCGACTCGCGCTCGCTTCAGATGACGACACAGGAGTAAGAACCGTGGAGACGACAGTCGTCACCACGATGAAGTGTCCTTTCGCCAGCAGCGCCTTACGTTCGCCAGAAAATTCTGTTCTTTGTACAGAACTGAACACAGAATGCAAGCGACAATGTGATGATGAGTCCTTTGACAAATCCAAGCCACGGCGTGATTGCCGCGGCCGTGAGCAGAGAGTCAATGGAAAGCAATGCGAACACCGGAGTGATGAAATTATTAATGCCGGCGTAGGCGATCATCGGATTTTTTCCATTGTCGATAAACAGCTGCAGCCATCGTTTCTTTTTGAAGACGTCGGCGATAATCGAAAACGCAATAAATGTACAAATTGCAAGGCCGGAGGTGACAAAATAGTAACTCATGGTGGCGCGGTCTTTTTTAATGCCGCCCTCATACGGTTCAAAGAACAGGCCCAGCACCAGCCAGAAGATGGCCCAGAGGAAAAGCTCCTTATACAATTGTTCCGTTGCATTCGTCGGCTTCTGCAGAAGCTTCCATCCGAGCGCACAGAGTGCAAATGCGAAAAGCGTGGTTTCTACCAACAGTCGGATTTTCAAGCCTATCAATACCATTATCACGAACAGCGTCATCAAGGCAACCACGCCGGCCAGACGCGACGTACTCCAGCGCTGCGTTTCTTCTTTCGCAGGATTGTTGATCCACCGCAGGATAAGATCACCGGCAATTGTTCCGGGAATCACAATAAAGAGGTATTGAAGATAGTATAATGTGTACATCCATGGAATTGGCGACCAGATCCACGCTTGATGCACCCAGCCTTCAACCGGCTGGGGCATGTTCGAAAGACGAATTGCCATCAGAACGCCGAGAATGCCAAGGCGGAGCGGGATATTGGTCCGTGTGAGCAGCCATGCGAAGGAACCGAAGACCGCCATATTCGTCAACACAACAATAATAATGTCGCTGCGTGTGAGAAGGAATCCGCTGCCGTCGGGATAGCGGAGCAATGCGAGAAAAAGAATTCCGCCGATCCATCCGAGCGTTTTTGCTCCGTAGCGCAGCCACATCGGCCAAGAATCAGGGAGTCGCGCCAGCATCGGGAAGAGAAGAAAAAATCCAAGCAGAGCATCCAGCCAGACAACGACGGTCGGTGCAGCCGAGATTGTGTAGGGTCGAATCGCCTGTACGTAGAGTGCAAAGAAGCCGAGCAGGCTGCCACGCTCTATAATAGAAAGAGAGATTTTCCAAAGAGGAATGCCTTTTTCGATTTTCCGGGAGAGTGCGAGAGGGAAAGATGCCCCCATCGCAAAAAGAAAGAATGGAAACACCAAATCAACCCAGGTAATGCCCGGAAGCGTCGGGATGAATTGGTGAGTCGGTGGCGGCACCTGTGCGTGATACATCCAGTCCGGAAGCGTGTTGGTATGAAATGGAATCTGCCCAGAAAGGAGCATCGCGAGGATGGCAAGTCCGCGAAGAGCGTCGAGAGCATCAGCACGTCTGAAATCAGTATTTTTCACGTGGATTTCTTTTCTTTTCCGGTGATTTCAAGGGTTTTTTGCGTCGCAGGCCAACAGAGGTTCCTTCGCTGACCGGGGAATTCGAGGAGCCTCAATCAAACGAAGAAAATCATTGAAATGAACGTACACACCATTCCCCAGAAAGTCAACGTGTGCTTTTTCTTGAAATTCCGTTGGAAAATGGCTATATTATATAAATTTTCGTGACTACTCGAAAAAGCAAGTTTGCCGCAGAAGATACAAAAAATTGCCACGAACAGATTTTTTCGAAAGTCTGACATTTCCGACCGTGGCGATCTCTCCGATCACAATCCGGGGATCAATTGAAGGAGGCTGCGCGTCAGCCTCCGTGACGTCATCGGCAACGGGCGTTACGGTATCATAGTAGTTCCATTTTCTCAACATTCAAAGTGACTCCACGATGAAGTTTTCAGCGCACAGCAATGAATTGCAGAAAGCCCTCAGTCGGGCGGCCAGCGTTCTACCTACCCGTTCAACACATCCGGCATTGGAGAATCTATTGTTCGAGGTGAAGGGAAACATGCTGAGCATCACCGCCACAGATATGGATATTTCCATGACATGCGGTGTGGTCGTGACGGGACTGACGGACGGCGCCGTGCTGATTCCCGGAAAAAGAATCTTCGATGCAGTGAAATCCCTGACCAATCAGCAGATGATGTTCACGATCGACATCGAGAGCAGAAAAATAAAAATGGCGACGGAAAACGGCGAGTACGTCCTGCAGGGCGAATCCGTCGACGAGTTTCCGAAGAAGCCGGACTTTAAAGGTGAAGGCGAAATTGAAATTACCGCGGAAACACTGCGGCGGATCATCAGCAAGACGATCTTCTCCGTCAGCGCAGACGAGCTTCGTCCGGCGATGATGGGTGTTCTGTTTCAGTTCAAAGAATCGGAGCTTTGCTCCGTGGCGACAGACGGCCACCGCCTGGTGAAGATGATTACCAAAGGGATCAAGTCTCCGATGTCGGCAAAAGACATCATTATTCCCGCGAAGGCATTGAATATTCTTTCCAAACTGGCGGAAGACGGGGCGGCGAAGATGGAGGTGGGCGCCGGACACATCCTGTTCCAAAGCGGGCTGACCACACTGGTCTCCCGTCTGATCGAAGAACCATATCCGAATTATCAAAGCGTCATTCCATCGGACAACACGAAAGAGCTGATGGTCAGCAAAGATCAGATGCTGGCGTCGGTGCGCCGCGTTGCATTGTTTTCCAGCGTGACCACACACCAGATACGTATGTCGCTCACGACGAGCGAGCTGACGATCACCGCTGAAGATGTCGACTTCGGCAGCGAAGCGAAGGAAACGATCGCCTGCGAATACAATGGCGACGAAATGGAAATGGGATTTAATTTTGGATATATCGTCGATATTCTGACGCATATGGAAAGCGACGAAGTGATCTTCAAGTTCAGCTCGTCCACCCGCGCCGGCGTTGTCGTGCCGCGCACACAGCGCGAGAATGAAAACGTGCTAATGCTGGTGATGCCTGTGCGTTTGAACCCTTGACGGAATCGGCAGCGCTTCATGAACATTGTGTCAGTAGAACTTCGCCGCTTCCGCAATCATCACGCTACCGCGCTTGAATTCGGTCCATCGGCGAACACCTTGCTGGGGGAGAACGGACAGGGAAAAACAAATGTGTTGGAGGCGATTTCCTTCCTGTGTCTGACGAAGAGCTTCTTTGCGAAATCGGATAGCGTGGCGGTACAGCAGGGGACGTCCGGTTTCGAAGTCAGCGGCACATTCCAATCGGACATCGGCAGCCGTTTTGCCGTCCGTACTTCGTATGATCTTGCCTCTGCCGGCAAACTCTACGACATCGACGGAAAGCCGCCGGAGACGTATGCATCGGTCATCGGCCGCTTTCCGATTGTAGTCCTTTCACCGGAGAACAGCTCCATCACGTTCGGCACACCGGTCGAGCGGCGGCGTTTTCTGGATCTGGTTATTTCACAATCCAGCGCCTCCTATGTTGAGGAGATGGTGGAATACAGGCGTGTGCTGCGGCAGCGCAACGCCATCCTTTCGGATGCGGCGCGCAAGTTGGTCGCCGCACCGCAGGCGGAAGAGATGCTTGAGCCGTGGAATGAATCGCTCATCATTCGCGGAACCCGGCTGGTGCACAAGCGGCGGGAATTTTTCTCTGCTTTCGCGCCGTATGTGGAACAGGCGTATGTGGCATTGGGCGCGGGCTCGGAACAGCCGGTGCTGGTCTATCAGCCGCAGATCGGTGACGGCGAGACGCCCGAAGCGATTGCACAGCAATTCCGGAGTGCCGTCGCGGCAAAAATGCGGGATGAACTGCGCGTGGGGACGACACTGGTAGGGCCGCAGCGCGACGAGATTCAGTTTTCGCTGAACGGGTTGCCGCTCCGGCAGCATGCATCACAGGGGCAGCACAAAACATTTTTGATTGCCTTGAAAGTAGCAGAATTCTTTTTTCTCAAAGAACGTGTACACGAAGTGCCGATTTTTCTACTGGACGACGTATTCAGCGAGCTCGACGAGCTTCGCGCACAGAAGCTTCTCGCATTGACCGCCACGCTGGGGCAGACGTTTATCACAACGACCGCTGCACATGTGTTCGGCAAAGCGGCGGCGAGCAGCGCAAAGACATTTTCTATCCACAACGGTGCCCTTCGATCATCATGATGACAAAACATGAAACGGTGACGCTGGGTACGGCGATCGAAGCGTTAATTCGCCGGCTCGGGATCGCCGGAAAGCTGAAGGAATATGAGATCGTAGAAATCTGGCCCGGCATCGTCGGCGAGCGGATTGCACAGGTCTCGCGTGTGGAAAGCGTGGAACGCGGTGTGGCAACAGTGCGCGTCTCAGCGGCACCCTGGCGTACGGAGCTGACATTCCGCAAGAAGGAAATTCTGGAGAAGATTCATCAGACGATGAATTCGGATGTGATTCAGGATATACGGTTTCGATAGAGTCTGCGATAAGTGTCGGACATCTTCATGCCAAACGGTTGGATTTCTCCCGGAAGATGGTCTTTTAAATCTGTTGTTGCTATGAATCAGGAAGATGTCCGAGACTTATTAGACGTGTTTTCTGTGGCTAAATAGTTGTGAATTTTTGAATTACTTTAACGAGGAACAACGTGGCAGAAACAAAACCAAAGAAGAACAACGGCGACTACACGGCAGACGATATTACCGTTCTCAAAGGGCTGGAAGCGGTGCGGCGGCGCCCTGCCATGTATATCGGCGACGTCAGCACGCGCGGACTTCATCATCTGGTGTATGAAGTGGTGGATAACTCCATCGACGAAGCGCTTGCAGGCTATTGCAAAAACATTCAGGTGAAGATCAATAAAGACGGCAGCGTCACGGTCATCGATGACGGCCGCGGTATTCCGACAGATATTCATAAAGACGAAGGCCGCTCGGCGCTGGAAGTGGTTATGACCGTTCTGCATGCCGGCGGTAAATTCGACAAGAACTCCTACAAGGTTTCCGGCGGTTTGCACGGCGTCGGTGTCTCCGTGGTCAATGCGCTGAGCGAATGGCTTGAGGTGGAAGTCCGCCTCGACGGTAAAGTGTTCTTTCAGAAATACAAAAAAGGCGACCCCGTTGCGCCGGTGAAGGTGATCGGCAAAGCGGAAAAAGACGAGACCGGAACGCAGGTCACATTTCTTCCCGACGGAACGATTTTCAAGAATCGGATCTTCAAGTTTGAAACGATCGCCGAGCGCCTTCGTGAACTTGCATTCCTGAACAGGGAAGTATCGCTGGAAATCACCGATCTCCGCGCCAAGCAGGAGCAGACGGAACGCTTCCATTTTGAAGGCGGCCTGGTCGAGTTCGTCAAGTACATCGATTCCACACGTCCCTCATTGATCAAGAAGCCCGTGTACGCACGCGGAACGGATAAGGATGAGAACGGACGCATGGTGGAAGTGGAAATGGCGTTTCAATACAATGATCAGTTTTCTGAAAATGTTTTTTCGTACGTCAACAACATTAATACACACGAGGGCGGAACGCATCTCGTCGGATTCCGCACGGCATTGACGCGCAGCCTAAACAACTACGCGTACAAAAACGGCATTGTGAAAGAAGGAAAGATCACCCTGACCGGCGACGATTTCCGGGAAGGCTTGACAGCCGTTCTCAGCATCAAAGTACCGGAGCCGCAGTTTGAGGGACAGACAAAAACAAAACTCGGCAACAGCGAAGTGAAGAGCATTGTGGAGTCCGTTGTCGGACAGGAGCTTTCCAACTGGCTGGATCAGAATCCGGGCGATGCGAAGCGCATCATTGAGAAAAGCCTGCGTGCAGCGGAAGCACGCGAAGCCGCACGCAAGGCCCGCGACCTGACCCGCCGCAAAAACGCTTTGGACGGCGGAGGACTGCCGGGCAAGCTGGCGGACTGCTCGATCAACGACCCGGAGCATTGCGAACTGTACCTGGTGGAAGGTGATTCCGCCGGCGGCAGTGCAAAGCAGGGCCGCGACCGGCGCTTCCAGGCAATCCTTCCCCTCAAAGGAAAAATCCTGAACGTGGAAAAGGCGCGCCTGCACAAGATTCTGGAAAACGAAGAAATCCGAAATATATTTACCGCGATCGGAGCGGGTGTCGGCGAGGATTTCAATTCCGAAAAAATCCGCTACAACAAAATTATTCTCATGTGCGATGCCGACGTCGATGGTTCGCACATCCGTACCCTTCTGCTGACACTGTTCTACCGCTACATGCGCGAGCTGATCGAGCTCGGCCATGTGTATATTGCACAGCCGCCGCTTTTCAAGTTGAAAAAAGGGAAACAGGAATTGTATGCGTTCGACGAAGATGAGCGCGACGAACTTCTGAAGCGGTTGAAGGGCGAAAAGAAGAGCGGCAAGGAAGAGGAAGAAGAAGTCCTGGTGGCAGAGGGAGAAGACGGTGCCGCGCAGATAAAAGGCGGCATTGTGATTTCGCGCTTCAAAGGTCTTGGCGAAATGAACCCGGAGCAACTATGGGGCACGACCATGAATCCCGATACTCGCACCATTCTGCAGGTTGGTATTGAGAATGCTGCCGATGCGGATCGTACGTTCTCTATTTTAATGGGAGATGAAGTCGAGCCGCGCCGGGAATTCATCGAGAAGAATGCCAAATATGTTAGAAATCTCGACGTGTAACGGATTGTTGAAAACGATTCGTCGCGACCGCGGAGCGTGGCTCGTCGCTGCTCGCCAATCACAGCCGAGGCGTCCCTAAGAATTCCAACAGATAGCGCGAAGCATACGAATACAATGACGGTGACAGGGGTTGTTGTTCATTTTCAGACGCCGGATTTGCTGAAGACGGCGGTGACGTCGTTCCGGAAGTTCAATCCGTCGGTTCCGCTGCTGATTGTTGACAACGGATCGGATGCTGCATCGCGACGCAGCGTGGAGGCACTTGTTCAAGAGACGGACGGGCAGACGATGGCGCGGTACCTCCCGCAAAATATTTACCATGGCCCGGCAATGCATCGCGCGCTATGCGATCTTGAAACAGACCTGGTTTTCTTTTTTGACAGCGACACGGAAACGGAGCGCGGCGGTTTGCTGGAAGCAATGGAACAAAAATTTGCCGGCGATACGACTCTGTATGCTGCGGGAAAGAAGGATGTCGTGAACGCACGCGGTTTTCATGCAGACGAAGGAACGGTCATCGTCCAAACGCCGTCCATGATGATCAGGCGCTCGATATATATGCAGTTGCCGCCATTTGAACACCGCGGCATGCCGACATTAGTAAATTTTGCAGCAGCACATCGTCGCGGCTTCGGTTTCGCAGATGTTCCCGTCGCAGCCTACATCCGGCATGACGGGCGGGGCACAGCGGGAAAATTCGGCTACGGTCTCGGTCTGCGCGGAAAAATAGAATTTATCATCGAAAAACTAACAAAAAAAACATAGCCCTCGAGAACTCAAAGCAACAAACGCTGTGTCCTCTGTGGCAAAATAAACATTAGTTAGGCAGAAAGATCGCTATGGCAACACCGAACGAGAAAATTGTACCTGTCGATATTGAAGATGAAATGCGCGGATCGTACATCGACTATTCGATGTCCGTCATTGTTGCCCGGGCACTGCCCGATGTGCGGGACGGACTGAAGCCCGTTCACCGCCGCGTGCTGTTCGGCATGCAGGAACTCGGCAACACGGCGAGCAAAGCGTATAAAAAGAGCGCACGCGTGGTCGGAGAAGTGCTTGGCAAGTACCATCCGCACGGCGATTCGGCCGTGTATGATACAATCGTCCGTATGGCGCAGGATTTCTCCATGCGCTACATGCTGGTCGATGGGCAGGGAAACTTCGGATCGATCGACGGGGACTCGGCTGCAGCCATGCGTTATACGGAAGTGCGCATGTCCCGCATTGCAGAAGAAATGCTCCGCGATCTCGACAAGAATACCGTCAACTTTACGCCGAACTTTGACGACACCCTGAAAGAACCGACCGTGATGCCGGCGCAGATCCCCAATCTGCTGGTGAACGGATCGTCCGGCATTGCGGTCGGCATGGCCACCAATATTCCGCCGCACAATCTGGCCGAAGTCGTGGATGGCTGTATTGCGATGATTAAGGATCCGGATATCGACAACACGAAGCTGATGAAGCACGTCAAAGCACCGGATTTTCCAACGGGCGGCATCATCTACGGTTTTGATGGAGTGAAAGATGCCTATACCACCGGACGCGGGCGCATCATTCTTCGCGCGAAGGCAACTATCGAAACAACCAAGAACGATCGGCAGAGCATCATCGTTTCCGAGATTCCGTATCAGGTCAACAAGTCGTCGCTGATTGAAAAAATTGCAGATCTGATGCGCGACAAAAAGATCGAAGACATTGCTGACATCCGGGATGAATCCGACCGCGACGGTTTGCGCATTGTGATCGATCTCAAGCGTGATGCGAATGCGAGCGTGGTGCTGAACAATTTATACAAGCATACACAAATGCAGACCACATTCGGCGTGATTCTTCTTGCGCTCGTCGAGGGCCGTCCGAAGGTGCTGACACTGCGCGACATCATCGCGCATTATGTCGAACATCGCAACGAAGTCATTGTTCGCCGCACACAGTTCGATCTGGATGCCGCCGAGGCGCGTGCGCACATTCTGGAAGGATACATCATTGCGCTGGACAATATCGATGCCATCATCAAGCTGATCAAAGCGTCGCGAGATACCGAAACCGCCAAAATCGGATTGATGAAGAAATTCAAACTCTCCGAAATCCAGGCGAAGGCCATCCTCGACATGCGGCTGCAGCGCCTCACCGGATTGGAACGGCGCAAGATCGAAGAAGAGTACCGCGAGCTTATTAAACTGATCACCAGGTTGAAATCGATCCTTGCCAGCAAACAATTGCAGCGCGAAATCATCAAGGAAGAGCTGCTGGCAGTGAAAGAGAAGTACGGCGACGAGCGGCGCACGGAAATCATTTATGATTTCGAGGAATTCCGCATCGAAGACATGATCGCGCAGGAAGAGGTCGTGATTACGATCAGTCACAGCGGCTATATCAAGCGCTTCCCGGTGAGCGGATACCGCAGACAGTCGCGGGGAGGCAAGGGCGTCACCGGAGCCGCTTCGCGAGAGGATGATTTTGTCGAACACATGTTCGTGGNTAATTATATTCTTTTCTTTACAGACAAAGGAAAGTGCTACTGGCTGAAGGTCTTCGAGGTTCCCGAAGGCGGCCGCACGTCCAAAGGCAAGGCGATCGTCAATTTAATCGCGAAGGATCCCGGAGAGAATATCACCGCGTTTCTGAGTGTGAAGGAATTCGACGATCAGCACTTCGTCTTTATGGTCACCGAGCAGGGACAGATGAAGAAAACGACGCTGTCGGAATTCAGCAATCCGCGGCGCAGCGGCATCGGAGCGATTTCGCTCGACAAGCACGATCTCTTATGCGATGTCAAGTTGACCGACGGAACGCATGAGATTGTGATCGGAACTCATGAGGGTATCGCAATCCGCTTTCCCGAGAGCGAGGTGCGCAGTATGGGACGAGGCGCATCAGGCGTTCGCGCCATCAGACTCGAAAAGGGAGACAAAGTTATCGGTGCGGTGACACTGAAGCAGCTTCGCACAACCATTCTCGTTGCCACAGAACATGGCTTCGGCAAACGCTCGGACCTGGGCGAATATCGCGTCAGCCACCGAGGCGGCAAAGGCATTGCAACACTGCGCGCGACAGAAAAGACCGGCAAAATGATGGCGATCAAGCAAGTGCAGGATTCGGACGACATCGTCGTGGTGACGACCGGCGGGATGGTGATTCGGCAGCACGCAAACGAAGTACGGGTATCCGGCAGAAATACATCCGGCGTTCGACTGATCCGGCTCGATTCCGGAGACAGGGTGGCGGCAATCGCTGTTGTGACGTCGGAGGATGAAGAGGACAAAGCCTTGGAGCAAGCCGAAAAGCCGAAGCCAAATGGCACGACAGACCAGGACGACATCATATCGGGTAAAAAAAAAACTCTGAAGAACGTGATCTCTGAACCGCCGGCCGCACCGGCGGCAAAAGCTCCGGAAGCGAAAAAAGCAGAAGCCAAAAACGTTCCGGCTGAAAAACCAACGGCGAAAAAAACAGAGAAAAAACCGGTAGCGAAGAAGAAAACTGAACCCCCCATAGCAAAAAAGGCGGAGAAGAAGAAAGCAAAGCCCATTAAGAAAAAGCGGTAATATTGTGTTTGATTGAATGTTGCATTGCTCTTTGGTACATTACATGCCCACCCTTTTCACGAGGAACATATGGAGCGACTCCGCCATTTCAGCTTGCATATAATTTCTCTCACACTCTGCGCGGCTCTGGCCGGTGCACAGCCGGAAAATATCCGGTTGTCTGATACCCTTCCCGTTGATGTCAAGGTCATACGGGGGGCATTTTCCAACGGCCTTCACTATTTTATCAGGCAGAATCAAAAGCCCGAACACCGCGCGGAATTGCGTCTGGTGGTGAAAGCTGGATCGGTTCTGGAAGATGAGAACCAGCAGGGCTTGGCACATTTTGTCGAGCACATGGCATTCAATGGAACGAAGAATTTTCCAAAACAGGATCTGGTGAATTTTCTGGAATCGACCGGCGTACGGTTCGGCCCGGAGTTGAACGCATATACGAGCTTTGACGAAACGGTCTATATGCTGCAGGTGCCAACTGATACGCTGTCGACACTCAAACGCGGCTTTCAGGTTCTAGAAGACTGGGCATCTGCGATAAGTTTTGATGACGTCGAGATCGACAAGGAACGCGGTGTTGTCGGTGAAGAATGGCGTCTTGGACGCGGTGCGTATGAACGCGTTGCAAATAAACAATATCCCATCCTGTTCTACCACTCGCAATATGCCAACCGCCTGCCGATCGGAAAGAAGGAAGTGATCGACACGGCTTCGCACCCGGCGCTGAAAAAATTCTATAAGGACTGGTACCGGCCGGATCTGATGGCGGTGATCGCTGTCGGCGATTTTGATGTGCCGATGATCGAAGCGCTCATCAAACATCATTTTGCCGGTCTGAAAAATCCCAAGAAACCGCGGCCGCGTACGGAGTTTACACTGTCCGATCACGATAACGTTCTGATCTCGGTGGAAACCGACAAAGAATATCCGACCGCTTCCATTTCTGTCTTCTTTAAGCGAAAGGACGTTGCCGAACGGACGGTGGGTGATTACCGGCATGGTTTGCTCAGCCGGCTGTACGACGGAATATTGAACGATCGATTTGAAGAGAAAATTACCAAACCAAATCCTCCTTACATTTATGCGTACGCGGGCGACCAGGGATTTGTGGGCGACAAGCGGGCGTACGTGCTGGGTGCCAGCGTCCGTGAGAACGGATTTCGCGAAGGACTGACCGCGCTGCTGACCGAAGCGGAACGCGTCGCGGAGCATGGATTCACTGCGACGGAACTGGAGCGCCAGAAGAAGACGCTGCTGCGGAGCTACGAATCGTCGTTCAATGAACGAACCAAGCATGAATCGCGATCATATGTTGAAGAATATACCAGACACGTCCTGAAGCATGAATCCATTCCGGGTATCGAATATGAGTACGAGCTTGCCAAGAAGTATGTGGATGGCGCTACACTTGCGGAAGTGAATGCACTGACCAAAGAACGCATCACGAAAAACAACCGCGTCATCACTGTCGCCGGACCGCAGAAAGAGGGTGTTCAGCTTCCATCGAAGAGCGATGTCGAAACAATGCTGTCCGATGTACTGGCGGCAAAGACATCCGCGTACGAGGATGCAGCCGTTGCTCAAACGCTGCTGACATCGCTGCCGTCGCCGGGAAAAATTGTGTCCGAGAAGAAGATTGGATCTGTCGGTACTGTTGAATGGACATTGTCCAACGGGGCGAAGGTGCTGGCGAAGGCGACCGATTTTAAAAATGATCAGGTGCTCTTCGGAGCGTTCAGTCCGGGAGGAACGACGCTTATTCCGGAAAATGATTATATGTCGGCCTCCACCGCCACACAGCTTGTCGGCGTGAGCGGGGTCGGTGATCTTGATATGGTGGCGCTGGGAAAATTTCTTGCCGGCCGCGTGGTCAATGTATCGCCGTATATCGGCGACCTCTATGAAGGATTCAACGGAAGTTGTTCGCCAAAAGACCTCGACATGCTCTGCCAACTGGTGCGGGCGTATGTAACAGTGCCCCGGAAGGATTCTGTTGCTTTTGCATCGACCATGACACGTATCAAGGCATATCTGCAGAACAGAAGCGCGAGCCCGGAGGCCGCGCTCAGCGATACAATCCAGGTGACCATGTCGCAGTATCATCACCGTGCGCGTCCCGTAACGCCGCAATTGTTCGACGAAGTGGATATGAACAAAGCGTTCTCTTTCTATCGCGAACGATTTGCGGATCTGGGTGACTTTACCTTTGTGTTTGTGGGCGCTTTTTCGATGGATACGCTGAAAACATGTGTCGAAAAATATATCGCCAATCTTCCAACGATGCGCCGTATGGAAACGTGGCGGGACGTTGGTGTTCGTGCGCCCGAAGGAAAAATTGAAAAGAGCGTCTTTAAAGGAATCGAGCCGAAAGCATCCGTCCGGATGATGATCACCGCTCCATTGGAATACACTACCCGCAACCGGTTCGACCTCAACACACTGATGGAGGTGCTGCAGATCAAGTTGCGCGAAGTGGTGCTGGAGGAGAAAAGCGGGACGTACGGCATCAGCGCAAGTGCGTCTCCCGTGCACTATCCCGTCTCTCAGGCGCGTATTTCGATCAGCTTCGGCTGCGCTCCCGAGCGCGTGGACGAGCTGGTGCAGACCGTGCTTCAACAGTTGGACAGCGTAAAAATTGCTCCGATGTCGGAATTGTATGTGACAAAGACGAGAGAAATGCAACGCCGCTCTCTCGAGGTGGGATTGAAGATGAACGAAACCTGGCTGAGCATGCTTCAGAATTATTATCAGAACGGTGAAGACGTTGGCCTTTTCCCCCAGCGCATGGCGTGGATCGACGGCATTACGGCTGCCGATATCCAGAAAACTGCCCAGCGTTATTTTGACATGAAGAACTTTGTAAAAGTGGTGCTCTATCCGGAAAAGAAAAATTAGCGAGGATACCGCGCGGCAGCCTCTTGAGAGATCTTCACAACCATTGCTTTGGAAGAGGTTGAGCGTCCGTGAAGAAAAATGACAAAGAATCTACTCTGTGTTCTCATCTTTTGCTCTGTGCCCTCTGTGGCAAATCTATTTTCTAACTGTCCGCAGAGCAATTGCGAATACTGTTCATATTCTCAGAAGGAGGTACAATGAAGCAACTCACTGCGCTCCTGTTGTTGACCTCCGGCATGCTGCTGGCCGGATGTTCCACCCTGACGCTGACGCCGGTCGACTATGCATGGCCGATTGAAATCAGACCGGAAACCGATGTGCACGGATTTCTGCGCGACGATCGGACGGGGTTGGCGTTCAACGTCAAGCCGCTGATGTTCGCCGAAACTGCTGATTCAAGCAAAGTGGGGGGGATTTCCTTCCGAATCATTCGTGATGCAGAAGGATATTATTATGTTGTTGCGCCGAAATTCAAAAACGTGTACGTGTTTGCCGGTGCCGAAGGCGCCTTGAAATTGAAACTGGCAATCCCGGTCTCACAAACCGGTCTTGTGTCCCCGGCACTCAATCAACGAACATCCTTCATTCAACTGGTCAACGGCAAGGACAAGCCGCTCATACTTACGAAGAACGGCATACAGGAAGGAGAGAAAAAATGAAACGAGTAGCATGGATCGTCCTGACATCCCTTCTCTGGTTCGTGATGGCCACGGCACAGGATTCGGATTTTGAAATCAAGCAAAGCTTTGAAAAAAAGGTCAAAACATTGACGGAAAAAATCAAAACAGCGCAGACGGTGCAGGACTGCGCGGATATTCAGGCGGGAATCACAGAGCTTGAAAAAGAATTTGCGCCGCAGAGAGCGCTGTTGGACAAGGCATTCGTCGATCAAAACATGCAGACGCAGTTGGATAACGTGCGAGGGAACCTCCTTCTGAATCAGACCAAGCTTGGAATTATTCAGGATCAGGTTGCAAAAATCGCCGTCTTGGAGACGCAGGTGCGGGAATTGTCCGTTCGGCTGGATTCACTCGAGAATAAAAATGCATCGTTGCTGAACGAAGCGCAGACACTGCTCAAAGAAGCACAGACCCTGCGCGCTGCCCATTCTCAGGACGTCAAAGCAATCGCGCAACTCAACGATGTCATCGCAAAATTGAAGGAAGGTATCGTCGAACGCGACCGGATGATTTTTGCAATGGTGGACAGCATTTTCCTGCAGTATGATAAAGACAAGAACGTTGACGGAATCAAAGATGCGTCCAAGACGCGCTTGGGCGTGCACCTGGAGCGCAACAATCTTCTTTCCCGCGTCCGGAGTTCCATCGACCACAACATGCAGTTTCTTGCCGTGACCACATTGAATGGCCGGGACATGGTGGCGCTGGGGGCGGAGCAGCAGAAATTCGCCAACCAGTGGAAAGGCCTTGGCCCGAAGCTGGCAGCAATCTATGCGGACAAGAGCGATCGGAAGAAGGATCTCGCTGCCATCGATACGATGCTGGCCGCATGGAAATCTACCGTGGACAAAGCGATGTGGAAAGCGTTGAACGAGCTCTTCCTTGCGCATTCACTTCCCGTGCAGCGCTTCTCCGATGGTACGGAATTCGTCAACGGTATCAACATGTTCCTTGACGACGAAATCAAGAATGTCTTCAAGCGGACCGAAGGCGACCGGCAAAAAACGTATGAGCAGTTCGCTGATTCTCTCTGGAACAAAGATTTCGGAAATGTCTGGCTGCCGATGTTGAAAGAAAAAGGACTGGTCTCCGAAACTCAAATCAGCGGGATGCATGCAAAGATGGAACAATGGCGCGCATCGATCAAGCCATCCAATCAGTGGTTGATGATCGTGATCGCAGCGATCGTGCTGGTGATCATGGCGGTAATTTTCATACGTATGCGAAAACCGTCGGCAGCGGCAGCGGCGTAAGCGTATGCCAGGCATGCCGCCGCAGCACATACGTGGCGGCATGATCGCCGCAGGATATCCATAACAGAACAGGCAATGACAACACAATCCACAGGATACGCTTTTCCGTTCTTCTCCACCATTGGCCGGCGCGGCGAAGCATTTTTCACGCATTTGGGGAAGTATTGTTCCCTCATGTGGTGGATGGTGAAAAATCTTTCGAATGCCCGCGAATATTCCGGCAACATCGCGCAGCAAATGGTGCTGATCGGCAATAACTCCATGCTGATTGTGGTGTTCGTTGCCACGTTCGTCGGCATGGTGACATCGGTACAATCCGCCTATCAACTCTATGCGTGGATACCCCGCACAGTGGTGGGCAGCCTGGTCATCAAATCCGTGCTGCTGGAATTGACGCCCCTTCTCACGGCGCTGGTGCTTGCCGGCAAGGTCGGGGCTACCATCACGGCCGAATTGGGTTCGATGCGTGTGTCGGAACAGGTGGACGCGCTTGAAGCGCTTGCCTTCGATTCCATTTCATTTCTTATCACGCCGCGGATTCTCGCGGGTATTATCATGTTTCCAATTCTTGTGGTGTTCGGTGATGTGATGGCGGTGCTCGGCGGATTGTTCGGAGCGGTGACCATCTCGCACATTTCAGCCGCCGCATTCATTTCCGGCATGAAGAGTTCGTTTGAAGTGTGGGATGGGGTGTTTGGCATCATCAAAGCGACTTTTTTCGGATTTACCATTACATCGATCGCTTGCTATCAGGGATATTTTGTCGAAGGCGGTTCAGAAGGTGTCGGCAAAGCAACCATGGGCACCGTTGTCCTGACATGCCTTGCGGTGGTGGTGATGGATTTTGTTCTTGCATCTATATTGCTATGATCCTTATCGAAAATATCTGGAAGCAATTCAGCGGCAAGCAAGTGCACCGCGGCATCTCGTTTGATGTGCGCGAAAAAGAAACGCTCGTCGTTCTCGGCAAGAGCGGCGGCGGGAAAAGTGTGTTGCTGAAAATGGTCATCGGGCTGATCAAGCCCGATGCCGGGCGGATTCTGGTGGACGGCAAGAATGTGGTGGAGATGACCTATCCGGAGCTTCGCGCGCTGCGGTTCAAGTTCGGATTTCTTTTTCAGGGGGCGGCGCTGTTCGACTCGATGACCGTTGGCGAAAACATTGCCCTGTCGCTCCGCCGCCACGCGGATTTTGCCCATGGAGAAATCCGCGACCGCATCGACTATGCCCTCCACATCGTCGGTCTGGACAATGTTCAGCACGTCATGCCGTCATCGCTGAGCGGCGGGATGAAGAAGCGCGTCGGGCTTGCGCGCTCCATCGCCCTGACGCCACGCTATATGCTCTATGATGAGCCGACCACGGGATTGGATGTTGCCACAGCCGACGGCATCAATTTGCTGATCAACGAGCTCCGTTCATCACTCGGCGTGACGTCCATCGTGGTGACGCATGACATTCACAGTGCATTTGTCGTCGGCGACCGGTTTGCCGTTCTTGAAAAAGGCGAAACCCTGATGACCGGAACCAGGGAAGAAATTCAAAACAGCGATAACGAAGAAGTGCGAAAATACATCAACAGTTCGATTTCACCGTCAGAGTCGGGGCACGCATGAAACTGAGTAATGAAGCGCGTCTAGGAATCATCATTTTTTTTGCGGCGCTGCTGTTTGTCAGCGGCATCATTTACCTGCGGGGCATCAACCTGCAGAAGAAAGAATATTCGCTGACGATTTTCTACGACAACGTCAATGGTCTGGCGGAAGGAAGTGCAATCACCGTCGCGGGATTGACCATCGGACGCGTTGAGTCCATGCGTCTTGCCGGCACATCAATTGCCGTGGAAGTGTCGATTCAAAACAAGGTGCATCTGTCACGCGACTCAAAAGCTCTGATCAAAAGCTCCAGCATCATGGGCGGCAAATTGATCGCCATTGTGCCCGGAGTACAGCCGCAGACAATGCAGGATGGCGATACGCTGACAGGCGCCTACGAAGCAGATCTGACGGAACTGACGTCAACGCTGGCGCCGATTTCCTCCAATGTGCTCGGTATTCTGGAGCGCGTCAATACAACCTTCGACGAGAAAACACGGAATAACATTCAGACTATTCTGGCAGATTTCAGCAAAACCTCCATGGGATTGAATCAGATCGTTCAAGTGGAAGGCCAGAAGCTCGATTATGCAATCGGAAACTTCGCGGTCTTTTCGTCAAATCTTGCCCGCTTTGCCATCAGTCTGGATTCTATTGCGTTGTCGCAGAAAGCGAATCTGGATACGAGCATGACAACAATCCGCACGGTGACCTACCGTCTGCGCGAAGCATCTGAAAATCTAAAAACAACCACAGCCTCCCTGGACGCCGTGATCGGGCGGATTGAACGCGGCGAAGGTACGCTTGGCCGGTTGATCAAAGATCCTCGCATGTACGACCACATCGACAGTGCGGCGATCAATATGAATTTGCTATTCAAGGACATCCGCGAGAATCCGTCAAAGTATGTGAAGATCAGCGTCTTCTAAAGGAAAAAGGTAAAACGCAAAAAATAAAGTTCTCTGTGTTCTCTGTGGCAAAAATGTTTCTGAGCAGTTGATCTCTCAACAATGTGTTGCGACAATCCAGCCAACTCTGCGCGGCAGTTCTGTGATGTGATTTTTCACAAATGGATTAATCACCAATGAAGGCAATCGTCCTCCGGTCCACCGGCGGACCGGAAACTCTTGCTCTTGAAGAAATGCCGGAGCCCGTACCCGGCGTGGGCGAAGTCGTTGTACGCTTAAAGGCGGCGGCACTCAATCATCGCGATGCCTGGATACGCATGGGAAAATACGCGGGCATCGTTCTTCCGATTATACCCGGTTCGGACGGTGCCGGAGTCATTTCTGCTGCCGGATCCGGCGTGGATGCCTCGCTTATCGGACACGAGATTGTGATCAATCCGGCGTTGGAGTGGGGCGCGTCCGCACGGTGCCAGGGAGATCAATTCCGGATACTGGGGCTGCCGGACAACGGAACGTATGCCGAGTATGTCACGGTGCCCGCAAGGAATATCATACCGAAGCCGAAATGGCTTTCGTTTGACGAAGCAGCGGCGATTCCGCTGGCAGGAGTGACCGCTTATCGCGCCGTGGTAACGCGTGCGCAGGTGAAGGAAGGCGACACGGTTGTCATTACAGGCATCGGCGGCGGCGTGGCGACGTTTGCATTATTGATGGCAAAACAGAGGGGGGCGCGTGTTTTTGTCACATCGGGGAGTGAGGAAAAAATTGAACGTGCATTGACTCTCGGTGCGGATGGCGGGGCGACTTACAAAGACGAGAACTGGGTAAAACTACTGACCGCGAAAGCCGGGTGCGTGGATGTGGTGATCGACGGTGCCGGCGGCACATCCTTCGATGCGGCATTGGATCTTCTCTCACCTGGCGGGAGAATTGCGATCTACGGCGCAACGCTGGGACCGGTGCATGAATTGCAGGTGCGCAGAATATTTTGGAAACAACTGACGGTGCTCGGTTCAACGATGGGATCGCCGGAGGATTTCGAGAACATGATCGCGCTGTTCGGAAAAGACGGTCTTCGACCGGTGATCGATTCCGTCTACCCGCTGGAACGGGCGGCAGAAGCGCATCGGCGGATGGACCTTCAGGAACAATTCGGAAAAATCGTCCTTGCCATCGCGTGATACAATGCTCCGGAAAGAAATCTGCAAAAGCATCCCGTGCCGCGCATATGAGATGCTTGGCCGAGTAAGTACGAAGTGTCCTATTAAACACAGCAATTGTTACTCACTTATTTCATTCCATAAAGTATAACACATGCAATTTTCAGGTATTCTTGAACTCGATCCCAAGCAACACGGGTTTATCAGACAACTCTCCACAACCGTTATCGAGAGCAAGGAAGATGTTATCATTCCGGCTGCGCTGATCGAGCAGCACAAGCTTCGTGAGGGAGTATTCCTCGAAGGGTCCGCCACAGCGGCGCCGAAAGGTCCGCCCGTGGCAGATTCCATTTCAACCGTGGCCGGCCTTCCTCCGGCAGAATGGAAAACGATAAAAGAGTTTTCCCGTCACGCGGCAGTTTCGCCGCATGAGCTGATCCGTCTCGAGGGGCCGAAGAACGGAAATCCGATGCGCATCATCGACCTGTTCTGTCCGGTCGGAAAAGGACAGCGTGCGCTGATCGTCTCACCGCCCAAGGCGGGAAAAACCATTCTCATGGGCCAGATCGCGCATGCTATCAGCGCCAACCATCCGGATATTGAACTGCTGGTGCTTCTCATTGACGAACGCCCGGAAGAGGTGACGGACTTGAAGCGTTCAATCAAGGGCGAGGTGTTTGCAAGTTCCAATGACAGCGACAAGGGGCGGCATGTACGCCTGGCGCAGCTGGTTCTTGAATACGCAAAGCGCAAGGTTGAAATCGGGAAAGATGTCGTCATTCTTCTTGATTCACTGACGCGGCTGGGACGGGCATTCAACAGCAATCAAAAAGGAAGCGGCCGCACATTGTCAGGGGGCGTGGATATCCGCGCACTGGAAATTCCAAAACGAATTTTCGGCGCTGCCCGAAAGTGTGAAGACAGCGGATCGCTCACCATTATTGCCACTGCGCTGGTCGACACGAATTCCAGGATGGATGAATTGATCTTTCAGGAATTCAAGGGAACGGGCAATATGGAGCTTGTGCTCGATCGTGATCTTGCAAACGAAAGAATCTTTCCATCCGTCAACTTGATGGCATCGGGTACACGGCGGGAGGAACTGCTTTTCGGTGCGGCCGTCGGAGAACATCAGGCCTTGCGGCGATCGTTGTCCAAACAGGGACCGCGCGATGCGATGCTGAGCGTACTGAAATTGACGCGGCAGTTTCCGTCAAACGAAAAACTACTGTCGAAGTTTTGATGCTTTGACTTCCTTGGCGAGCGACGCCCCGGAGTCGCGACCATGGATTTGACGGATCGAGAGCATAGTCTCGATCTACAGTGCGATCAATTGCCGGACGAGGTTTTTCGACCAGATTTCTGAATCTTGTACATCGCAGACCGTAGATCGAAATTGTTCTACGGTTTTTATATTGCATGAAATGAACATCAGCAAAGAACATATTCAATCAAGTCTTCAACAACGGCAACGGAAGACCATAACCGATTCGGTGTACCGCCGCTCTGCGGTGCTGCTGCCGATTCTTATCGTGGACGGAATTCCGTCTCTGTTGTTCACCAAGCGGACGGAGACCGTTGAAACCCACAAAGGTCAGATTTCATTTCCCGGAGGAACTGAAGACGACGGTGACGGATCTCCGGCCGGAACAGCGTTGCGCGAGGCACAGGAAGAAATCGGCTTGCCGTCAGAAATGGTTGACGTCCTGGGGATGTTGGACGACATTCAGACACCGACCGGCTTCATCATTACTCCGGTCGTTGGATGGATTGAAGAAAGCGTTACGCTGCAGCTGAATCACGGGGAAGTGGCGGAATGTTTCTCTGTACCGCTGGAGCATTTTACCGACACGGTGCGCCGGAGTTCCCGCCTCCTGGAGCGGAACGGCGTTTCAATTGAAGTGTATTTCTATGATGTGTGGAAAGAACCGGTGTGGGGAGCGACCGCCTTTTGTGTGAAGCAGCTGATGGATAGTATAACGTCCGGCCATCATGACTCCATTCGGTGACCGCGGAGATATTGTTCGACGTGGAGTTATGATTCGCAGGAACAATGATGAGTGCTGTGTGCCGCTTTTTCAAAGCACTCCTTCCCCTCGGTAAATGATAGATACGCCAATCCGAGAGTTCCAATTGCGTCAACATATGCAAATCCTGTCGCTTCGTACATCGCGCTGGAAATCAAAAGAACGATCGACATAGAGATGCAGATTTTCGTACACCGTGCATCCGCCAGAATGGCATCTGAGTGAAGGCCGGTTCCTGCGATGCGCTTGCCCTCGATGAGCGCCAGCATAACCACGACAGAAATTGCAGCAATGATCACACCCCACCACGTTGTCTCCGGCTTGTGTCCCGTCCAGAAATTGTAGGCGCTGCCCGCCGTTAATCCTGCGACCAGCACGTAGAAGGAAGTCCCCGTTATACGCAGCGCCGTCTTCTCAAACACATCCCGATCGCCGCGCGGATCGCGGCGCATCCGCATTGTCATATGCAGAATGCCCAATCCGGAAACCGCTTCGATGAAACTGTCCACACCAAAACCAAACAGCGCCAGGCTTTCGTCGCCATAGCCAAAGTACGTCGCGACAAATCCTTCTGCAATATTATAGACAATGGTGAAAATGGCGAGAGCCGCCGCGAGACGAAGAAGTTGAGAATGCGTCATACGCTATGGAACGGTTTTGGGGCTATGGCGGTTCCGGCCACCGGGAGTTCTGTGGGGAAGAGAGTCATACTCTCTCCGCGAGAGCATCCACGGATGACGAGTCAGTCTGGCGCCATTCCGCAACCTGCTGTACGATCATCTGCCGCACTTTGTCCCGCAGTACCGCCACATCTTCCAGCGTACATGACGCCGTTTCAACCGGCGGAAGAACCTTGATCCGGATGGTCAGAGGGGGACCGAATTTCCAGCTTTTCTTCGGAAGACAATCGAATGATCCATCGAGTGCGACAGGCAGGATGGCCGCCTTTGCTTTTATTGCCAATTGGAATGCCCCGTCGGCGAAACGCTGCACGCGTCCATCCATCGAGCGCGTACCCTCGGGAAAAAACATCACAGAGCAATGCTGTTCCAGGTATTTGAGGGCGTGAATGAATGCCACGGCGCTCTTCCGGCGGTCGCCGCGCTCCACCGGTATGTCCCCCGACAGCTTCATCATCCATCCGATAATCGGCAGACGGAACAACTCCGCTTTGCCGAGCCACTTCATTTCCCACGGTAAATGCGAGACGATGGGAATATCCGCCATGGATTGATGATTGGAGACGACGACGTAGGGCCTGCGTGGATTTTCAATTTTTTCGCCGCTCACTTCGATGTGCCACGACGGATTGGCTTTTGCCAGTGCGATGCCGACAGTTCTGAATAGCCGTCCGGTGCGATAGCGGACAGGATCGCGCTCAAAGAGCCGCGATACGGCAAGCAACGGAAGCCATGCAACAATAATGACGGCGGAAGCAAACCAGATCCAGATGGATCGGAGCGAATTCCACATATCGCAATCCTCCGGTGTATAAGAATGTTTTTGCCACAGAGAACACAGAGTGCACAGAGAAAATATTTCCGGGGATGACACTGTCTATAACATTCCGCTTCTTTTTCGGATGATCCATTCCGTGCCGAACAGAAGCACGATCAATGACAAAACGAGAGGCATGTTCCAGAGTTCGTATTCGTGCACAGAAAGACGTTGCTCGGATTTCATGAATGGCCGCGACGCCAGATCGCGAAGCAGCGCGGAAAATCCGCCGGCATCGGCATACGCTCCACCGGAGACGGCCGCCATTTGCTGCAGCAGTGTATTATTCATCCTTGTGTCATTGAACTCCGCCGATTGTTCGCCCACAGAGAAACGTCCGGTCGAAGATCCTGTTTTTGTTCCCTTCAGGGTTGCGACGCCGCTGTAACGAAAATTGCCTTCGGGGAGCATATCAACGACTCCCTCGTAGCGTCCGCCGCCGAACGGACGAATTGTTGCCTGGAACTTTCGTCCGGATGCAATATGCTCAATATCCAACTGGATGTCGGCATTGTCCAGCGGCTGATAGCTTTGATTGTACGCTTCAATTGAAAACGCTGCATTGTCTCCACTCGAAAAATATTCTGCGGCGGGCTGGATGCGCAGCGTTGAACCGTTTTCACGCGTTACGAGCCACCGGATAAGAGTTGAAATCCATTTGTCAAAAAATGCATCATTGTCCGCCCCTGCCAGCAATCGCCAGCGGTACAGACCATAGCCGAGAACGGCGAATGATTTTGCCTGACCAATGCTGCGAAGCGCAATCAAAGGTGCAGCGATCGGGACGTTCTGAATGCGCCACGTTGCAAGCACCAACGCCTCTGGTTTGGGAGTAAATCCGGTCACGGGAGCGTACAGCGGAGGAAATTTTTCCCATGCGCCGAATTCGGCCCCGTCCGTAAGGAGCTGGTGCTGCATCATTGTCTTGGGAATGTTGGTGAAGACAGTCTGCTCCGCCATCTGCACCATGGGAATGGTAACGGGAAGAAGGCGCTCCATCAATTTCAGTTTCTGATAGTCTATTGTTCTGCTCAGGACAAGGAAGAGCGGAAGAGAGCGATCCGCGGCATTCTGCAAAAGGGAGGAAATCATCGGCGGCGGCGTGGGGCCGGAAGGAAATCCTGCAAGAAGAAGGCATTCTGTTTCAGCCAATGCCGTGGCAAAAGTCGCTGCTGTTCCCGGCTGCGCGCGCAGCGATCCGTCGGGCTGCTGCACAAAGAGAGACGACTCAATATTTGCATCATGATGCAGCGCCTGCTCGAGCGCGGAAATGTCTGCGGACGGAGCGCCCGCCAGCAGCAAAAGTTTCATTCTATTCTTTAGAACGCGGACAATGACAGAGCGGGAGTTGTTTTTCGTTGTCACTTCGCCATCGAGGGGCGCAACATGCACGGTGTACTTTCGTAGGCCCTCATCCATCGGCGTGAAAGAAAAATGCACCGTCTGATCGGCAGAGCTTCCACTGGAATCCGAGAGAAGCAATGGTTCGGAAACGATTGTTTTTCCTTCTTCAAGCAGCTGAACGGCGACAATTTTCTTCCGGAAGCCGGATGAGCGGATCGTCACATCCATGGGAACGGCGGACTTGAGATAGGCGATGGAGTTTGTATTGATGGATGCAACGGAAATGTCTTTTTGTTCGGAAGAATCACCGATGCTGACGGTGAACACCGGAATGCGCGAACGCTCGGCGCCGGTGACGGGGTTTCCCCCGACGTTATAGTTCCCGTCCGATAGCAGAAGGACGGCGGACGTGTGCTCCTCTGGACGTCTTTTCAGGGACTCGAGCGCTCCGGCAATATCAGTCGCCGTTCCGGTACATTGAAGCAAATCCGGCTGCAGCGGCTGCACTTTCGGCGTAATGGAGAAGAATCGGATATCAGCGGATGCCGAAAGCTGAGTGAGAGCTGGATTCTTCAATAGCGAGCGGAGCGTTTGTTCCCGGTTTCCTGCTGCGTCGGTCAGTGTCATGCTTAGAGAATTATCCACCATTACCGCTACAACGGGGCGTTCAGTGACGGTTCGCCGGATGGTCAGCAGTGGCTCACAGATGGCGAGAATGAGCAGCATCAATCCGACGGCGCGCAGCGCGACGAGTATCGCTCGCCGCGCGGATGAGACCGGCGGAACTGTGATGCGATACATAAACAGTGAAAATCCGATTCCCGCCAGCATTGCGGGAAGGACGAGGTACCATGGGATGGGAAATGCAATCGACATACATCAACTTACCGTTTTTTTGATAGAGAGTAAATTGAAAAGAGGCGGACCAATCGTCGACCGTTCCTCTACTTCCTGCGCCGAGCTTCGTCGAAGCGCGCTCGGGAACCGTCCCTCGGCTTCGCTCGGGAACCGTCCCTCGGCTTCGCTCGGGAACCGTCCCTCGGCTTCGCTCGGGAACCGTCCCTACAAAAAAACACCGCTGATGTCAGCGGTGCCGTGGATCTTTCTAGAATCTATCTTTCTTTCCTGCTTCTGGGGGCGAGATTGCTTCGGTCGCTTCGCTCTCTCGCAATGACCATCTGTTTTTGAGATGCCTTCTATATTGCTGCGGATTTTATTTTACCAGCACCATGGAGCGCACAGCGGTGAATGTTCCCGCAGTCAGCCGATAGAAATAAATTCCGGAGGAACATGTCGAGCCATCGAATGATACAGACTGTAGTCCGGCGAATTGTGTTTCGTCGACAAGAACCGCTACCCGTTGACCGAGAGCATTGAAGACTTCCAGACGGACGGGAAGCGTCATCGGGAGTGAGTAGGAAATAGAAGTTCCCGGATTGAACGGATTGGGATAGTTCTGATGCAGTTCAAATTGAACCGGTGCCGTCAGTTTTCTGACAATATCGGTTGCGGCATTGAAGAGGAACGAATTTGCCGGAGCGTTATACGGCGCCGTACGGCGTTTGTTTGCCGCATCGAGAGCTGAAATATAGAAATGTGTTTTCGGCTGAACGATCGATGGGGGAAGGACTGCTGTATATCTTCCAGAATTGGTTCCAGGGTCAACCACCGCCGTCAGCGTCATCGGCACAGATGCATAGGGAAGCGCATCGACGTTTGTGCAGTAGAACAGCTTGGTCGAATCCTTCGCAATCAGCGATTTCGAAATAACAAAAACACTTACCGCCACTTGCGAGTCGGACTGCGTCACTATTTCCGGATCGGTGCTGAGCACCATGCCGTGATACAGCATTGCTTCATACGTGTTGACAATTCCCCAGCCGATCGTGTTGTTGGGCGAGGCTTTATTGCTGGCGGTATTGCGCAGCGCGTCGCGCACCTGAACGGGAGTAAGTTCCGGATGCGCAGAAAGCACCAGCGCCGCCGCGCCCGCCACCAGCGGGGTGGAGAGCGACGTTCCCTGCGAGTAACTGTATCCCGTTGGCTGGACTGTTGCGCCCCATGTCGAAACTCCCTGGGCGACGACGTCGGGCTTAGTGCGTCCATCGCTGGTCGGGCCGAGGGAACTGAAATATCCGATGACTCCTGTGGAGGAAACCGCGCCGACAGAGAGTATGCTGTCTGCATCGGCAGGAGCGGTCAGGTGGAAGCCCCAGGCGGCATTTGAGCCTTCATTTCCCATTGCGTTGACAACAACCACGCCGCGTCGCGCGGCCATTGCTGCAGCTTTCGATGTGGCAGCTGTTCGGCCATTCATGTCGGCATAAGCATAATTACCTATGCCGCCGTCAAAATCGCTGTATCCCAATGAACTACTGACAACGTCAACGCCGTACGATTCTTCCCACTCAATTCCCACCACCCAATTGTCTTCTTCGGCTCTTGTTTCGGTCGGAACGTACTCTGTCTTTGCAAGAATAAACTGTGCACCGAACGCCGGGCTGACGAGCATGCCTTCTTTGTATCCCCCAACAACGGACATTGTTGTGGTTCCATGCGCGTCCTGGTTTGAAGCATCGTACGGTGTCTTTACGTCCTCATTGGCAGTGATCGTATCGTTCTGAATGAAATCGTATTCACGAAGGACGTTCATGTTCTTCGTCGATTCATTCACCCGCCAGCGAAATCCGGAATCAAGCATTCCGACCAGGATGCCCCGTCCGGTGATGCGCACATTATGAACATCCGGCACGCGAATCTGCGTCACCTGTGTCAGTGAATTTCCATAACTGTGAAGGGCATCCTGTGCTTCACCCGTTTTTTCGACAGGTGAATGGTCTTCCGGAAGTGTGCGGCGGAGAAATGTGCGCACCGGTTCAACAGCCCGCACGGAGGGTAACGAAACGATTTCTTTTCGCTGTGCATCCGTCAGATATGCCGTTGCAGCATTAAGCCAGCGCGACATATTTTCGATCTTGATACCGCGACCGGATAGTTGACTCAGATAGGCAGGAGCCACAGGAAGATCTTCAACGGACACAATGCTTGGCGATGACAATACCTTGGCGCGGCGGGCGATCGCGCGTTCAGAAAGTCCGGCGGCAGCGGCTTGCTGCTGCTGTGTCATTCCTTTGGCAAGAAGAGAGTGCTCACTCTGTGCCTTGTCGCGGAAGTAGATCCAGTATTTTTGAGGCTGTTCTGCGTGCATCAAAAGCGTGCAGCAGAACAAGAGGCACATGGCGGATGATAATCTGTTCATAGAAGTCTCATGGAGAAATAATTGCTTCGCTTTTGTTGAGATCTTGTGTGTCCGAAAATACGATTACACGGCAAGTAATTTTTCAACAATCGCCAATGCGGTAACGCCGTCCGCCTCGGCATTAAAATTCGGAATAATGCGATGCCGGAGTACCGGCACGGCCATTGCTTTCACATCATCGATGTCCGGCGTGAAGCGACCGGAAAGAACAGCGCGCGTTTTTGCTCCGAGAATTAAATACTGCGAAGCGCGCGGGCCGGCGCCCCATGTCAGCCAATCCTTGATGAACTGGGGTGCCCGCTCATGTTTTGGTCGCGTCTTTGCCGCCAGTTCGACTGCAAAATGTACAAGAGAATCCGATACCGGTACACGGCGTACCAAATCCTGGTATGCAACAATATCCTTCGCGGCGATAACGTGCCGAAGTATTGGTGCATACGGGCTGGTTGTTGATTTCACAATTTCGACTTCTTCAGCAAAGGAAGGATAGTCCAGCCACAAGTTCAACATGAAGCGATCCAATTGTGCCTCGGGAAGCGGGTAGGTTCCTTCCTGCTCGATCGGGTTTTGTGTGGCGAGGACAAAAAACGGTTCCGTCAGCGTGTAGGTCTGTCCGGCGGCCGTGACATGATGTTCCTGCATTGCCTCCAGAAGTGCGGCCTGCGTTTTGGGTGGCGTGCGGTTGATTTCGTCGGCAAGTACCATGTTGGCAAACACGGGACCCTTCACGAATTTGAAATTCTTCTGGCCTGTAGAATGATTCTCTTCTATGATTTCCGTGCCGCTGATATCGCTCGGCATCAGATCCGGTGTGAACTGGATGCGACTGAAGGAGAGATCGAGCGCGTCTGCCAGCGTCTTGATCAGAAGTGTTTTTGCGAGGCCGGGAACACCGACCAACAAGCAATGTCCCCGCGAGAGAAGCGAGATAAGCAGTTGATCGATGACGGCTTCCTGGCCGATAATAACTTTGCCGATTTCCTGCTTGATTGCCTTGTAGTCTGCGGTGAGCTTGTGTACCGCGTCGACGTCATTGAAATCTTTTGCCACGACAGTATTCTGAGTGTGGAGAAATGAAATACAGTAGTATATAG
This sequence comes from Ignavibacteriales bacterium, assembly GCA_026390635.1. Taxonomy (GTDB): domain Bacteria; phylum Bacteroidota; class Ignavibacteria; order UBA10030; family UBA8401; genus JAPLFO01. The sequence continues at coordinate 142,999 of JAPLFO010000139.1, forward strand.
TATAACAAAAATCCCGGACTTTTTCTCCCCAGGCTGCCGCTTCGCAGATCGGCGATCATATCTCCAGCAGACATCAAAACCCCCGGGAAAAGCCCCCTGAACGCGCAGTTTCGAATGGGTTGCCGCTCGCCCGGGGGGCGCTTGTCTGTTGATGCCCTAGGACAGTGGGTCGCAGGAACGGACACCCGTCCGTTCCTGCAGATCGGCCAATAGAAAAATGCAGATGCGAACGCCCGTTCGCACGCACCCATTGTCCGGAATAGCGATTCTCCTTTTTTTTTGGTACACTTTTATGCAATACATAAGGATTTTCATCAAAGGAGGATCTGCAGCATGCCCAACGTTACACGCCGACTTTTCATTCGCACATCCGCCGTCGGGATGGGAGCCGCTATGCTGGCATCAGCCGCACCGGCTTCACTTCGCTCCGCAATTGCCCAGGATCAGAAACCGTCTAAAAAATTGATCACCAGAAAACTTGGAAAAACCGGCATAGATCTTCCCATTGTCAGCATGGGAGTGATGCGGGCGGACAATCCGGGTCTGGTGAAGGCTGCGCTCGAAACTGGTATGGTCCATCTCGATACTGCGCACGGCTATCAAAAAGGAAAGAACGAGGAAATGCTGGGAGAAGTCCTGAAAGCATATCCGCGGGATTCTTTTGTGATTGGCACGAAAATTACGCCGGAGGATCGGGAGAAAAAAGTATCTGATGCCGACGCAGGGACGATCAAGGCCGCATTTCTGGCAAAACTCGACCTCAGCCTGCAGCGGCTTCAGATGAAGTATGTAGATATCCTTTATCTGCATGGAGCGGCTTCACGGGATGCCGTGCTCTCTGCGCCGTACATCGAGGCGTTGAAAGAAGCAAAAGCCTCCGGCAAAGCAAAGCACATCGGCGTTTCGACGCACAAGAACGAACCCGAGGTAATTCAGGCGGCGATCGATAGCGGGGTGTATGAAGTTGTCCTGACGTCTCTCAACTTCAAACAAGACCACTATCAGGAGATGAAAAAAGCTATCGCCTCCGCCGCGAAAGCCGGCATTGGGATCGTTGCCATGAAGACAATGGCGGGCGGCTATCTGGACAAGGAGCGAAAGAAACCGGTGAACTGCAAAGCCGCGCTGAAGTTCGTCCTGCAGGATGAAAATGTTACCACATCCATTCCCGGTATCACAACGTTTGAGCATCTTGCCGAAAACGCCGCAGTCAACGAAGAGCTGACGATGACAGGCGATGAAAAAGAATCGCTTTCACTGGGCAAGTTGGAAGGCGGACTCTATTGTCAGGGCTGCGAACAGTGCTCTGCCAACTGTAAGAAAGGACTCCCGATTCCGGAAATCATGCGGGCGTACATGTACGCCTACGGATACGCCAATGCCGCAATGGGACACGAATTGCTGGCGGAACTGGATCTCGGTAGCAATCCCTGCGGCGATTGCGGCCGATGCACGGCTGTTTGCAGTAAGGGATTTGCGGTATCGGAAAAGATCGCGGACATTTCCCGGTTGGTTGATGTGCCATATGAATTTATCGGTTGAGTAATCATTAACTGTATCGGGACTATCGGATGAAAAAAGCGTTTCTGATGCTGCTGTTGTTTCCGTTTCTTGCCGCGGCGCTGCCGCTGCAGCGCGATATCTTTCCGCCTGTCAAAGGCTGGCAGTCGCATAAAGACGACATGGTGTACACCCAGGATAATCTTTTCGATCTGATTGATGGAGCGGCAGAAGTTCTTCTCAGCTATGGTTTTGTCGATCTCCACGTGACGGAATATCGGAAGGATGGAGTCCAGCCGGTGCGGGTCGAGCTGTACAAACACTCATCGTCGCTCAACGCGTTCGGCATGTACTCGGCGGAACGCAAGCCCGAATATTCGTTCATCGATATTGGGACGCAGGGCTACATCGAAGACGGCGTTCTGAATTTCTTTGTCGGCATCTATTATGTGAAAATCTCCACCGATGAACCGAAGGAATCCGGCCGCGGGACGATGACACTGATTGCCGGGGCGGTGGCCGATTTTCTGCGGCAAGCAAAAGGATTTCCACCGACGCTCAGTCTTTTTCCGCAGAAAAATAAGACGGCAAATTCCGAAGGATATGTTGCGGAGAGTTTTCTGGGATATAAATTCATTCACTCCGCCTATACGGCGAGCTACGAAGACACTGCAAAGATTCAACTGTTCATCATCCCCTGCGATACGCCGCCGGCAGCACAGACGATGCTCGCAACTGCGTTGAAGCAATTCAATGCCGATACGGCGGTACATCAGGCGGGCGGAACATTTTCCGTCACCGATCAGCATAACGGACCGATCTATTTCCTGCTGAAGGGATCGATCCTCAGCGGCGTCGTGCATTGCAGCGACGCAGTAAAGGCGGAGGAGTATCTAAGGCTACTGGAAAAGACACTGTAGTGAATATGTATGAGTGTTTCATACGGCTGTTCCGGAGCTATGGTGTCGCTTCATAAATTTCGCAGCTTTGATCGGGAAAGGCGATCAGTTCGCACGGATCCTCCGCGATTGCAGATCCGGCATACGGGTAGATATAGCATGATGAAAAAGTCAGATCTGGCGGATAGATGATCCCTGTTTGATTGAAGAGCCGGACGCTCGCCTGAACGCGGTATGCCTGCCGGGCGAAAAAAAATCGCACGGACGGTCCTGCGTAACAAAAATTTTGGTAGTATTTATGATCATCCCTCTTTCGCGCCGCATTGAACGCCGGATTATACGGCAGCCAGGTGCTGTCGTCCATCTTCAGGTTCCAGGAGTAGTAGAGCGTGATTGAATCGCCGGATGCCAGCGTGATCATGCCCGTTGTAGGTTCGTACTGACGAGCACCCTTAATATTGCTCACGTCCAGTTTATCCGTCCTCGTTTTGACAATATTCCCGGTGAGTTCAAGAGGAATAAGCCATTCAATCCGGATGGTTCCCGCAATCGCTGCCCGCGCCTGTATCACCTCGTCCGAATTATTGCGAACGACAAGCAAAATGTTATATGCATTTTCCGTCCGGGAATACGAATAGTGCCACGCCAGTCTTGCACTCAATAAGTTGCTGGGATCATTACGGTCGGGGAGTGTTTCATCACAGGAAGAGAAGAAAAAGGATGGAAGTGTCGCCAAGCATATTGAGAGAAGCAATCTTGACCGTGACCGGATGAAAGTGATCATTACTGGCTTTCCCATATTATCATGACGGTACGACAAAAGACTATTTCAATGCAATGTTGTCCAAAATAATCCGGGAATATAGGAATACAGACCTCGTGAGCGCAGAATTGATGTTTTTTTTGCGAGCATTGATATAATATTTTGCTTTCTAAAAGCATGCAAAAGCGTCATTTCTTTTGTCTTGAAACAAAAGAAATGACGAAAGAAAAATTCAAGACTGACGAAAAATATGGGCAAAACGGCGGCTCACTTCGCTGCATGGTTCGACTTCGTCGCGGAGTTTACCCCGTGCAACGGGGCTCCCTTGCTCACCATGACGTGTTGCCTCACCCCGAGCAAGTCCGGCAAGAGCCGGACGCGCCGAGGGGACTGTGCGGCCGCTTCGTTCGCCTTGTTTTGCTTCCATATTTTTCGCAGGTCAATAGCAAATTATTGCAGAAAGCAGACCGGAGCGCCGGAGGCGCGCCATATTTGTAGCAGAGCGTCTTCTCACAGATTCAATCAATTCTCGTTGCGAAATGGGGGTGACGTTTAACATAGGAGAAGCACCGTAGATAATTGCGACTATTTAAGACTTCAAGTCCGACGCATTTCATTTGATAGTTATTTTGGACAAGTCAGATTTCAATGCAGAAGCAAACAAAAACCCAAAAACCTAAAAAACTTCTCAGCGATTCCGATACCTCCAGTCTAGAATTCGGCACTTAAACCGACACGAACCCTGCGGAGATCATAATAGGCGCTGGGATCTTCCAGTTCCCCGCCGATTCGTCCATTGGAATCGATCCATTTGACGTTCTTGGTATTTAAAAGATTCCGGATATCGGCATAAGCGGTGACGGCGGCCTTTTCTCCGAGCAGAAAGATTCGCGATAATTTCAGATTTACAAATACCACATCCTTCATCCGGTAGTTGTTCGGAACGAAGTCTTTTGTCGAATCCAGCGGCGTGAAGCCGTCGCGTGTCGGGAAGTAGGTGTACGGCTTGGCCGAATTATACCAGAGGACAAAATTTGCAACCACATCGTACGGCAGCTTCCCTTCGATGTCGAGCTTTATGGAATGACGCTGATCCCAGCTGAGGGGGAATGTTTTTGCTTTGATCGGGAACCCCCACTGTGCCTGATTTACCGCTTGGTTTGCGGTTTCACTCATTCCCTCGGTCACTATATAAGTGTAGGAAATGCTCCCGGAAAGTTTTTCATCGCGTTCCCGGCTCAGGACAAACTCAATTCCCGACGCCTCGGCTTCCGCATTGTTCACATAAGTGGCAAATCCGTAGTCGCCGGCAAACTTGCTGTCGAACGCTACCAGTGTTTTGGAATCGATCTGATTCTTCGCATTCTTCTTGAAATAGGTGATCGATCCGACAAAGTTTTCGTTGATGGCGTGTTTATAGCCCAATTCCCACGCAATGGTCCGCTCCGGTTCCAGATCGGGATTTCCCGCCAGCACGCTCCTCGATCCGGATTGAATCTGCGCCGGCGTTATTCCCGAATAGAGATAGTCGAACAGGGGGAACTGGAAATAATATCCGAAGTTTACATAGAACATGCCATCAGGCCCGGTCGGAGCGGCGAATGCTATGCGCGGACTGAACTGCTGCTTGACAGTGACTTTTTTCAATCCGGTGTAATGTTCCACAAACTCCGACGGATTGCTGAGCGACGGAATGTACTCCACTGCGGGGCGTTCCGCTCGCGGATCCATAAAATCCCAGCGCACGCCGAGACTCAGAATGGAACCGTCGCGGGAGAATTGAATCTTGTCCTGAAGAAATGCGCTTCCCATGCGGGGAAAATATTCATACAGGCTGCTGTAGTTGAGCAGCGGAGCATTCTCCACCGTTTTGCCGAAGTAGGTGCGCTGCGGTTCAAACTTCACAAGGTCGGAAATGATGTCGTATTGCGAAATCTCGAATCCGGCTTTGAACAGATGAATCTTATCCACCTGCGAGGTGTAGTCGCCTTTGACGGTGTACACTTCCTGCTGTATCTTTGCCCACCAGTTTTTGGTTCCGTCGACGATATAGCGGAGAAAAATGTCGTATCGGTACGGAGTGACGATCATATCCGATTTCATTCCTGCTCCGACCTGATTCCGCAGATAATATCTACTCAGACCGAGAGAGAAAGATGAGCTGTTCGAGAGCGTCTGCGTGAATGTCAGCGCGGTGCGGATGGACATTTGTGACCGCTTCGGAAGTCCGTCCAGATTATAGCGCCAGCTGAATTCATAGTCACGCCATTGCTACAACGTGTAGATTGCCTGAAGACTCAGGCGTGTGGTCGACGTCGCATAATAGTCGGCTTTCGTGACGCCGGAAAGTTCTTTGCTGCTGGGTGAGGGGAAGAAGTTCTGCATATCCTGCCACCACCGGGTATTGCTCAGGCGCACAGTTGTAGCGGTCATATAAAAGAGCGAATTGCGGACAATCGGTCCGCTGGCGGTCAATTCCAGTTCGTTCAGCTGATCGGTCTGTTTCACCCATTTGGAAGGGATCCAGTTGTCTTTTTCAAACCTCGCATTGAATCGGTGCTCGTTCTCTCCGGTGCGCGTAATAACATTGACAATCGCGGACATCGCGTTCCCGTATTCAGCGTCAAAACCGCCGGTCATAATCGTTATACCGCCGATAGCGCTCTTCGGCAATTCGCTTCCCAGACCGCCGGAAATGTAATCCTGTACCGGCATTCCGTCGATAAGATAGAGCACTTCATTCGTTTTGCCGCCGCGCACATTTCCCTCCATCGTAACGCCGGGCTGCAGCGAAAGAATATCGAGAAAATTTGTGACCGGCATTCTTTCCAGTTTGATTTCTCCGATGGAGTAGGCGGTTGACGGCTGGTCCTTTTGAATAAGCGGTTTCTGCGCGGTGACTTCCACGCCCTGCATCTGGACGGTGGAAGCTTCCAGCAGGACTTCGATCCGCGTGCGAAGATCGGCAAGCACGGTCACTTTTTTCATTGTGATCGTTTTGTAGCCGACGTAGCTGAATTTTACATTGTACGTGCCGGCGGGAATATTGTTCAACTGATACAGGCCGTCGATATCGGTCACACAGCCCATCATTGTGCCGATAAGCTGAATGCTGACGGCGGGCAATGGTTCCTTTGTGCTCTTATCGAGAACTCTTCCGTCGATGATACCGACAGTGCCGGCAATTCCGCAATGAACCAGAAAAAGCAGCAAAGTGAACTGCCGCCACAGTCGATGATAGTTCGGCATGAAAAACCTTTCCTTCAAATCAAGGTAAATACTCAGCGTTAAAAGCTTTGGCCACAGAACACAGAGAATTTGCTGTAAAATCGTTCAAAGCATTGCAGCATCTCGAAAAGTTTGCACGAACTCGAATGTTCCTGGAGAAAAATAGCAAATGGTCTTCTCTGTGTTCTCATCTTTTGCTCTGTGCGTCACCCCGAGCTGGGACTCGCGAAGCGAGGACGCGTCGAGGGGCTCTGCGGCAAATCTTTTTCTATTCTGCACGCTGAGCAGTTATAAATCGGGACTTCTGAAAAACTATTTCACACTCGTCATTCTGAGCGAAGCGAAGAATCCATTTATTGTTTTCAGGTCATAATGATGGATTCTTCGCCCCGTTTCACGGCGCTCAGAATGACAATCCTTGAAGTCTTTTTTAGATATCTCAAATCAAATCTCAAAGCTTAGGGAACAATATACTCTTCGTTTGTGAGCAGCCTATCGCCGTTCGCAAAGCTGATCAAGATACGATAATAATAGTGATTGTATATCCCCTGTACGACGGTGGTGTCCGCAAACGACGTGACGCTCTGATCTGTGATTGTCGCGAGGACCGGACTGGTTTTAGTCAGATTTGGAACACTGTCGCGCAGTACCTGGTAACTCTGAAAACTTGCGTCGGGTGTTGATGTCCATTGGATGGAAGGAGCATTAGAGATCATCCATATCGGACTGAGCGCAACGGTTGTATACGCTCGTAATGTGAATACTGCAGGAGCAGAGCCCTTTGAAGCGTCCACGTACAACCGCACACGATAGTCGCCGGTAGTATGGCCGAAGACAAAAGGAATCATGAACCGCATCGGAACCACCGAAGAATCTTTCAACCCGCGTCCCCAAAGGGATCCTCCGTCCGGCAATTCGCTCACCGGGTCAAATCGCAACACATAATTGCCGTATTTGTCTTTTGCGCAGACGGTCAGCGGCTCTGTCCGGGTGTCAATAAATCCGGCCTGATTGTCGCCCGCATAGGCATAGATCGACGCCGGCGGCGCAGGGACAACCCGGGCGGTCAGGTTTATAGGCGAAGAGGATGAGCCGTCAACAGTGATTTCGCTCTGTGTATATGTGCCGGCAACAGTATCCATCCTCCAGTAATTGGTTACGGTGCCACTGGTGTCGGTAACAAGAGTTGATTGAGCGAAAAAGGACTTACCGCTCGTCACTCTGAACTTGACGTTTGCTCCGGGAGACGGATTGTTGAACTGATCCAGGACAAGTACTTTGAGAGGAAACAAAGTGCCGGCGGTCAGATCTCTGTCGGGATACATGAGCAGGCGGAAATCTGTCGCCAAGCCGCCCAGGGATTTGAGCCTGAAGACAACGGGCGATCCTTTAATCCCTTGATAGACAGCCTGCACAACAATCGAATCTGACTTTGATCCATAGATGAAATACGCCCGGGCAATGCCGTTGTTGTCAGTTGTCACGAGGGACTTTGTGAATTCGGCACTTCCTTTCACCAGGACAAATTCGACATACAGACCCTTGGATGGTTTATTGCCGGTGGTAAAAACTCTCACAGCCAGGGGCGAAGAAGCTTTTGTTCCGCAGATGCCGGATTGAAGATTGCCGGAATACATTTCCATTCTGTCCGGGGGCTCCAGACCGGTGCCGATGGGCGAACTTCTATCCATGCAATGGAAGGAAGAGGATGTAACGACGGCGAGAGTCAAGAGCAACGCTGTATATCGGATATTCATGAGTCGGCCGGTCAGATTACTTTATGGAAGACTATAGTATAGTTCGCATGAGCGCTGCGGATCGCGGACTATTTCACACGATCCGTATGGATCAACATATGGATATATGTAACAACTCGAAAATTTCATTTCCGGGGCGTGCATGTGTGCCGTCTGCTCAAATAGGCGCACATATCCGCTGACCCTGTATGCCTGCGGGCAGAAAAACCACCGGCTGACCGAAGCAGGAACGCCGTTCACCCATACCGTGGCCTGGCAATTGTATTTTCTGGAGCCATTGAATGCCGGCTGCATATAGATTGTTGTGCTGTCATCCGTTTTCAGGTTCCAGTAGTACCATAACGTCACGGAAGCGCCGGAGGGGATCGTCAAAATGCCTTTCGATCCATCGTAGAGCGGCGATCCGTTCAGGTTTGCATTAGTCAGCTTCGCGGTGCGTATCGTAGAGATTTCTCCGATCAGCATCCGGTCGATCAGCCATTCGATCGTCAGTTCTCCGTCAATAGCGGCCTTAGCCTGAATTGCTTCGGAGTAGTTGTTCTTTAATATGAATTTGATGATGTATCCGTTGTTCGATCTGGAGAAATCGTACACCCAGGAAAGGCTGGTAGTGAAAAGCTGCGACGGATCATTGCGGGCCGGCAAAACTTCATCACATGAGAAAATCGACAATAGCGAAAGCATGAAGGCAGCCAGAAAGCAAACAACGCCGACATTTCTTTTCATTGATCTGTTATCGGACGAAGAACTTGCCGGCAAATGGCTATCTCGGTTTATTGCACAATCATCCATAGAAACCTTGTATTTGTAGGGTCGCACTTGCCCATATTTTTCGTCAGTCTTGAATTTTTCTTTCGTCATTTCTTTTGTTTCAAGACAAAAGAAATGACACTTTTGCGTGCTTTTAGAGAGCACAATAATAGATCAATGCTCAAATAACAGGGCATACTCCTATGACTCTCAAAGAATTCGTCAATTCTATGCGTATAGGCCTGTATTCCTTTGTTCCAAAATTATTTTGGACAGTTGTGATGTAGAGAATTCTACTAACTCTCACTGCCGCGGAAAAGTTCGCGATGTGCTCTATTCGTCTGGAAATGCTGCCGGCGGAGGCTGTTCGCGAAAGACCGCGAAAAACCAGTGACGCAAATGAAATAACATGACACCCAGGAGAGCGCCGGCCGTATTGCTCAAGACGTCCATGATACTGGAGTAGCGTCCGGGCAGATACGCCTGTACCAATTCGATGAACAGACTGATGAAGAAGCCGAGTGCGGCCGCTTCAAGAGCGAGGCGAAGCACACTGCGGCGTTTCCGGTCGACGATTGCTCCGAAGCAAAATCCAAGCGGGAGAAAGAGCAAAATATTGGCAACAATATCCTGCACCGATATGCGCTCTTTGAAAAATGCCCGGGGGCTTTCGACCAGCACTGTTCGCCGTGCAGGAGCGTACGGGCGCGGAATAAACAATGCTGTTGTGGAATCCCGTCCCACGGAAAGGATGCGATCGTGTTCCGCCGATTGAAATGTGAATAGAAGAGCGGGCGAATGGATGCGCATCAGCAGTTCGGGATCGCGGAAAGAGAAGCCCGGAAGGCTTTCATCAAAAAACGCGAGCGTATAGACAACACCGGTCCATCCCGAATATCCATTAGGGTCGCTTCCAAGAACGAGCGGGTGGGATGTATTCCAACCGGAGAGATTAATGTGTCCCGTTCTTCGCTCAGCCCGCTTCACACCGTCAACATAGGCGCGGAGAAACTCGCCGTCGTATTCGATACCGCACCAGATCTTGATATTGCGCCGCACGGCGTTCTCGATCACAAGAGTGCACCTGTCTGCGCCAGGCGCCCCTCCAAGACGAAAAGCGAGCGTCGATCCGTATTGGAAGAGCGAAAAATTAACTTCGCCACTGTTGGCTGCATTGCTGAGCAAGGTAGTGCTGTAGGAGCGAACTGAAATGCCGGGTGTGTAGTGGACGAGGATCGTGAATTGCGTCAGGTTCCGGCAGGTCGCCGGCAGGGAATCGGTGTATATTATAGAGGGCGGAGTAAGATAAACACCTCCGCCAGGCAATAGAACGGCTTCGTTCTCCTGAAAGAATGTAAATGGCAATAGTGTCAACAGCAGAATCAGACAGAGAAAGCCCGAAAACAGATAGCCGGCATAGCGCTCGGCAATATTGAGTATCAATTCCATGATAAATAGTACTCATTTTGAGATAGAAAGGAAAGGTATCGCGTGCACGGCGGAACACTTCCGGGACGATGCAACATTTGCGAAATCATTTCTGAATTGCTATACTGCAATGTTCATAAACGGCGATAAAACGGGAAAAAATCTTGAGATGTGATCCATCGCAGCCGCAGATTCTGTACTCAATGAGCCGAGTCAACAGAAACCATCGCCTCGCCCTCTCTATATATAATATGCAAAGGAAAAATCCTATGAAGCATTTGCTTATCTCCATGATCTTTGTTGCAGCAATTGTCTCGATGGCGCCCGGCCAGGGCAATCCCTCATCGGCGCTGATTGCAGAGGGAGACAATTATGCGGAGAAGGTGTTTGACAACCCAAAAGCGCTTGCCAGCTATGAAAAAGCGCTGAAGTCCGATCCGAACAATGTCGAAATACTCTGGCGTATCAGCCGTTCGTACGTTGATATCGGCGAACATCTGCCCGCGGGAACCAAGGAAGAAAAAGCCAAGCAGATGGACTATTATCAGAAAGCGACCGAGTATGCCAACAAAGCAATCGCGGCAAACGGGAGCAGTTCAATGGCATATACACGGCGGGCCATTTCCAACGGACGTGTCGCGCTCTTCAAGGGAATCTGGGATGCGCTCGATCTTGTGAAGCAGGTGAAGGCGGATTGTGAGAAGGCAATCGAGTTGGACAAAGCAAATGCTGCCGCACATTACGTTCTGGCACGCACGCACTACAAGGTATGCGAAAAGCCGAAAATGGTCCGCTGGCCGCTCGGACTCAGCTGGGGCAATCTGGATGACTCCCGTTCGCATTTTGAAAAAGCGATCGAATTGCGCCCCGGCTTCATCATGTATCGTCTGGATGCGGCGCGTATGTACGTGGAAATAGATGAATATGGTCTTGCCCGTGAACAATTGACGAAGATTCAAACCCTTGCCACCGAGGACGAAGACGACAATCAGTTCCGCAAGGAGGCAAAAGAATTGTTCGAGCAGATAAAAAATAAGTAGTCCGACGCAAGAAGAAAGAATCTCACGCAGAGACGCGGAGGGCGCGAAGAAAAGCTGACCATTGTCACCAGCTTTCGCGTTTTCCGCGTTTTTGTGTGGAAGAGTCTACCCCCGTCATTTCCAATCCTCCCTATGAAAATATAATTCCTCCGCGGCCAAGCATCGTACGATTTGAGATAATCAATTTGCCGGGTCAACGGATTGCAGTCAGGAAAAATACCAATATAGCCCCACCAATTCTGCACTGGACAGACCACTAGAAATCTGGACGAAAAGTCCAGCCACCCCGAAGAATGCTTCGCAAAAGACTCCAAAGCACCAAGGTCATGTTTTTCAAGCTCTTTTCTTCGTGTCTTGGAGAGTTGGCGGCAAATGCCAGATTTTCGACCATGCTTCTGGCAGGTCTTTGCGTCAAGCGATTACATTCGTGTCAAGCGCCATTCGGGAATTCTTGACATTCCTGCAATTTTGTGGTATCCTTACCTCGTTCCCCTGTCGCTCACAGCTCTTGACGCGATATTTCTCTCCTCTTCTTCCGGTTTGTGTCTTTCCATATCGCTGAGTCAGTCGTGTGGGCGAAGTAGTTCTCTTTGATTCTGCTTTACCGATTACGGTGTTCTTTCTTAGGCTCCGGAGGGCTTATGAAGAAATCACTTTCTCTTTTCTTCCTTTCTCTTCTTTTTTTCCCCGCATTTCTGATCGCACAGCCGAGTCGCGGATTTGTCAACAAAGGCAGCACCGCCACTGATGAAATCACTCCCGGACAATACTTTGCTCTCATTATTGGTGTTGACAAGTACGCCGATCCCGCGATCAATTCTCTCGAGCAGCCGGTCAAAGATGCAATCCGCCTGGAACGGATGATCAAGTCGAACTACAACTTTCGTGAGGAGAATATTTCGTTTCTGGAAAACCCAACGCGGGAAGATCTCCTCGCGGTCTTCGAAAGACTCTCCACGCAGCTTGGCCCTGAAGATAATCTCCTTATTTTTTACGCTGGTCACGGATATTGGGATCAGGATAATGGCCAAGGATACTGGCTTCCTGCCGATGCCAGGAAAAGCAATCGATCACGATGGGTTTCCAATGCTGATCTTCGCGATTTTGTACGCGGACTGAAAACAAAACACACGTTATTAATTTCCGATGCCTGTTTCAGCGGTGGAATCTTCAGAACCCGATCTGCCTTCGATGATGCTTCGGCCGCAATCTCGGAATTGTACCGTAATCCAAGCCGGAAGGCGATGACAAGCGGAGCGATGAAAGAAGTTCCCGACAAAAGTGTCTTCATCGACTATCTCGTGAGAAAATTGGAAGAGAATAATGATCCCTTTCTTCCATCCCAGCGCCTGTTTGCGTCATTGCTCGAACCGGTAATCAACAATTCGACGGTCAAACAGACTCCGCAATTTGGGACCATTATGGAAACCGGCGATGAGGGGGGCGATTTCATTTTCTACAAACCATCCGCGATTAAGAACGCCAATACGCTTGTCATCGCCTCCAATGTCGAGGATGCGGAGGTCTTTCTCAATGGAAAATACCTGGGGAAAGCCAACCCCCTGTGGAAGGAGCCCAAGATAACGGCCGGCAAGAATATCCTCGAAGTCAAAAAGGAGGGGTATGTGTCTCTCAAAAAAGAGATTGACATGCCGACTCGGGGAGAATATGCCGTGAATGTTGAACTTGAAGCTCATCATTTTGCGGATTTGTCGATCGAGATCAATCAAACGAACGCCGCTATCTATATCGATGGAACAATGATCGGCACTACGAACAAGAACAGTCAACGCATTTCCAGTCGTGATCTCCCCTGGGGTGACCATACGATTGAAGTCGAAGCGAGTGGATTCAAGAATTACCAGCAAAAAATCACGTTGAAAGAGCACAAAGAATATCCGCTTTTTGTGAATTTGAAACAGAGTTCAGCCACGCTTGCGCTGCGCGGTAAAGTTCCATCGAGAGTGTTCCTGAACAATGCTTTCGTCGGCAATGCACCGGCTGCTGCGCTGGACGTTCCCGCGGGGCTGCATGACCTGAAATTGTCACAACCCGGATATGAAGATTTCGAACAGGAAATTTCCGTTGTTGCTGACAAGCAGTATACAATCAACTACAATCTCGTGCAAAAGACAGCATCCTCTTCTTTCACTCGATCACTTGTTTTTCCCGGGCGTGGTCAGTTCTACCAGGGACGCGCGTTGGCGGGATGGTTCTACATGACGGTGTTCGTGGGGGTTGCCGGTGCCGTGGCATATTGTCAAAACGACTTGAACGAGAAGACGCTGGCGTACAACAATGCGTACGATGCCTACAACAAAGCGGATCAATCGTCTTGGCACGCGCGCAAGTCAGAATTGGATCTGGCAGATTCCCGGCTGACAACGGCGACAGATCTGCGCAACTATGCCGCCATTGGCGTTATCGGTGTCTATCTTCTCAATGTTGTGGACGTAGTGCTCTTTGCACCGGAATGGAAATCGCCGACGCTTCTTGAGATATCGTACCAGCCCGCACATCGTGGCATGGTGAATTGTACCGCATCAATCAACTTTTAACATCATACGACATGAAACGGTCTGTCTTCATTTTTCCATTCGGTGTTGCGCTGCTTCTTGCACTCGCATCCGGTTGTGAACAGAAGAAGGGAGCCATCACCGATATCGCAAATCCCTTCGATACTACAACATCTGCCTATGTCTGGCCGGTGACGACTCTTATTGAAGGTCCGGCTGATAACGGTACGATTCACTCTCCTAGTGTGACCTTTCGCTGGTCGGGGACAGAGCATGTGATTCGCTATGAAATATCGATGAATTCCGGAGCATGGGCATCGACCACCGCAACGACGGTCACCTATGACGATCTGGATGAGGGGACGTATACGATAGCAATCCGTTCCATTCGCGACGACAACGTTGTCGAAACAAATCCGCCCCGAAGAACATTTATTGTGGATGCAGTGACAGCCGAGAACTCCGTCCTGTTTTATCCGCGAAAAAATAGGACGACGGCGCTGAATGCTGTTTCCACGTATGCCATTCGATGTGAAAATTTCAAGAATGTTGCCGGGCTCCAATTGACGCTCCAATTCGATCCGGCGCAGATCGACATCACAGATGCGAAGAATCTCAACGGATCCATTTTTCAAAAGAGCGGCATGAGCGCAAGCGTGTTGCTCGGCACTAGCGGGCCGGGAAAGAACATCATCAACATCGTCGCCCTGCCGGCGAGCAAGGCAATCCCGTTCGGAGTCTCCGGCTCCGATTTATTATTAACCCTCTCCGTGAAGCCGAAAGCGAAAGGACAGATTCCGATCGCGATTCTTGCAACTGAAACAATCATGCGGGATTCTACAAATGCGGTTCTGAAAAACGGTCAGATGGTGAATGGGTTGATTGAGGTTCAGTAGATAGAAAGTCTGCTTGATATTGAGTTGCAGTCATCATGTCTCTATGAAGGCCACAGAAAAGACAGAAGAGTATTGCTCGTCCAGGTTGCAGCGGAGCAGGAACACAGCTCAATAGGATGAAATCGGTGCTATCATGAATACTTCGCGCCCGGTGATTCAATTCCTCCAAAATGTATGCGATAGGGTCTTTATGATCCGAAAACCGAAAAAGGCATTTCAGTTCGATTGGCTGATCGTTGTATGTCTCTTACTGCCCCTGTCGATGAATGAAGTATATGCAACCGCGTATTATGTAAACGCAGTGACCGGCAGCAATACCGGCGGCAGCGGGACTCAATCGGCGCCATGGAAGACGATCACGTATGCGTTGAATCAAATCAGTGGTACAGGACAAACACTGTACGTGGCGGCCGGGACGTACAACACAGCTCTGGGCGAGACATTCCCGATTGTTGCAAAGGATGGTGTTTCGCTGATCGGAGCCGGCATGGACGTCAGCATCATTGATGCCGGCAATACGAATATCGTGTTGCGATGTGCCGGCATTGTTGATCCAACGACGAGAATTGAAGGCCTCACCATCCAGGGAGGGAGAATAAGTTCGACATCATCCTCCGGAGGTACGGGTATCTACATTTCTGCCGGCTCTGCATTGACGATAGCGAACAATAAGATCACCGGGAACACAAATTATTCGGGTGGTAAGGGTGGCGGTATGTTCATAACGAATTCTTCGCCATTGATTGTGAACAACCTGATCACCGGAAACAGTCCGGGTACATTTGGAGATGTGCGTCTCCCACGATACAGGGAAATCGGATTGAGAGCAACGTGAGTTATGGCTGCGGCGTGTATGTGGACGGACAGTTGAGTTTGCCGCGGATACTTAACAACATTATTGCCAAGAACATGGAAGGAGGAATTGCATGTATTGGATGGTCAAAGGCGAGAATTATCAACAATACGATCTCTGATAATACGCTGGATGGGATTGTCATTTCATATGCATGGCCTGATTCGATTATCAACAACATCATTTCGTTGAATTCGGGCTACGGAATCAAAGAAGCTGCGGCGACGAGCGATCCGGGAAAGGTATGGTACAATCTGTTCTACTCGAACGGATCGGGAGTTTATTATGATGAGCGACGAGCGATCCGGGAAAGGTATGGTACAATCTGTTCTACTCGAACGGATCGGGAGTTTATTATGATGAAGGGACAACGGACTACTACACCTCTGCAACAATGAACAGCGGAGTAGCCGAGTGCAAGAACAACCTGGATGGCGATCCGTTGTTTGTAGACAAGGTGAACGGTGACTACCATCTCCGTTCCGGTTCTCCTGGGATTGATGCCGGCGATCCGACTTTCGGCTATAGCAGTGAACCGACACCAAACGGCGGCAGAATCGAAATAGGTGCCTATGGCAACACTGCGGAAGCCACGAAGAGTGGCGGCGGCGGATTGCCGAATCTGACAAACTATTATGTAAATGCATTAACCGGAAGCAATAGCAGCGGTAGCGGGGCTCAATCAACTCCATGGAAGACGATCACCTATGCCTTGAGTCAAATTACCGGATCAGGGCACACATTGTTTGTCGCTGCAGGGACCTATAATACAACCCTGGGCGAGACATTCCCCATTGTTGCGAAGGATGGTGTTTCGCTGATCGGAGCCGGCATGGACGTCAGCATCATTGATGCCGGCAATACGAATATCGTGTTGCGATGTGCCGGCATCGTTGATCCGACGACGAGAATTGAAGGCCTCACCATCCAGGGAGGGAGCCTAGGCGCGACGCCATCATTGGGAGGTACAGGTATCTACATTTCTGCCGGCTCTTCATTGACGATAGCGAACAATAAGATCACCGGGAACACAAATTATTCGGGTGGTAAGGGTGGCGGTATGTTCATAACGAATTCTTCGCCATTGATTGTGAACAACCTGATCACCGGAAACAGTCCGGGTACATTTGGAGATGACGTGAGTTACGGCAGTGGTATGTATGTCGACGGATCAACGAGTTCACCACGGATACTGAGCAACGTTATTACAAGGAATAAGGAAGGAGGAATTGAGTGTGCCGGATCATCGAAGGCGAGAATTATCAACAATACGATCTCTGATAATACGCTGGATGGGATTATCATTTCATTTGCATGGCCTGATTCGATTATCAACAACATCATTTCGTTGAATTCGGGCTACGGAATCAAAGAAGCTGCGGCGACGAGCGATCCGGGAAAGGTATGGTACAATCTGTTCTACTCGAACGGATCGGGAGTTTATTATGATGA
>JAPLFO010000117.1 GCA_026390635.1 Ignavibacteriales bacterium
TTGCTGTACCTGACTGTGAGTTCCACCTATTCCCTTATGAATGTTTTCCCCATTCCGAACCCGTTCGCCGCCGGGACTCATTTTACATTCACACTATTGGGAGCCTCGTCGCCTTCATCGCTGCAAATTAAGATCTACACTGTTGCCGGACGGGCCATCCGTGCTTTGAAAATCCCGGCAAGTGATGTTCGAATCGGGTTTAATAAGATTGCGTGGGACGGGCGCGATGAGGACGGCAGCGAGATTGCAAATGGTATATACTTCTTCCGGCTGGTAATCGATGGAGAGAGCGGTAAACTTGGCGTGACGGGAAAATTGATGAAGATGCGATAGGAGGAATTGTTTTCGCGGCCCCCAGAATGCAAAAGACCCGCCAAATAGCGGGCCTACACTGAATATTTGTCGGGGCGGGGAGATTTGAACTCCCGACCTCTCGGTCCCGAACCGAGCGCTCTAACCGGACTGAGCCACGCCCCGTAATAAGTGTATTAATATAAAGAAAACACCCCTCTTTTGCAAAGACTTTTTTGTAGCTGTCCGGCGATTCGTTTAACTCGATTTACAACCGGCATTTTCAGACGTTGGGCAACTCAGACACAATCACCTCTCCGATTTCGACTATCTGCCTCTCGTCTTCAATATCAAACCAACGAATTCGCTTGTCGTGTGTAAACCAGGTCAACTGCCTTTTTGCATAGCGGCGTGTATTCTGTTTCATTAACTCCACCATCCGCTCCCGATCAATCTCGCCGCGGAGATACTGAAACGCTTCTTTGTATCCAACCGTCTGGAGCGCTTTCAATCTATCATCATATCCCAGATCACGCAGATGCCTGACTTCGTCGAGAAAACCCGCTTCCATCATCCGCTCGACCCGCGTATTGATCGTTGTGTACAACTGTGATCGCTTCCATCGTAGTCCGACGAAGACCGCATTCAGATCAGCCGATTCTCCCTGCTCCTTGTGATGCTGCGTGATCGTTTTTCCGGTTGCGCGATATACTTCAAGCGCGCGAATAATTCTTCTGAACTGCGTCGGGATCATTCGTTCCGCTGCAGCCGGATCGACATTTCGCAATTCCTCCAACAGAGCCGCGCCGCCTTCACTTTCATAGCGGTGTTCCAGTTCCTCTCTGATCGAATCGACTCTTCCCGGACCGCTGAAGAGGCCGTCGATCAGCGCCCGCACGTAAAGGCCTGTTCCCCCGACAACCATCGGCAGCTTCGAACGTGACAGGACCTCCTGTACAACGCGCCGCCCCTGTTCCTGAAAATCACCCGCGCTGAAATGCTCTTCAGGCTCAAGTTGATCGATGAAGTGATGCGGTACGCGCGCAAGTTCTTCCATCGCCGGTTTGGCCGTTCCAATGGTAAGATGCTTGAATATCTGGCGGGAGTCTGCTGAAATGATTTCGGAGGGAATTCGAGACGCGATGAAAAGTGCAAGCGCTGTTTTTCCCGATGCGGTCGGTCCCGCAATGACGAGAATTCGTGCAGCATGCCGGTGATCAGTTCCAGCCATGTTTTCCGACCAAGGGAACAAATTTGAATCCGTCGACTTCGCGGGTTGAATACGATCCCCCGGTCCTTTGCACGATAACCAACCGCTGCGAGTCTTTGCCGCCGACAGGGATCACCATCCTCCCGCCGTCTGCAAGCTGTTTCTTGAGAGCCTCAGGCACTTCCGGCGCACCTGCCGTCACGATAATGCCATCATAGGGAGCAAATTCAGACCAGCCGATCGTCCCGTCTCCTCCTTTGGAGACGACGCGCAATCCGAGGTGATCGAAAATCTGTCGCGCTTTCGTCAGAAGCTCGAGATGACGTTCGATCGTGAACACTCTGCACCCGAGCGCGGCAAGCACGGCCGCCTGATAGCCGGAGCCTGTCCCCACTTCCAGAATTTTCGTTCCGGATCGTGCTTGCAGTTCCTGCGTCATGAAGGCAACGGTGTACGGCTGCGAAATTGTCTGTTCCTGACCGATGGGAAGCGCGGAATCTTCATACGCCCGATTTACGTGCGGCCCGGCAATGAAAAGATGACGCGCAACTTTTCCGATGGCAGCAAGAACCTGTTCATCGGAGATGCCACGCTGACGCAGCAGCACAACCAACTCCGCCCGCTCTCTCTCGAATCGTCCCACGGTTCAATATTCTTTCAATAGTACACGGACAAAATTGACTGTTGTATCCCAATGTGTCATCGAACTTTTTTCACCCGCATATACCGTCGGTATAGGGACCGAACCAAATCGAAATCCCGCCATCGCGGCACGAATGATAAATTCAGTCTCGGCTTCGAAGCCCGGAGAGTGCGTCGTGACCTGCTCCAACACGCGGCGGCCAATACATCGAAAACCGCACTGACTGTCTGCGATATTCGCACCCGTCCGTAAGCCGACCAATCCTGTTGTCATGAGGTTGGAAATAATCCGATGCGCCGGCATGCCGCGAAGATCGTTCAAACGATTCCCCACAATTACGTCATATCGTCCCGTGTCGAATGCGTCCATAAACGAGGGAATGCACACGGGATCATGCTGCAGGTCTGCGTCCATTGTAATGACGGCGTCACACTCACGCCGGAGGGCACGCTCGATGCCGGTCCGCAATGCTGCGCCTTTGCCCCGGTTGATCCCGTGCGAACAGACATCGGCTCCTGCTGCCGCCGCAATAGACGAAGTCGCATCGGCGGAGCCGTCGTCGACCACAATCACCCGGCTCAGCACACACAGTCCTTGAACTTTTTGGAGCAAACGCCCGAGTGTTTGCTCTGCATTGTAAGCGGGAATGATGATCCGGAATACGCTCATACAACTACGGCCGTCCCTTGATGGCATCTTTCACATTTTTCCAGGATCGTTCCATGGAGACGATCAGACGGTCGCGCAGTTCTTTCCGGACTTCCTGCGGACGGATACCGCGCGTCAGAATGCCGTCTTCGGCGATGGAGATGGTTCCGGTTTCTTCCGAAACGACCACCGCGATGGTGTCGGCCTGTTCGGAAACTCCGAGCGCAGCACGATGCCGCGTGCCGAGCACAATATCGCCGATGCGCGTGACGGCGGAGAGCGGGAGCGTGCAACGCGCCGCCTCGATGATGCGGTCATTGACAATCACGGCACCGTCGTGCAGCGGCGACTTTGGATTAAATATTGAGAGGAGCAGCGCACGGTTGACATTGGCCATCAACACGATACCCGATTCGCTGTATGTTTTCAAACCCGTACCGCGAACAATGATGATGAGCGCTCCCTGCTTCTTCTTTGCAAGATCAACAACCGCGCTGGCAATTTCCTCGATCGACTCTCCCACATCGATGCGTACGAACATGCGCACCACGCGGTTCCGTGCAACAATGGAAAGCAGGCGGCGGATTTCCGGCTGAAAAAGGATAATGAATGCGACCACCCACATATCTGTGAGCATGCGGAGCATCCATCCCATTGCCTTCAGATTGACGGCCTGCGCCAGCAATGAAAATGCCATAATGACCACCAGGCCGACAAAGATCTGCGCGGCGATTGTTCCTCTCATGAAGATGTACAGATGATAAAAGAGGAATGAGACGATCGCGATATCGAACAGATCGATCAGTGTGACGGTCAGAAATCCAAGTCGAAAAAGTTCCATACACTATTCCGTAGATATCAATGGCCTCGACGGTCGATCGCGTCCGTCACGACACACACTTGTTTCATTTCTTTCACATCATGCACGCGGACAATGTCCGCGCCATGGGCGATGGCGGCGGCAACTGCAGCGGCGGTACCAAGCAAACGCTCCTCCACCGGCACATCCAGCAGCGCACCGATAAATCCCTTTCGCGACGGTCCGATCATCACCGGACAGCCAAGCTCGCGAAATTCTCTCAGATTCCGAATGAGTGCAAGATTATGTTCCAGCGTCTTTCCAAATCCGAGTCCCGGATCGACGATAACATTGGGGACACCCGCCCGTCGTGCTGCGGCAATGCGCATCCGGAGAAATTCTTTCACTTCTTTCACAACATCTGTATACTGAGGATTCTGCTGCATCGTGGCCGGCGTTCCGAGCATATGCATCAGTACCAGCGCAGCGCCATGACGCGCTGCAACATCTGCAATCTGCGGATCGAAATTCATCCCGCTGACGTCGTTGATAATCGTTGCACCGGCATTGACTGCCGCTTCGGCAACGGCCGACTTGTAGGTATCGATTGAAATCGGCACGCTCACACGGGAGGCAAGCTGTTCAATTACCGGAATAACGCGCTGGAGTTCTTCCTCCACGCTCACAGTAGCGGCTCCCTGACCGTACAGTCCTTTGGGCCGAGTGGACTCTCCTCCGACATCGATAATGTCGGCTCCATCCCGGACCATTGCCAGACCATGGGCCACGGCCGCATCATGGTTCAGATACTTGCCTCCATCTGAAAAGGAATCCGGCGTGACGTTCAGCACGCCCATGATATGAGTCCGTTGTGAGAAATCAAACGACATGCTTGAATATATTAAATTGTCGGGCGTTTCACCAGAGAAGGAAGGCTTTTTCTTCGGATTTCCTGACGGCGGCAGAATGCGCCCGATTGCCGGCGGCACATCGTCCCGCACCGATACAGGAGCAGAGCAACAGCGACAAAAAACAGCAAAGCCCGCCGAGTTACTCGGCAGGCTCTGCGATCACGCTTGCGGTTTCTTCTTTGCGAGAAGCGCCCTTGCTTTTTCTTTCATCTTCACTCTGCGCTTGCGATGCTTCTGTGAAACCTTCATACCTTTTTTGTTCATTGACGTGTACTCCTTGTGTTTTGACGTGTATGAAGATAGCAAATTACGTCAAAGAAATCAAGGAATTCACTTCACTTGCCGAAACCGGTCTTCCACATCGTTCCAATTGACGACGTTCCAGAATGCGGCAAGGTAGTCTGCACGCCGATTTTGATATTTGAGGTAGTAGGCATGCTCCCAGACGTCACACGTCAGAATCGGGTGAATGCCTTCCGACAACGGACTGTCCTGATTTGCTGTCGAAGTGATTGCCAGCTTTCCGTCCTTGCCGATCACCAACCAAGCCCAACCCGATCCGAAGCGTCCGAGGCCGGCCTTCTGAAACTGCTCTTTAAAAGATGCAAGAGATCCAAAAACACCGTCGATCGCCATTGCAAGAGCTGATCCGCTGGGTTCTTTCACGCCTGTTTTAAGCTGCTTCCAGAACATATTGTGATTCACGACACCGCCGCCGTTGTTGCGGACAGCGGTACGGATAGTTTCCGGGATTGTGTTAAGGCTCTTGAGGAGCTCTTCACCGGTTTTCCCCTGCAGCTCCGGATTGTTCGCCAGCGCATTGTTGAGGTTGGTGACGTATGTTGCATGATGCTTGTCATGATGGATTTCCATCGTTTTTGCATCGATGAATGGTTCAAGCGCATCAAATGCATACGGAAGCGGTTCAAGAATATGGGCCATTGTATAGATCCTCCAAATGAGAGATGAGTGATACTGTGAGATTGATAACACTCGGTCAGCGTTTATTGTTCCCATGTATCGGACGGGCGTGACAGGTTTCGCCTATCACACAAACGAAATGAACAGCATTATAGCCGTCAGAACGACGACCCAGAACAGGAAGAAATAGACCGTACCGAGCATCAGGAATTTTACGAAGGTTTTTCCCCGTCCCTGTTGATAGACACACCTCATGCCTTTGTAAAGATAGAATGGAATAACAAATACAAGGAGGAGCGATAAGTCACCGACGAGCTCGATTCCGGTCTTTTCGAGGAGGACGATGATCAGCAGGATCAGAAACACAAACGCATGAAAATGAAATGAGAAAATAAGATGCTTAAAATAAAACGCTTTTGAACGGATGTAGAGGAGCTTCAGTATGAGCGCAAAGATCGGCAGAAGAATGAAGATGACCTGGGGGGCATGTTCACGGAGACCATCGAAAAAGAGGTCCGGATTCGTTTTCAGTTTTGTTATTCCCCGGTTCAGCCGTCCACCGAAGATTTTTTTAACGGTGGACGAGTCGCGTGGTGCGCTGATTGAAATCTTCGAGCGCGTGGACCTGATCAAAGTGTCAACGCCGGTGACACTAAGAACAGAATCTGCCGCAATGTTTTTCTGTCCAGTCGATTCGGAACTGTCGCCAAGCACCGCGAGCGCAAAGAAAAACAGAAAGCTCAGGAAGAAATAGAGCTTGAAGGGAGAAATATACCTCGTCCGCCTTCCGGCGATGTACTCCTGCGTCAGGAATCCGGGTTTCAAAAAGAATGGCGGCAAGCTTTTCAGAAAGCGGTTGTCGAAAGAGAATATTTCTTCGCCGAGATCTTTTGAAAGCTCTTTCAGCGGCGCATTGAGATTGACATCACGTTGACCGCAATGCGAACAATACTCTCCGTGAAGTTCAGCACCGCAATCTGCACAGTGGCGGGCCGATTCGGGCATAGTAATCTCTGGTAAGAATGCTCAGAACATGTTGAGTGTCAACTTTGCTTCCTCAGTCATCATGCTGGGATCCCAGCGGGGCTCCCACACGACGTTGACCGTTGCCGAGGTGATCCCCTTCACCGTCTCTGCTTTCTCTTTGACTTCGGGGGGCAGACTCTGCGCCGCGGGACATGCGGGTGACGTTAGTGTCATGTTGATCGTCGCCGTACCGCCCGGAGTCACTTCCACCGTATACACGAGACCGAGCTCGTAGATGTTCACCGGTATTTCCGGATCGTAGCAGGTCTTGATTGCTTCGATCACTTCGTCCCGAAGGACGAGCAGTTCAAAAGAATTAAAGTCCGACATTGTTCACCCGTTATTCTTCCGTTGTGACAACCTTGCTGTCTTCTGAGGCGAGCGCACCATGGAGCGCATGCCAGGCCAGACTTGCACATTTAATTCGCGCGGGAAACTCTGAGACACCGGCGAGAGCGCCGAGACATCCCAGTTCTTCAATGTCATCCTCGACCGCGCTCTTCATGCCGCGCGTCACCAGCGTGTGAAATTTCTGAAACAAATCCTCCGCTTCTGCCTTCTTCACTCCCTTGACCGCTGTCGTCATCATGGAAGCCGATGCCTTCGAGATTGCACATCCGGCGCCCTGAAAAGAAACGTCTTTGATCGTATCGCCGTCCATTTCCAGAAATACCGTGAAGTGATCTCCGCACAACGGATTGTACCCCTCGGCAATCTTCGTCGGATGGTCCATATGCCGGCAGTTGCGGGGATTCTTATTGTGATCAAGGATCAATTGCTGGTACAACTCATTCACGCTGCTCATGCCTGAAATACCTCCTGGACTTTCTTGATCCCTTCTGTCAGCACATCGATTTCAGCAATTGTATTATAGAATGCGAAGGAAGCGCGCGCTGTCGCCGGGACACCAAATCGCGCCATCACCGGCTGTGTGCAGTGGTGCCCGGTACGAATTGCAACGCCTTCCTGATCCAGAATCGTTCCGACGTCGTGCGCATGTACGGTATCCAGCACAAAAGACAGAACGGACGCCTTTTCTGCTGCGGTGCCGATCAAGCGGACTCCTTCCAAAGACCCTATTTTTTTAGTTGCATAGCGAAGAAGATTGTTCTCATGATCCCCGATAGCGCTCAAGCCCACCTTTTGAACGTAGTCCAATGCGGTACCGAGTGCGATGACGTCTGCGACATTCGGAGTCCCCGCTTCGAACTTGTACGGCAGCTCATTGAACGTCGTCTTTTCGAACGTAACAGAACGGATCATGTCCCCGCCCGCCTGATACGGCGGCATTGATTCCAGCAGATGCATCTTTCCATACAGCACGCCGATTCCTGTCGGCCCGAACACCTTGTGGCCTGACATTACAAAGAAGTCGCAATCCAGATTCCGCACATCCACGGTCAGATGACTCGTTGCCTGTGCTCCATCCACGAGAACCGGAACTCCCCGGGCGTGGGCAAAAGCAATAATTCGTTTGATTGGGTTGATGGTACCAAGACTGTTGGAAATGTACACCATCGACACGAGTTTTGTCTTTTCATTGACCAGCGCCTCGTATGCCTCCACATCCAGTTCTCCCCGATCATTGATCGGAACGACGCGCAGGATGCATCCTTTCTCTTCGCACAACAACTGCCACGGAACAATATTCGAATGGTGCTCCATTGCCGAAATAACGATCTCGTCTCCAGCGCCGATGAATTTCCGGCCGAAGCTGTCTTTGACGAGATTGATGCCTTCCGTCGTCCCGCGCACAAAAATGATTTCCCGTGTGTCGGCAGCATTCAGAAACAGTTTTATTTTCCCGCGCGTCTTTTCATACTCGTACGTAGCAAGCTCACTCAGGTAATGAACGCCCCGGTGAATATTCGCGTTCTGCTCACGATAATATTTGACCAGCGTGTCGATCACCGCCTGGGGTTTTTGAGTCGTTGCCGCGTTGTCGAAATACACAAGTGGTTTGCCGTGCACACGTTGATGAAGGATCGGGAAATCTGCACGCAGGGCCTCAACATCCAGCGTATGTCCTGTGCCGCCCTGTGCTTCTTTGTCTGTACTTGCTGATCTCACTGACGTCTCCCTTAATGCACAATTTCCGGTAAGGCCGTATGGGCCACCATCGTTTGCAGCTGTTTGACGATGAGCGCATCGATCAGATGGCGGATCGATTCATCGCGTATGAACGCCGTCACTTCTCCGGCAAAGCCGAGCGTCAACAGATCGCGCGCGGCCTCCTCATCGATGGCGCGGCTCTTCAAATAAAAAAGGCCGGCCGGATCGAGTCCGCCGACGGTGGCGCCATGGGTACACTTCACATCGTCTGCAAAAATTTCCAGCTGCGGTTTTGTATCAACAGTCGCTTCGTTCGACAGCAGCAGGTTCTTGTTCGTCTGTTTGGAATCCGTCCCCTGCGCCTCGTGATGCACGTAGATTTTTCCATTGAACACGGCCCGCGATTTTCCGGTAACGATTCCCTTGAAGATTTCACGGCTCGAACAATTGGGATACCGGTGATCGATGAACGTGTGATGATCTACAAGCTGCTCGCCGGCTGAGATGTAGAGCCCGTCAAGCATCGTTTCACAGTCTTCGCCGTCAATCGCTATGGTCACATCCGTCCGCGCAATCGAACCTCCCATGGCAAGACTGAAGGCCGTATAGCGGCTTTTGCGTTCCTGCCGCACGGCAAGTGTTCCGAAATGAAACGCCTTCGCGCCCTCGCGCTGCACGCGAACGTGATCCACCGTTGCACCTTCCTGTATCACCACACCCGCAGCGGAAACGACGCCGTAGTCGGCATCCGCCGCGCCGGTGAATACCTCCAGCAGCAACAGCGACGATTCCTTTCCCGCGTGAACAAGCAATGTTGGTGACGATACCATTGCCGCTTCCTTCCCGGTCTGCGTCGAAAGATGCAGAACGTGTACCGGCTGCGATACCTGTGCGCCCTCGGGCACATCAATCATTATGACATTCTGAGTCAATGCAAGCGACAGTGCTGAAAACGGGTTCTTCTGCGACGCGGAGCTGATCTCCGCAAGTGCGGAAAGCGTTTGCTCCGACGGCTGCTGCGCCGACACCGCATCGTACCGCTGCACCCTGATCCCGGTTGAATCCGGTACCGAAGAGAGCGCTTCTTCAAAATATCCATCCACCAGCACAATAACCGGCGCATCGGAATGCACGAGAAATTCTTCAAGGATTTCGCGCCGGACATTTGCAGCAGCAGGCGTTGACGGCGCCAATGCTGTTTTCAGGAACGGCGCAATATTTGTGAACTGCCATTCTTCGTGCTTCACTGTGGGGAAGCCGAGCGATTGGAACCGTTCGATTGCTTCATCCTGCAGAAGCCGCAGCCATTCCGGCGCGTTCTTTCCGCCATTGCTGCGCCGATTGTGATACGATGCGATGTAGTGTTCTTCGGATGTTTTGGTCTGTTCTGCCATTGGTTATACCGTCGCCGCTTCTTTGATCTGATCGTAGCCGTTCGCTTCGAGTTCCAGCGCCAGTTCCTTCCCGCCGGACTTCACAATGCGTCCGTTCACAAGGACGTGGACAAAATCGGGAACAATGTAATTGAGAAGGCGTTGATAATGCGTTACAACGATGCAAGCATTGTCAGGACGCTTGAGTGTGTTGACTCCTTCGGAGACGATCCTCAAGGCATCGATATCGAGACCGGAATCCGTTTCATCGAGAATGGCAAGCGTGGGTTCCAGCACCGCCATCTGCAGTATTTCATTTCGTTTCTTCTCACCGCCGGAGAATCCCTCGTTGACAGGTCGGTTGATGAAGCTGGGGTCCATCTCCACGATTTTCATTTTTTCTTTCAGCAACTTAAGAAACTGAAGAGCGTCCAGAGTCTCCAGCCCTCTGTATTTTCTGACTTCATTCAATCCTGCTTTCAGAAAATAGGAATTGCTGACGCCGGGAATCTCCACCGGATATTGGAATGCGAGGAACACACCGTCTTTCGCACGTTCTTCCGGCGGCATCTCCAGGAGATTCTTTCCTTTGTAGATCACTTCACCTTCCGTAATCTCATAGGATGGGTGCCCGGCCAGCACCTGTGCAAGCGTACTCTTTCCGGAGCCGTTCGGTCCCATTACGGCATGCACTTCACCGGCGTTCACCGTCAGATTAATACCTCTCAGAATTTCCTTGCCTGCAACACTGGCGTGCAGATTTTTAATTTCCAGCATGTATTCGTCCTTCATCTGTGTGTCATTCATATTTTCACTTCTGCTTTTTACTTTTGCCTTTTCGCTTCTGCCTTTTTACTTTCCTAGCCAACGCTGCCTTCCAGGCTGACACCGAGCAGTTTCTGTGCTTCGACCGCAAACTCCATCGGGAGGTTTTTGAATACTTCCTTTGCAAAACCGTTCACGATCATCGAAATCGCGTTTTCCGTATCGATTCCCCGCTGCTTGCAGTAGAAGAGCTGGTCCTCGCCGATTTTCGATGTCGATGCTTCGTGCTCGACACTGGAGGAATTATTCCGCACTTCGATGTACGGGAATGTGTTTGCGCTGCAGCGGTTGCCGAGAAGCATGGAGTCGCACTGCGTGTAGCTCCGGGCATTTGATGCACCGGGAGAGACTTTGACCAGACCGCGATACGTGTTTTCACCCCTGCCGGCTGAAATACCTTTTGAAATAATCGTGCTCTTCGTGTTCTTGCCGATATGCAGCATTTTCGTACCGGTATCCGCTATCTGCCGGTTATTGACGACCGCGACGGAATAGAATTCTCCGACCGAATTATCGCCCAGCAGCACCACGCTTGGATATTTCCACGTGATCGCCGAACCCGTTTCCACCTGCGTCCAGGAAATGCGTGAATTCTTGCCGGCGCATTTGCCGCGCTTGGTGACGAAGTTATAGATGCCGCCCCTCCCTTCCTTGTCTCCGGCGTACCAATTCTGCACAGTGGAATACTTGATCTGTGCATCATCCAGTGCGATCAGTTCGACAACGGCGGCATGCAGCTGATTTGTATCGCGAATAGGCGCGGTACAACCCTCAAGATAGCTCACGGTGGCACCTTCTTCGGCGACGATAAGTGTCCGCTCAAACTGTCCCGTTTCTGCAGCATTGATGCGAAAATAGGTTGACAGTTCCATCGGGCACTTGACGCCTTTGGGAATGAAGCAGAATGATCCGTCACTGAAAACAGCGGCATTCAAAGCCGCGAAGAAATTGTCCGTATGGGGAACGACCGAGCCAAGATATTTCTTTATCAACTCCGGGTGTTTCTGCACTGCCTCGGAAAAGGAACAGAAGACAATGCCAAGCTTCGAGAGCTGTTCCGAAAACGTCGTGGCAACAGATACAGAATCGAAAATAGCGTCTACCGCCACTCCGCTCATCCGCTTCTGCTCGGTGATAGAGATACCCAGCTTCTCGTACGTATCGAGAAGCTCTTTATCCACTTCATCCAGGCTGTTGAGGGTGGGCTTTTTCTTGGGTGCCGAGTAATAGATAATATTCTGATAGTCGATCGGCGGATACGAGAAGTTCTGCCACGTCGGTTCATCCTTCAGCGTCTGCCAATGATGGAATGCCTTCAGCCGCCACTCGAGCATAAACGACGGCTCGTTTTTCTTCTTTGAAATGAGACGGATAGTATCCTCGGTCAGTCCCCTCGGAACGGCATCGGATTCGATGTCCGTAACAAAGCCGTACTTGTACTCCGAATTGACGATGTCATTGACAGATTCATTCATTAATCAACACTCCTCACACTATAGTAACAATTCAATTTCTCAAAACAGCCCAGCGTCTTCAGAAGACATATGCTTTGCCACAGCCCAGCGGATCTCGAATGATGCCGTAAACAGCATTCGGAAGAATACAGTTTAGAAGGATCTCCGGCGACGCCCTTGCGCTGAGCCACTGCCATGCTGCGACAAAGGAAAATAATCTCACACCACATCAGGTCTTCGACGGACCAAATTCCGGATAGAGCAGAACCCAACCCTGTTGATTCACCCGTTTGAAAATATTGCGCTTCTCAAAATATGTCGCCACTTCGCGCGCCACTACTTCCGCCTGTTGGTCGACTGATGGTACATGGGATATTTCGATTTCAGGAAATGAAGAAACTCCACCTGGTTGTTTAGAATTGTTCCTGTCTGCTTCATGCCGGTTCTGTCATGGTTGTGGATGATGGTGACACAAATACTCCCTCCCTGCTGTCCCGTCGCAGGGTGCGTACTGCAGATAGAATTGCAGCCGCCGCTGAGACAACATCTTCTTCCGTGGTGAAACGGCCGAGTCCGAAGCGCACGCTGGAGAGCGCTGCTCCTGCCGATAACCCGAGCGCGAGCAGAACGTGTGATGCCGCAGGCGCCGACGGATCTGCCGTTGAACACGCGGAGGCCGACGAGAAGGCTACCTCTTTCTTCAGCCGTGCGATCAGGCTTGATGCCGGGACACCCGCGAAACGAATATTCAGATTGTTCGAAAGCCGCTGGGAAGTATTTCCGTTGACAATAGCATCCCCCGCCGTCAACAATTCCTCCTGCAGTCGATCGCGCAGCTTCGCAATCTGATCGGCCTCATTCGTCATGGAACTCTGCGCGATTTCCGCCGCCTTGCCGAATCCAACAATTCCAGGGACGTTCAGCGTTCCGGCACGCAGATGTGATTCATGACCGCCGCCATGTTGTTGGGGAGCCAGTATCGATCGTCGCACGGAAGGTCCGAGCACGAGTGCTCCGACTCCTTTCGGACCGTAGAGCTTGTGTGCACTGAGAGAGAGAATGTCCAGATTCATTTCCTGCATGTCGAGCGGTATTTTCCCATACGCCTGCGCTGCATCTGTGTGAAAGCGCACCCCGGATTGCCGGCACACAAGTCCAATTTCTTTTAACGGCGCCAGCGTTCCGACTTCGTTATTGGCAGTCATGATGCTTACCAGTGCTGTCCGCGGCGAGAGGAGCGCACATAAGGCGTCCGCATTGACAAGGCCCGTTCCATCTACCGGCACGTACCGCAGCACGAATCCTTTTTTTTCCAATGCGCGGCATACATCCAACACAGACGAGTGTTCTGTTGCGCAGGTCACGATTTCATTTCTCTCTCCCTCGAGAGCTTCACAAATTCCTTTGAGGACGAGATTGTTTGATTCAGTTGCACCGCTGGTGAAGATGACAGACGAGGTTGCTGTTTTGAGCGAGGAGGCGATAATGGAACGAGCATGTTCAACCGCGGCATCGGCGTCCCATCCGTACCGATGTTGCCTGCTTGAAGCGTTGCCGAAGTTTTCGGAGAAGTACGGAAGCATTGCATCAATCACATGCGGGTCGCATGGTGTCGTTGCATGATTGTCCAAGTAGATCGGCTTCTTCATACTTAGATGATCTCGGAAACGGTCATTGCGCTGAACATTTCTTCAATGTTTCCCTGAATTTTTCCAAGCGGGTTTTTTATCGTACACTTTTCGAAAATCGAGCAACTCTGCGGCGTCTCTGCGGTACACTGCGTAATCCGCGGAAGTTGTCCCTCGATTGCATTAATGATCGTCGAGATTGAAATCTGATCAGCGCGCCGTGCGAGAGCATATCCTCCGCGCATACCCTGATGCGAAATTACCAGTCCTTCCTTCGCAAGTTTCTGCAGAACTTTCGCGAGAAGTTCCTGTGAAATATGGTACGCGGTGGCAATTTCCTTTGCCGTGGAGATTTTGCCGTCATTGATCGATGCGATGTGCCGCATGGCGATCAGTCCATATTCCACTTTTTTTGAGAGCTTCAACATTTGATATACGACTGATTCAGTCTTATTTATGCTCTAAAAATTCACGCGATTTGCGTGCCTTCTGAGCTGTTTAACACTTTTCCATAGCAAAGTGTTCCGTTGAATTGTAAAGATAGCCGAATTCACGCCGAAAATCAAGTGAAGGATTTTCAGCAGTTCAATTCTGCCATTTTTTGACATTTTACTAACTCTTTCGCAGATAATTTTGTATATTGATCAGGTTTTGCCCCTGATTTGGCATCTATTCTGACCTTTTACAAATGTTTCCACCGATTTACTATTGAGGAAAACTCATGGCAAAAAACATCAAACTGGAAGACATATTAAATGACTTGCAGCTCAAGAAAACAGACCAGGACGGCATTAACACCGTTGCGGTAATCGGCCTTGGCATCATGGGACAGGGTATTGCCCATACCATCGCGGCAGCCGGAATCGAAGTTATTGCGATCGAAAAGGATCAAGAGCGCTTGAATAGCAGCCTGACGGCCCTGAAGGAATCCATCGACCACGAAATCCAGCGCTGGACGCTAACCAAGAGCGAAAAGAATGCGATTCTCTCCCGGATTCATCCCACAGTCGATTTCACTCAGGCAAAGAACTGCGACATTGTGATCGAAGCCGTAGACGAAAACTTGCAATTAAAAAAATCTATCATGGAAGCGCTCGATGTGTTGTGTGCCCCCGAGACAATTTTTATTTCCAACACGTCCACGCTCAGCCTTTCCAAGCTCGCCGTTTCCATCAAACGCTCGGACAAACTCGTGGGCCTGCATTTTTTGAATCCCGTTCCCAAAGTGCCGCTCGTCGAAGTTGTCCGCGCGCTGAAGACGTCGGATCACACATTTGTGACAGTGAAGAAATTTGCGGAGCGGCTCGGGAAAACAGCTGTTGAAGTCTTTGAATATCCCGGCTTTGTCACCACGCGCGTCATCATTCCTCTCTTGAACGAGGCCATGCACATTCTCATGGAAGGAGTCGCTTCTGCCGACGGCATCGACACCGCCATGCGGCTCGGCTACAATTTCCAATACGGACCGCTGGAGCTTGCAGACATGATGGGATTGGATGAAGTGCTCGCGTGGATGGAGTCACTCTCCCATGAACTGGGAGAAGCGAAGTACCGTCCGTGCCCGCTCCTGCGCAAGATGGTGCGCGAAGGCAAACTCGGAAAGAAGAGCGGCGAAGGATTCTTCCGCTACAATGAACATGGTCGTATCACCAACTGAATGAGAGATCAATGAATATTCTAGTCCTCAATTGCGGCAGTTCCTCTGTCAAGTACCAACTGATTGAAATTGAAAGTAAGCAAGCGCTGGCGCGCGGCGTTGTCGATCGCATCGGCATGAGCGGCGCAGTCCTCAAGAACACACGTTCGGACGGTGACGAGATCGTTATCACCGGAGACATCCTCGAACACACGACGGCCATCGAATATATTCTTGCCGTTCTGCTGAGTAAGAATCATGGCGTCCTGAAATCGAAAGATGAAATTAGGGCCGTGGGACATCGCGTGGTGCATGGCGATGAAACATTTACCGGTTCCGTTCTTATTACACCGGCAGTGGTGAAGAGTCTCCGGGACAACATCGAGATCGCTCCCCTGCACAATCCGCACAACATCCGCGGCATCGTGGCCTGTCAGACACATCTCCCGACCATCCCCCAGGTCGGCGTTTTCGACACGGCCTTCCATCAGCAGATGCCTCCCCGAGCATATTTGTACGGAATTCCCTATTCGTTCTACAAAGAACACAAGATCCGCCGCTACGGTTTTCATGGAACGAGTCACAAGTTCGTTGCGCAACGCGCCGCCGAACTTCTGCGAAGGAATTTTGAAGATTTGAAAGTCATCACGTGTCATCTTGGCAACGGATGCAGCATGGCGGCCGTCAGCCACGGCGTCTCGATCGACACGACCATGGGTTTCACGCCGTTGGAGGGTTTGCTGATGGGCACGCGTTCCGGCGACATGGATCCATCGGTCATTCTCTATATCATGTCCAAAGAGGGACTGAATTATGCCGAAGCGAACACGCTCTTGAACAAACATAGCGGATTGGCGGGTATTTCCGGCGTCAGCAGCGACATGCGCGAAATTCAAAACGAAATGGAAAAAGGCAACAAACGCGCAGGGCAGGCGTTCGACGTGTTCACCTACCGTGTACGAAAATATATCGGCGCCTATGCAGCGGCGATGGGCGGCCTCGATGCCGTCGTCTTCACCGGCGGTATTGGCGAAAACAGTGCGGCAGTCAGAAAAGCATCGTGCGACGGTCTCGAATTCCTCGGCATCACCATCGAAGAATCAAAGAATACGTCGAAAGACAAGGAAAAGGAAATTCAAACGGCGGATTCTTCCGTAAACGTTCTGGTTGTTCCAACGAACGAGGAACTGATGATCGCCATCGAAACGAAAATGGTGTGTGACCAGCAGAATTAAACAGGCAGATATACGTCTGACACAGTACTGGCATGTACGAAAGAACGCAGAGCAGGAATGACAACGGTCTTCCTGCTCTGCGTTTCTCTTTTTACCAATGTTTGAACAGCAGCCGCATCGCAACGATGACGACGGCCACTGCCAATCCCCGCATGACGAGAACACTCTTTACCTTTTTCGATATCCTCGCGCCCACTTGTGCGCCGACCACGGCGCCGACCGCCAACCCGGGAAGTTGATGCCACATCACATGCCCGAGCATCGCATGACTTCCGGATCCGACAAGCGAAGAGATCGCCAGGATGAAATGCGAGGTGGCAACCGCAATGAATGGCGGGAAATTAAAAATATAAATCATCGCCGGCACATGAACGATACCGCCGCCGATTCCCGCCATGCTGGAAAGAAATCCAACAAGAAAACTTACAACGATACCCAACGGCAAGTTGAACGAAACGCGTCGCGAAGGATCAAAGCTGTGTTCTTCTGATTTTCCGCCGGTTTTCTTGCTTGTGTCGGGTTTCAAGAATATATACACGGCGACGCAGAGGAGAAATATCGCAAAGGAGACATCAAAAACTGCCGCAGGAATTTTATCCAGCAGCGATGCACCCAGAATGGCTCCCGGGACAGTTGAGAGCGCAAAAATGGCGCCGGTCCGGTAGTCGATCCGGCGTTGGCGTGCATAGGAGAAACTCCCGGAGACGGCATTGAAGGCGATCACGCACAACGACGTCCCTACCGCCATTGTCGGAGATGCATGATAGACGAACAGGAGCATCGGAACAATGATAAAACCACCGCCGACACCGACAAGCGTCCCGAACGTCCCGACAAAGAGCCCGAGAAAAAAAAGAAGAACGTGTTCCATAATCTTCTGTCTTTATGACTAATTGATAGTGCGGAGACCGGTTCTTGTGTCGATAACGTGCAACTACCGCTCTTGCTCGGAATTTTTCAGCCCGCTTCTAACTATTTCACATCGCAATTGACCATATGCCAGACGACAGTCTCTTCGGAAGCAAACGCTGTCCTGCCCGCCGTTGCTTCCGTCAGGCGCATCATCGCCTGATCGGCCTGCTCGAGCGGCAGAAGTAAGTGAAGCGTCGCCACTGAATCGTATTTACTGGTACCGATGACGGCACCGTGACGATGGAGAAGATTCATCACTGCGCTGGTCGCGTCATACGGGAAGGTCATCGTCACCGGCTTCATCGCCTGGCGTGTACAGCGGCGGGCGAGATGCAAAGCATTTTGTGCGGCATCGAAATATGCACGCCCCAGACCGCCGACCCCGAGTTTGGTCCCCCCAAAGTAGCGTGTGACAATCACAAGGACGTCGGACAATTCGGCAGCGCGTATGGCCGAAAGGATTTTGGCACCGGCGGTACCGGAAGGCTCGCCTGCGTCGCTGCTGCGTTGTCTTTTTCCATCGGGATCCATCATATAAGCATGACAATGATGCGTTGCATCGAACAACTCCCGGCGCACTTCCTCCAGACGCACAGATGCTTCTTGTTCACTTGTGACAGGGAACGCCGATGCAACAAACCGGGATCCGACGATCTTAATCGTACTCTGGACGGAATCCGCAATCGTGTCGTAGTGAAAGATCATATAATAATGTAACATTTTTGACCCGCCGGTTCAAACGACTTCCCTGCCTGTATCAAATGCCCGGAGGTCATCGAGCGGAGCCGAGATGACCTCTGCATACATCTCCGCATATGTCGTCTCGGCAACCGAATGCCCATTGAACTTCTCGCAAGTCCACGCTGTTGTATATCAAAACAATTAATGGTACGTTAGAAATTATGAAGATCGGAATTACCTGTTACCCAACATACGGCGGCAGCGGCGTCGTCGCGACCGAGCTTGGCAAGGCGCTGGCGAAACGCGGGCATCAGATTCACTTCATCAGCTATGCCATGCCGATGCGTCTGAATAACTTCGATGCAAATATCTTCTACCATGAAGTGGAAATGGCATCGTATCCCCTTTTTGAATTCCCGCTGTACACCCCGGCCCTGGCAAGCAAAATGGTGGAAGTGTGCAGGTTCGAGCATCTCGACATTCTGCATGCCCACTATGCCATCCCTCATGCAACCAGTGCATATCTTGCAAAGCAGGTGCTGGGGGACTCCCATCTTCGAATCGTGACGACCTTGCACGGAACCGACATCACTCTGGTTGGATTGGAACCGAGCTTTTTGCCCGTCATGAAGTTCAGTATCGAACAGAGCGACGGGGTCACCGCCGTCTCCCGCTTCTTAAAGGAGAAGACGATCACCAACTACAACATCAAGAAATCTATCGACGTCATTCCCAACTTCGTGGACACAAAGGTATTCAAGCGGCGCGAAACCTCGAATCTGCGCAATGCCATTGCACCGGCCGGGGAAAAGATACTGATCCATATCTCAAATTTCAGAATGGTAAAACGCGTCGCCGACGTGATTAAGATCTTCAAACTCGTTCACGACAAAATGCCGGCAAAGTTACTGCTCGCCGGAGACGGTCCTGATCGCTCCGCCTGCGAACTCCTTGTGCGTGAGCTCGACCTCGTTCGCGATGTTACTTTCTTAGGGAAGCAATCTGAATTGGTGGAGATCCTCTCTGCTTCCGATCTCTTCCTCATTCCCAGTCAATCCGAGAGTTTTGGTCTCTCAGCGTTGGAAGCGATGGCGTGCGGGGTACCAGTAATATCGTCAAGCGTTGGGGGGCTGCCTGAACTCGTCGTACACGGCGAGACAGGATATATTGCGGAAATCGGCGATGTGGAGCGCATGGCGAAATATGCACTGGACATTCTCGGCAACGACGCAAAGCATAGGCGCTTTGCCGAATCAGGCCGTTCACGCGCCGTTGAAGAATTTGACACAGAGAAGATCGTCGCGATATACGAGGAGCACTATCAGCGGCTGCTATGACTGCTCCTTTGGCAGTCCCCCCAGGGAGGATTGCTGAAGGCATCCAGAATTTCCTCACGGCATCACGGAGTAGAGCTCCGCGCTACATAAGAGCCCACGCAAATCGGATGATGAACGGCATTCCATAGACAAATGCTATCGCCAGCATCGGCGTCAAAAGACTCCGGGTGCGATCATACATCCAAGCACAGAACAATCCAACTCCCGCAGCTATCACGTATTCCAGCATGTCACCGCCGAAAATGGGAACACGAACTCTTCCCACGACAAACGCCATCGCAGCATAGAGCCCGCCGACTGGTATCCGAAGTGATCTGATGACGAAAGTCTCCGGCCAATACTTGCATAGAACCGTTTGAAATACCCCGAAGAAGAGAATGGAATCCGCAATCGGTGACGCCATCCATTGCAGGAGAATCCAGGCCCCCATGGTCGACGGTGCCAGGTGTGAAAAGATGATCGGCAGCGCGTCACCACGCAGTAGAGGTATCAATACCATACCGGTCACAAACACCAGTGCAACAGCATAGAATCGGACAAGCATGCGCATCGAAAAGCGGACGTCCATGGAATTAATGCCGTAGCTCCAAAGATGTCCCCTGGAGAGGACCGCGATAACCAACATGCCAAAGAGAAACTCCCACACCTTGTGCTCGAACAGCATTACGACGGGGAAAGAAATGGAAGCAGGAAGCGCGACGGCGTGCGTGAGATACCCCTGCATCGATACCTGTTGAATAGCCCAATACAGGATCGTCACGCCGGAAAAACTGAGAATCCGGGGCAGCGTTTTGTACGGCGCTGTCACATCATTGGAATTCATATCATGCTCCACGAAGGTTGGCATATTTCAGCATCAGATTTTTCCTGCCGACACTGTCGAACAATACAACCGCCTTTGCCGACTCGCCGCGTCCAGCAAGTTGGATTACTTTGCCCCGCCCGAACGACTCATGCACGACGTAGGTACCGACGTACAGAGACTGGTGTTCCTGCGATTCACCTTCATAATCCGGGAGAGGATCCTGCGCCGGGCGGCGTGGGGCCGCAATGTCGCGTTTCCGGACATAGCCGCCCTGCCGCAGCACGGTAGCGCTCGATGCGCTCTGAGGCGAAGTGCTCTCTTTGTGCATGAGCCCGTCATCTATCTCCAGAACAAATCGCGATATAACGGGAAACGTCAGTTCTCCGTTGCGGTACCTTGCACGCGTATGCGTGAGGAAGAGCTTCTGCATCGCACGAGTGATGCCGACGTAGAACAACCGCCGCTCCTCTTCCACATCTGCCGGATCCAGCGATGATTGGTACAGCGGCAACAATCCGTCTTCCGCACCGGTGATGAACACCAGCGGAAATTCCAAACCCTTCGCTGCGTGCAGCGTCATCAGCGTTACGGCATTCTGCGCGTTGGCTTTCTGATCGGCATCTGAGAGCAACGATACTTCCTCCAGAAAACTTTCCAGCGTCCCGTCCGGATTATCTGCACAGTACTCCGTCAACGCCGACAGAAGTTCCTGAAGGTTTTCCCAGCGGGCCAAGGATTCCGGCGTGGCTTCGTCTTTGAATTTCTTCAACAGCTCCAGTTCGCCCACCAATGCGTGCGTCAGTTCAGCGGCAGAGAGCTGCGCGCGGAGATTGTTGTACTTTGTAATGAACGATACGAATTGCGTCACCGCATTTTTTGCCCGGTCGTTCAGCGATGCAATCTGGTGCACGTCGCACAAGGCGTTGAACAACGATCGCCGTTCCGCAGGCATCGTCTTTTCGTACGCTGTGATGCGTGCGATGCTGGTATCGCCAATACCCCTCACAGGGAAATTAATGACTCTGAGAAGGCTCTCCTCATCGCGGGGATTCACTACCACGCGAAGGTACGAAAGGATATCCTTGATTTCTTTCCGCTTGTAGAATTCCACACCGCCGATAATTACATACGGAATGGCACTACGTCGCAGAGCATCCTCCAGAGAACGTGACTGTGAATTCGTCCGGTACAGAACCGCCACATCTTTCAGATCGAGCTTCCGATGTGTGCATTCACGGCGGAGATGCTGGACGATACGCATCCCTTCATCTTTGTCATCCTCTGCTTCGATGATGGTAATCTGATCGCCTGGCGGATTTGCCGTCCAGAGGGTCTTGGGGATTTGTCCCTTGTTGTTCTTGATAATATTGTCCGCAGCAGCAAGGATTGTTTTTGTGGAGCGGTAATTCTGTTCAAGGCGATAGATTTTGCATCCGGGATAATCCTTCTCAAAATCCAGGATATTCCGGATGTCAGCCCCGCGGAACGAATAGATGCTTTGCGCATCATCGCCGACGACACAAACATTTTTGAATTTCTGCGCCAGCAACCGGATCATCATGTATTGAGCGCGGTTGGTATCCTGATATTCATCGACCAGCAGATACCTGAACCGATAATGATATTTTTCCAACACGGCCGGATGATGTTGGAAGAGCTCAATAGGTTTCAGCAGCAAATCATCGAAGTCCATCGCATTGTTCGCTCGGAGCGTTCGCACGTAGTCCTTGTATACGACAGCTGCCGCTTCTTCATTGGGATCTTTGGCAATCTGAGCATACTGTTCCGGCGTCACGAGATGATTCTTGGCACTGCTGATGCGCGCATGAATCGCCCGCGCCGTAAACCGCTGCAATGAGATGTTGCGATTCTCCATGATACGTTTCACCGCTGATCGGCTGTCTTCCATATCATAGATGGTAAAATTTCGGTCAAACCCGATGTGCTCGCTTTCATGACGCAGAATGCGTGCGAAGATGGAGTGAAACGTACCGGCCCACACCTGTGAGGCCGCCGGTCCCGTGAGACGTTCAATACGTTCCTTCATCTCTTTTGCCGCTTTGTTCGTAAACGTCAGGGCAAGAATTTCGTACGGTTTGACGTTGTGCAGAATAAGATTGGCAACGCGGTAGGTCAGCACACGCGTCTTGCCGCTGCCCGCGCCGGCAACGACCATGACCGGTCCGTCCAGA
This sequence comes from Ignavibacteriales bacterium, assembly GCA_026390635.1. Taxonomy (GTDB): domain Bacteria; phylum Bacteroidota; class Ignavibacteria; order UBA10030; family UBA8401; genus JAPLFO01. Next base: position 22,580 of record JAPLFO010000117.1, read on the forward strand.
GCAGAGACAGCCGAGCGCTGAATGTCATTAAGTTCTGAAAGAAGATCCATGCAAAGTCTTTGTCAGGAAGAAATATCGGCAGCGTACTCTGTCGGCTCTGACCGTAGCCATCGTCCCGGTTCCTGCAACTGCAGTCCCGGACAAAAAAACACCGACACGACTGTGTCGGAAGAGAATGATACTCGCTGGGCGCAAACGCCGGGACGGACCTTCAGATACTGCTGTGAAGAAACGTACGGAAAAATGGGGAGTGAAGCAATACGACTACAACATGATCGCGCCTTCAAGGCGCAGCAAAAATTCTTTTGTCTTGACACCGGATGCATAGCCACCGAGAGATCCATCATGGCCGACCACGCGATGACAGGGGACAAGAATCGGCAGCGGATTGCTGCCGTTGGCGGTACCTACGGCACGGAATCCGCGCGGTACCCCGACGCGGCGCGCCAGCTGTTTGTACGTGATCGTCGTTCCGTAAGGAATCTTGGCGAGCTCGCGCCAGACGCGTACCTGGAACGCGGTGCCGATCTGATCGTACGGCAACGAAAATTTTGCGAGTTTCCCGTTGAAGTACCGTGTGAGTTGTTCGATGATTTCTTTGTTCTTGCTCTTGTTCTCGACGACATCATCATCGTCAAAATGAGCGGAGAGCCAGCGAAAGAAATCTTTTTTCGGCTCGCGCGGAATGCTGATCTTACAAACACCTTTATCGGTTGAAGCGATATAGATGTGTCCGATCTTGGACTCGAATGATGTGCAATAGACTTTGGACATAAACGGCTTGAATATAGCAAACTTCCCTTCGACGAGCAAGCGCAAAGTGTCAGAGCAACAGCGAGCTCAGCAACTCATATCCCATGACACAACTGATGATGAGGAGAACTGCACCGAACCCTCGAGTGATCCTTTGAATGATCATCCTATCTAGTTTCATCTTCTGCTTTTCCACGAGTTTCAAAAGGGTGAAAAACCAACCGGTCGTCCCGAAGCCGGTACCGATGGCAAACAACAGATTGTTATAGACACTCGCTTCGATAATTTTATACCCCTGAACAACACCCGCAACGGTGATCCAATAAGCGATGAACGATGGATTAGAGAGATACAGCAGAATGCCAAAAAGGAAGTAGCGCTTGAGACCTCCGCTCTTTTCCGGCAACGGTGCAGCCGGATCGTGCACCTTGAAAAACAATGTCCGGATACCGAACATCAAAAAGACCACAAACGTCGCAATGCGGAATGCGAGCTCCAATCTGGCATTCGCCATAAGTGTGGAAATGCCGAACATGGCCGCGCCGCAATAGAGAATATCCATAAAACCCGATCCTGCACCGATCATCAATCCCTGCCCTGTCTTGTTGGATAACCCTTTTGTCATAACGGCAATGTTGATCGGTCCGATAGGGACAGAGGTGCCAAATCCGATAACAAATCCAACAATGAGTGCGATCATGTCAGGAAAATTGCGTGGTTTGTTCGAGAGGTTGAATTTCGTAGGATCGAATCGCCTCAACAATTTGGTCTACATCAGTCATGAGAACAAGAGCATTGCGCAACTTGGAAATATTCGGAATGCCGCGAAAATATCCGCTGTAGTGTTTTCTCATTTCAAGGACGCCGGTTCGATCGCCTTTGTATTGGATGGAGAGCGCAAGATGTTCCAGACTGACGGCAACACGTTCCTCCCAGGAGATTTCCTTTGTGTACGTACCGGTGGTAAGAATTTCTTTCGCCTGCTTGAAGAGCCATGGATTGTCGATCGCTCCGCGTGCGATCATCACACCATCGCAACCGGTATCGTCGAAAACGCGAACAACGTCTTCCGGCGTCATGATGCCGCCGTTGACGATAATGGGAATAGAGACATGACGCTTGATTTCGGGAATCCAGGAAAAATCGGGATCACCTTTGTGACCCTGCGAGCGAGTCCGGCAATGGATAGTCAACGCCTTTACACCGCACTGTTCGAGCATCTGTGCCACTTCGATAATGCGAATCGACGTCTCATCCCAGCCCAACCGCGTTTTCACAGTCACCGGCTTCGTTGAAACGCTGACAACGCCTTTGACTATCCGTTCCATCCGCGGCAGATCTTTCAACAGACCGGCACCGGCACCGCGCATCGCCACATCTTTTACCCAACAACCGCAATTGATATCCAGAATATCCGGATCCATTTCAACGGCCAGCTCCGCAGCACCTTCCATTGCACACTCATCGCTGCCATAGATCTGAATGCCGATCGGCCGCTCTTCTTCCTCAAAACTCATTTTATGCTTCGTCTTCTTCGAATTGCGGACGAGTCCGTCGGAGTTGATGAACTCGGTAAAGAGAATATCGACGCCCATACGCTTACAGACAAGCCGGAACGGAAGATCCGTTACGTTCTCCATCGGCGCAAGCAGCAGCGGCTTTTCAATATTGATAGTACCGATTTTCATTCCAGCACTCCGCCCAGAGAGAGTTCAAGAACGGAGACAAGAATCAGATCCACACGGGAAATATTTTTTGCAGACTCCGGCGCCGATGGATTCGTAGGCCACGGATCAATGAGGATTGATTTCCCTCCGGGAGTTTCGGCATGGAAGGCGGAGAGGCCCAGCCAATGAAAGCGCGTATTTTTCCCCAGAATTGTCATTCCGGTTGGTTCGCCTTGATCTCGCGGATAATCGCGTCGGCCATTTCCTTCGTGCCCGTTGTCGATTGAGGATTCAAATCACGTGTGACGTGCGTACCTTGTTTCAGAATTGCCTCCACCGCACGATGGACACGTGTCGCAGCCGCCGTCTCACCGAGGTGTTCCAGCATCATCGCACTTGCAAGAATGATCGCACTTGGATTTGCGAGGTTTTTACCGGCAATGTCCGGCGCACTGCCATGTACAGCCTCGAATATCGCAGCAGTCGTGCCGATATTTGCACCCGGAGCGACACCCAGACCGCCGACGAGCCCGGAGCAGAGATCAGACAGAATATCGCCGAAGAGATTCGTGGTCACAATCACATCAAATTGTTCGGGCTTCATCACCAACTGCATCGCCATGTTATCGACAATTTTATCGTCGAACGTAATGTCCGGATACTCCGCCGCGACGCTCTTCCCCACATCCAGGAAAAGGCCACCGGTAAATTTCATGATGTTGGCCTTGTGAACCAGCGTTACCTTTTTCCGGCCATGCTTCCGGGCATAATCGAAAGCGGCGCGAACGATGCGCTCAGAGCCGAAACGCGTCACCACGCCGATAGTCTCAGCCGCGCTTTTTTGCGCATCAATATAATGCTCAATCCCGGAGTAGAATTCTTCGATATTCTCCCGGAACATTACGATATCGACGTCCTTGTATCGAGAGACAACGCCTTCAAAAGACTTGGCAGGGCGCAGATTAATATAGAGATCGAATTCCTTCCGGAGCGCCACATTGACGCTTCTGAAGCCCTTTCCAAGCAGGGTCGTCAGCGGTCCCTTCAGCGCAACCCCGTTCTTCTTGACGGAATCAATCGTCGACTGCGGAAGAGGATCTTTGACGATGTCCACAGCCGCCAGTCCGGCCGCTGCGACTTCCCACTGAATGGGAACTCCCGTCGATTCGATAACGCGGGTGGCCGCTTCGACAATACTCGGACCGATTCCGTCCCCTGGAATGAGCGTTACAGTATACATAGGCATCCTGTTTTCTCAATAGTATGAGACCTCTGAAAAACAACTAAACTACGTCATTAACAAAGGGCATTCATTCCGGAATGCCCTTTCTGCAGTCTTATACAGTTTCACATAGACTGCTCTCTTTTCTCTTTCCCCCCTCTTACCGTACCAACGCCAAATCCGCGTCAACCATTTCCAACACGAGTTCCCTGAACGTTCTTTTGTACTCCCATCCAAGGACGCGCGTCGCCTTGGCTGGATTGCCGAGGAGAATTTCAACCTCCGCCGGACGGAAGAATTGCTGGTCGACCACGACGAATTCGCGATAGTCGAGTCCCGCATGTGAGAACGCCACATCACAGAATTCCCTCACTGAATGAGCTTCGCCGGAGGCGATCACATAATCGTCCCCCTGCTCCTGCTGCAGCATGAGCCACATCGCGTTGACATAGTCCTGGGCATGTCCCCAATCCCTCTTTGCATCCAAATTGCCGAGGCGCAAATCTTTCGCAAGACCTTTCTTAATCCGCGCAACTTGTGAAGTAATTTTTCTGGTGACAAATTCAAAGCCCCGCCGGGGGGATTCATGATTGAAAAGAATGCCGCTCGATGCGCGTATATCGTAGCTCTCCCGATAGTTGCGCGTCAGGTGAAAACCCGCAACTTTGGAAATTCCATAGGATGAACGCGGATGAAATTGTGTGGACTCTGTTTGCGGCACTTCGTTCACTTTGCCGAACATTTCGCTGGATCCGGCAAAATAGAAGCGCGTCTGGGGACAGATGCTTCTCAGCGCGTCCAGAAGATAGTGCGTTCCATTGATGTTCGTGTTCAGAGTGGAAAATTCATCTTCAAATGAATAGCTCACAAAACTCTGCGCAGCAAGATGGTAGCATTCATCCGGCAAGACGTCGTGCAGGACTTTGTAAACGCTCGGATAACTTTCCAGCGAACCGGAATGAAAGCGGACGTCTTTTCGAATATGCCTGATGCGCCACATGCGATGTTCAGGATCTTCAAGTGCGACACGCCGGACAATGCCATGCACTTCGTATCCTTTTTCCAGAAGCAATTCAGCCAGATAAGAGCCGTCCTGGCCGGTAATACCTGTAATAAGAGCTTTTTTCACTCTGAAATTTCTCCTCTTTTGAAAGACGACTATTTCGATCATCCAAAGATAAGGTACTACTTCAGACTTTCCAAGTTTTTACTTTTCAGACCTTTCAGGTCTTTAAGACTTGGGTACTTTTAGTAGGATAAACTTGGAAAGTCTACCAGTGGGGCCCTCCTCGGACGCATTCTCATCGATATCTACATTCGATGGAATATTCTTATGAAATTCGATAAAATCATTCTTGCCGCCGAACCATTGTAATAATTCAAGTTTACTTATCTTCGTCGGCTGGTCTTTTACCAACGTATCATACGAACTCCATCGGTACAGACTTAAGTCATCGGTAAACTTATGATGAACAGGATTGTTGTGTATATATAAAATCATTTTTGCAAAATAGGCATCGCTTCTAATTTCTCTTCGCCGAAAATTCTTCTGGAATAAGCTGCCGGAACGTTTTTCCTGCTTATTAATTGCTTTGGAATATGACATAAAGAGTTTCCGAAATTGCTCGCTGACGATAGTGGGTGGTTGGCGTTCCAAGCTTTTCTTTTTGACCTGGGAATCACTTGGGAAGTCTTTGACCCTGACCAGCATATGAAAATGATTCGGCATCAAACAATAGGCAAAGGTATCAAGATAGGTGGAAAGGTAATAATCGTACTTTGACAAAAAGTACCGGTAGTTGTCGTCTTTGTAGAAAAGATTGCAGCTGTCATTACCGCGATTGTAAATGTGATAATATTTCCCCTGTTCGAGCGGCTGGAGGTTTTTCAGTGGCATGATTTCCCCTTGTTTATGATCGACTTTCCAAGTTTTCCTTTTAAGGTTCGGATCTTAGACTTTCCAAGTCTTGCTTTTGTAGACTCATCAGATCCTCAAGACTTGAGCAGCCCGACTAGAACATACTTGGAAAGTCTAATCCCCTTCTATTTTTTCTTTGTCTCCGGCGCCAGACTTTCTTCCGGACGATTCATTGCAGTAAATATCTTTCCGATCGAACCAACGAAGCCGGCAACATCCGAGAGATTGGACGGGATGATCATCGCGTTGTTCTTCTGAGCGAGTTTTCCAAACTCACCAAGATATTGCTCGGCGATTCGGAGATTGACGGCGTCGGATCCCCCCTTGTCATTGATAGCGTTCGCTATTTCCCGAATGCCTTTTGCCGTGGCGAAGGCGACGCGTTCGATTTCCTGCGCCCGACCCTCGGCTTCGTTGATCCTTTTCATTTTCTCACCTTCTGAGCGGGCGATCGCTTCCTGTTTATCACCTTCGGCGCGATTGATCTTCGCTTGTTTATCTCCTTCCGATTCGGCGATGAGTGCGCGCTTCTCCCGCTCCGCACGCATCTGTTTTTCCATAGCATCTTTGATGCTCGCCGGAGGCAAAATATTTTTGATCTCGTGCCGTGTGATCTTTATTCCCCAAGGTTCGGATGCTTTGTCCACGGCAGCAACTATCTCCTGGTTGATCTTTTCGCGCTCTTCAAACGTTCTGTCCAACTCGATTCTGCCGATTTCACTGCGCATCGTTGTCTGCGCCAACTGCGTGCAGGCAAATTCATAGTTCGTGATGCCGTACGACGCCTTCACGGGATCAGTGATCTGCATGTACAAAATGCCGTCCACCTCAACAGAAATATTGTCTTGCGTGATGCAGCCCTGCGGTGGAACATCAATTACCATTTCCTTCATGGAAAGCTTATACGCGATGTTGTCGAAGAACGGAATCAAGATGTGGAATCCTGCGTCCAACGTCGCGTGATATTTTCCCAACCGTTCTACTATGAACACTGTCTTCTGTGGAACGACGCGCGCCGTTTTCAGCAACGTAATCATGACAAACAACGCAAGCGCAATCAGTACAATCGTTTCGGGTCCCATGGTGTGTACTCCTTCGATTATTCATTTGCAGTTAGTGGACGCACCTTCAATTTCAAGTTATTGCGCTCAACAATTTCCACAACGTCCCCCGCTTTGATCGGGACGTCGGCAACTGCATCCCACCTTGTTCCATGAAATTCGACCTTCCCGCCGACCGTATCCGGACGAATATCATTCTTCACGACCACACGCTGCCCCTTGATGTCGTCGATAGTTTCTCCAGGTTTCAGCTTGCCGATCACCCTGCCCTTGAAATAGCGTTGTCCCTGTCTGCGAAACAACAACAGCAACAGCAGGGATGATACCAGCCAGATGATGAGCTGCGTATCGAAACCCGCCGCAAGTCCGATAACGATGGTGAGCGCGGCCACCCAGGCGCCGGCGCCGAAAAAGATCATGACAAACCCGGGTAGGATCAGTTCGCTGAACATGACAACCAGGCCCGCCAGGAACCAAAGTAATTCAGCCGGCATGGAGATTGTTGCAGTCATAGTATTCCTTCCTTTCACAGAGAAGTTTTTCAACGATACACGTTCCTTTTGACGGACGTGCACAGACGTCTCAGCGGCTCTTATCCGGATACGGCGGAGGCTCGGGCAATTTCACCGGATTCTTTTTCATCTCCTCTTTGATGACTTCGATGGCTTTGTTCAGCTGTTCATCGACGCCGCTGAATTCCAGCGCCGGATCGTTGTCGACAACGATATCCGGATCAACACCGTAGCCTTCCATAATCCACGACTTTCCTTCGATGTCGTACCGCGAGAATTCCGGTCGGTTCAGGTAGCCCCCGTCCACAAACGGAAGCGTGCCGCGAATGCCCACGACGCCTCCCCATGTGCGCTTGCCGATGACCGGACCGAGTTTATAATGTTTGAATCGAAATGCAAAGATATCTCCGTCCGACGCGGAGAATTCATTGATCAGCGCCACCTTCGGGCCGAGCACCGTCCCGCCCGGATCGACGGAAATCGATGTATTGCGCGCGATATCGATCATCGCAATTTCGCGGCGCAGCCTCTCGATGATCATCGGCGACACATTTCCTCCGCCATTGCCGCGATCGTCAATGATCAACGCTTCCTTCCTCAACTGAGGATAGTAATATTTCACAAACTCATTCAGTCCGTGAGCGCCCATATCGGGAACATGAATGTAGCCGACTTTTCCGTCCGTCGCTTTCGTCACGATGTCGATATTCCGCTGCACCCAATTATAGTAATACAACTGCCGCTCGTCAGCAATCCCACCAGCGCCTGATAGATATCCTGCATTTCCTTCGTGGACTTTCCATTGACGGCAAGAATGTATTCACCTTCTTTGGCCTCCACGCCGATATCCGTCAGCGGGGAACGCAGTGCCGGGTCCCAATTTTGTCCTTTCAAGATGCGTACAATGCGGTAGTACGAAGAAGCAGCATCACGTTCGAGCTGTGCACCGAGCAAGCCCTGCGGAATGCGCTCCGGCTTGGGCATGTCCCCGCCGCCCACGTACGAGTGCCCGACACTCAGTTCACCTATCATTTCCCCGATGATATAGGTAAGATCCGCGCGGTGATTCACAAACGGCAGCAGCACTTCATAATTTTTCTTCACGCCTTCCCAATTCACATGGTGCATGAACGGATCATAGAAGAAGTCCCGCATCTGGCGCCACGCCTCGTAATAGATCTGATGCCACTCCTCTGCGCGGTTGAGATTCATTTTGAGATCCGAGAGAACCAGCTTGTCCTTCACCTCGATGCGCGCAGTGGGAAGGTCCAGAATTGCATACCCGCCGTCAGACGATACGATCATCTTCTTTCCGTCGGCAGAAATCTCATAGGCACCGATATCACCCAGTTCCGTTTCTTTCTGCTTTTCCAGATCGTAGAACAAGAGCCGCGGTTTCTCGTCGCGGCTGCCCCGCCGGACGTAGAATACTTTGTCTCCAACCGCAGTAATGTGCCGGTAGCTCGATGCAGTCACCGGGAGCACTCCAATACGCTGCTGAAGGGATTCGATCGATACTTTCACCTGCGGCTTCGCCTCTGCCTCTTTTTTCTTTTCGGGTTCTTTCTTCTCTTCCTTGATTGCCACTTCATCGCTCTTTGGGGCGAATGGAGATTTTGTATCCGCGGAGAGCGTGACGAAATAGATTTTTTCCATATCGCCGTAGGCGTGATTCCATTCTGTCTGGCTGTACGTCGGATTGAATGTCCGGTCCGAGACGAAGAAGAGATACTTCCCGTCAGCGCTGAAGACAGGTTCGCCGCTCGAATACCAGCCATCCGTCACCGGATAGATTTCTTTCTTCTCCACCGAATAAAGCTGGATCGTCGTCATCACTTTTTCTTCCGGCCTGGCAAATGCGATCCATTTGCTGTCCGGCGACCAGCTATAGTCGGAGAATTCAAATGCCGTCGCCTGAGCAACGAGAGTCACTTTCTGCGATTCCACATCAACATATTGGAGCCGCTGCATTTTATCCGCCCAGAGAAGTTTCTTGCTGTCGGGAGACCAGAGAATCTGAAACTTGTAGGTATCGCTGTTTCTTGTCAGCTGCTTCCCCGGTGCGCTGCCATCCTGGGGCATCACATAGACTTCATTGTCGCCGGTCGCGTCGGAGATATAGGCTATCCATTTCCCATCCGGAGACCAGACTGCATTCCGCTCGTGGACGCCGGAGGTGTTCGTCAGATTGCGCGTATTGCCGTACTTGGCCGGAACTGTAAACAATTCGCCGCGTGCGCCGAACAGTGCGCGATTGCCGTCCGGGGATATCTCAAAAGCCGAAATATTTTTGCTGACATCAATACTGCCGCCGCGGCCGACAGCAAAATCTTCCGCGATTGAAACAGGAATCTTCGTTACGGTTTCAGCGACAGCATCGAGCCGGTACAAGAATCCACCGTTCTCAAAGACAACTGACGTTTGATCCGCTGAGGGAAACTTGACATCAAAGTCCTTGAAGAACGTCAACTGTTTCGTCTCCCGGCTTGCGAGATCATAGGAGTAGAGATTCAGGCGCTTGACATGATCCCGTCCGTCTCTGTCCGAGCTGAAATAGATTTTATCCCCGATCCACATTGGAATGATATCCTGTGCGGGATTGTTGGTCAGATTGATGGTCTTCTTTGTTTCAAAGTCATACAGCCAGATATCGTCTGCCTGGCCGCCGCGATATCGCTTCCAGGTGCGAAATTCTCTGAACACCCGGTTGTACACCATTTTCTTTCCATCCGGAGAAAACGAACAAAAGCCGCCGCGCGGAAGAGGAAGCTGTACTGGTGCACCACCCTGAACGGAAGCAACATAGAGTTGCCCGATAAAATCATTTGCTTCGATCCGTCGCGACCGGTAGACAATCTCGCTGTTGCTCTTCCATGCCATCACAATATTGTTCGGACCCATTCTGTCGGAAACATCATCACGGTCAAGAGTTGCGGTGTACGTCAGGCGCCGCGGTACACCGCCGTCGGCAGGCATCGTATAGACTTCGGTATTTCCATCGTACTGGCCTGTGAATGCGATCGTAGATCCGTCCGGTGAGAATCGGGCGAACATTTCGAATCCGACGTCGTTGGTAATTTTGCGGGCAATCCCCCCGGCAGCGGCGACGGCATAGAGATCACCGGCGTATGTGAACACGACAGTGTTTCCATGGATGGCGGGGAATCTCAGGAGGCGAGCTTCTTTCTGCCCCCAAAGTTGCTCGGCCCCAAATACTGAAATCACCATTAGCAGTGCGACGAAGCGAATTCTCATACAAACTCCTTCTCTTTACTTGACAGTGTGTCTTTGGCTATGCGGGAAATATGTGCGACGATGGTCTCGAACAAATCATGCTGAGTGACAGTGAGCGCGGCAGTGACAATGTTCCGCACGAACAAACGCCGAGCAAAAGAGCGGTATGGCGAGCAGCATTCTTCATTCAATGGATGGTCATGGACATGTCAGGAACTTCACGCAATGGAGTAGTGTTAAGGTATTGAAAGGTGGATTGAATTGCAATTGCGGTCAACACCTGGCGGTCAGCGTTTGAAATGATGATCCGTACCCGCAAACGATTCAGTTCGACCAGAAACGTGGGAGAAAATCTAGATTCAAGATAGTTCGAAAAATGATTTTATTACAAAAAAACACTACATTGGGAATATGCGCAACAAGGATATCCAAATACGGCACAACAAAGTGAAAGAAAACGTTGTGTTTTGCTCCGAATGCGGCGCCCAACTCGATGAGTTCTGGCAGACGCCGGAATCAAAAGATCCCGCCTTAACAAAGGCGCGATCCGAGTGGTGCAAAAAACAAGGGCGCTTCACCGGCGAGATGTGCTCGAAGCACTTCATATCAAACCCCGATGCGGTTCTTCCTCCCCTTGACGACGCCGAAGACGAACAATAGAACAGCCGTCCTCCTGATTGCCGGGTGAAGCGGACTTCCCGCTTTCCGTGGAGATCTCTCTGCAGTACTTTCTCCAAGCTGACTACTTCAACATAGCTGCAACATTCTTTCTTTCCGAAGCGGAAGTTGGTATTGGTCATCTCGGCTGCGCTCGATGACTGCTACAGACGTCGCTCGGCATCAAAACAGAAAAAACATCTCCTCATCCATCACACCTCCGACACAATTTCCTTCCGTGCAAAAAAATAGAGCACCACAATTAGAACCGCCCAGAGTCCAAAAGGCGCTCCAAGTCCTGCAAATTTGAAAACCACTCCAGTCACCAATGGGGCGATCGCGTTCGCGGCACTGTAAAAAGCAGACGCAATTCCCAGTGTCCCTCCCACATCCCCCGGACTGCTGTGTTTCGTCAGCAAGGAGTTAAGTCCGGGATGCAGGATGCCCCCGCCAATCGCCATTGGAATAATCGCCAACAGAAGCCAGGCGATTCCCGTCCACCCCTTGCTTCCGTCATCCGGCAACGGCACTGCCAGCCGGTGGGAAAGCGGCGTTGATCCCGGCAATGTGTGCGGATGCTCCAGTGATTCCTGGACCGCGGCTTTCGAATACCAGGGAATTACCTGGCGCGGCGTCACGGCAGTCATGGCAAAGCCAATCGCCAGCAGCACCAAACCTCTTCGCACCAGGNCGTTCATCCCCCCATTTCCTGCTCCATATTCCGATCATTTTCCCCTGCACCAGAATGATGAAGAATCCAACATAGACAAAGATAATTGCGTTAATGGATGCATACACGCCCAAAATCCCCAGCGTGAAGATGGAAAGAAATTGTTCCATCCCGCCAAAAGCAATCTGCTGAAGAAAGAGAAGGGCAAGCAGAAAACCAATCTGTGGTTTTTTCAATGCATCAACGAACTGCCTGGCAGAAAACATTGTGCGGTGTCCGGCAGAGGACGTGTGATCTTTCGGATGCGTTTCATCGAGCATGACTGTTGTCAGAATGATTGAGCAGAACGAGAAAGCCGCTGCAATAAAGGCCGGAACGTGGTAGTTGTCCCCGCTGAAGAACAATCCCGCAAATGCGATCACCGGACCGATAATAAAACCTATACCGAACGCGGCACCGATCAATCCCATTCCCTTTGTCCGATTTTTCTCCGATGTCACATCGCTGATGACAGCCTGTGCAGTCGAGATATTTGCGCCGGAGATGCCGTCAACAAAACGGGAGAGAAAAATCATCCAGAGTGAATTTGCGGTGCCCAGCAGAAGAAATCCCGCGAGGGTCCCGATTTGCGAGATCAATAGTACCGGCCGGCGTCCGATCTTGTCAGACAGGCGGCCAAGCAGCGGTGCGCCGATAAACTGCGAAGCCGGGTACACAGCCCCGAGGAATCCGAGCATGATGGGATCGGCGCCAAAGGAGACTGCGTAAAGCGGCATCATCGGAATGATGATAGTGAGTCCGAGCAGATCAATCAGAACGATGATGAATATCGGCAGAATTTTTTTGAAATCAAGTTTCTCTTCCATAGGATATCCCGTTCAGAATTGAAAAGATGAATTATTCCAACGAATATTCTTCCTGCTGAGTTCAAGTGTAGAAAAAAGAGTTTTCATCTGCAAGACGCTTATTCTCGGCTGCCGGTGGTGGTTTTTGGAATCGCGTGCACTCAATAGCAGCACGGCGATGAAATCGTTTCTGAATACCGTCGCATGCACATTCAACATAGCATGTGGGAGCACTCATTTCCCGAAACCGGTTGATCGACAGCATGGTTGGCAATCGTCAGGATTTTTCGATTCACGACTATTGGGAATGGGAGGGCTCAACTTTCTCGATAAACAGCAACTCTTAAAAGAAATGTCTCATTTTTTTTTCGGCACTGTCCGAGCCTGACATTTTCTGAGCCGTTTTCATCCACCATTGCTGAGTTCTTCAACGATCGGTGTATGATTCTTCTACGGAGCAGAAGGGCTGCAATGGTCAAAGATTGTACGCTTTCGGGAGCTTGGTGCGGCTATCTGTTGATATATCCATCAAAATCCCCGTACGCTTATTATACAAACAGGCTATTCATTTTCCTTACCCATTGACAATAAAGAACTTACAGCTGTAGGGCAAACCGAAATATTCTGGCACGAATGTTTCATTACCATTGGCAGCTTCTGACTTTGAAACGCTTTGCCTCTACATCATTGAACAAAGGAGAATTCCCATGACAGTCCTGCTCGTAATCGCGGTTATCGTGCTCTTCCTGAGTATTGATTGGTTTGCACAACCCAAAAAGCTACGTTTGAAGTTTGCACCGAAAATAGTCGGCACCATTGCCCCTTCGGTCCGGACCCCCGCCGGCCTCTTCTTTTCGAAATCCCACACCTGGATGAACGTATTCCCTTCCGGCAAATTGCGTATGGGGATTGATGACTTTATCGGTAATCTAATGAAGCAGCCGGAAGTTGCGTTCCTCAAATCCGCCGGTGACGACGTGAAGAAAGGTGAACCGATCATGACACTCACCGAGGGCAATCGTTCGCTCACCGTACGGTCACCACTGGACGCCACGATCCTCTCCGTCAATCAATCCCTGACTCAAAGACCTGAATTGATGCGGGACTCTCTCTTCAGCGAAGGCTGGGCGATGACTGTGCAACCGAAACGCTTCGCCGAGGTAAAAAGATTTATGCTCGGTGAAGAAGCGCAAGCGTGGATTCCGGGAGAATTCCAGCGTCTGCGCGATGTGCTGGCTGGAGTTGGATCCCCGGCACTTGCAACGATGCAGGACGGCGGTATGCCGATCTCCGGTGTTCTCGCAGAGCTGAGCGAAGAAGCCTGCAAGCAGATCGACCAGGAATTCATGCAGGTTTCATAATCCCCCCATCGGAGAAAGAAATGATCAAGAAGAAAGCGATGTTGATAGATATTACGCTCTGCGTGGGCTGCAATGCCTGTCAGGACGGGTGCAAATCCGAAAACAAACTTGCCGCCGGCGAAGAGAAGCGCCTGTCGCCGTCGGCCTATACAGCATTGAATGAATACAACGGCGTCTTCGTGCGCCGGATGTGTCAGCACTGCGATGTGCCGACGTGCGTTTCCGTCTGTCCAGTCGGTGCGTTTACAAAGCTGTCTGAAGGCCCCGTATTGTACGATGCCGACAAATGTATTGGCTGCCGGTATTGCATGCAGGCATGTCCTTTCCAGGTGCCGCGTTATGAATGGAGCAGCACCAAACCGCGCGTGCAGAAATGCAAATTCTGCGCCCCGCGTATTACCAACGGATTGCAGCCGGCGTGCGCTGAGGCATGTCCCACGGGTGCGACAAAATTCGGCGACCGCGATGAACTTCTGCGCGAAGCGTACGCCAGAATCAATGCCGAACCAGATAAATACGTGCACAAGATTTACGGTAGCGACGACGTCGGCGGAACTTCCATCCTCTACATCAGCTCCGTTCCGTTCGAGCAGCTGGGCTTCGATACCAAACTGGACAAAGCTCCCATGCCGCTGCTGACATGGAACGCGCTGTCCAAAGTCCCGAATGTCGTCACCGTCGGAAGCGTCATGTTGGCAGGTATCTGGTGGATCACCAACCGCCGGACTGAAGTGCAGAGGTACGAAGCGTCCCAGAAACAATCCACCACCACACAGACTCAGGACAAACAATGAAATCATTTTCACTTCCCCGTATCACCGTGTGGCGCGTGATTGCTGTTGTGCTTATTGCAGCCGGTACTGTCGCGGCTCTCGCCCGATTCACACTCGGCCTGGGTGCCACAACGAATCTCAGCGATGAATTTCCCTGGGGCCTCTGGATCGGATTCGATTTCCTCGGCATCGGTCTTGCCGCGGCAGGATTCACCATAGTCGCCGCCGTCCATCTCTTTCATGCGGACCGCTATGAGCCAATCGTCCGCCCGGCGATATTGACCGCGTTCATCGGTTATCTGCTCGTCGTTCTGGTACTAATCATCGATCTCGGCCGTCCGGAACATTTCTGGCATCCGCTCGTGATGTGGAATCCGCATTCAGTGATGTTTGAAATCACTTGGTGCGTTATTCTCTACACGACCGTGCTATCGCTGGAATTTGCCTCTATTGTCGTTGAGAGATTCAAACTACATGCGCCGATCCGGTGGATCCACAATATGTCTCTGCCATTCATGATCGCCGGCGTGCTTCTGTCAACGCTGCACCAGTCCTCGTTCGGTTCGCTCTACTTGATCGTTCCGAATCGGCTGCATGCACTCTGGTACTCACCGCTGCTGCCTATTCTATTCTTCATCTCCTGTATCGCATCGGGCGTTTCGATGGTCATTTTTGAAACACTGATTCTGTCGCGAAACGGACGGACGCTCCTCGCCCCGGAGTTGCGGGCGAATCTCGCAAAGATTATCGCCGTTACTCTCGGCATTTATCTTGTGGTCCGTTTTCAGGATATGTCCTCGCGGGGTGTGCTCCACGAGATGATGATCGTCACGTATCAAAGCATTGCATTCTATGTTGAAATCGTAATCGGTTTTGTTATTCCGCTCGCGCTTCTCATGAGCAGACGTGTGCGCTATTCACGGCGCGGGCTCTTCATCTCCACCGCACTGGTGCTGATCGGATTTGCCGCCAACAGAATGAATACCGCCGTTACCGGAATGGAAATATGGCCTTCTCGAACCTACTTCCCGTCCGTCCTGGAAATTCTGATTACACTGGGAATTGCAGCAATAGGATTCAGCGCATTCACACTCGTCGCGCGATATCTTCCCATTTTCGAAACGGAACAACATGATGAAGGGGCTTCCGCTCCTTCCATCTATGATGTTGTAACTGATACTCAAATGGTCTCACGGCCTGACTAAGTGGAGCGGAGTATGGCAGACAACGAGCATAGCGAACGCGTGATTCCGGGCAGCGAGCATCGCTGCGTATGGATGGATGCCGGATTGATTGCGTATCAACTCTGCAAACGGCGGTACGAATGCGTTCAGTGTCCTGTGGAATCCGCATTGCGTCAGACAGATCAGAAGCCGGCTGCTGTTGCCGCCGGTCAGCTGCGATCGGCCTCTGCGTCGACAAGCCGGAGAGATCTTTCTGCTGCCTATCTCTATACACGAAACCATTGGTGGCTGCACAAACTCGAATGCCGTCAAAATGAGAGCTACCGGCTCGGCATCGAACCGTTCCTCGCGCAATTGATTGCATATCCGAAAGAGATTGTGCTGCCTCCAGTGGGCACGAAAATCAAGTCGGGAGAGTATTGTGCATGGATCGTGTTGAAGGGCGGAACTGTTCCGCTTCGTGCGCCGCTGTCTGGCACTGTCATCAATATCAACCGGCCGCTGCGGAACAATCCGCAAAGCATCATGAGCGATCCGCTAATCGCCGGCTGGATGATTGAAATCGGTCAGGCGACCGAATTGCAGCCGCACCTTCTCGACAGGAAACAGGCGATACTGCATTATACGAAAGAAAGAGAGCGGTTTACGACGATGTTGTGCAACGCAACCCGCCGTACCGCTCTTGATGTCGGGACCACACTCGCCGACGGAGGATCCTTTGTAGCAAACCTCGGCGAAGTGATCGGTCAAAAGAAACTATTCTCGCTGATTCTGGAAATCATCAGCGCCTGAAAAACTCCTTCACGACTCTGTCCCACTGCGTGTCATCCAGCAACTCGAGCTCGCCGAGATGCAAAGCATCGTCGCCGGCTTCCACGGCATTTTTTGGACCTGTTTCTATCATGAGGGCGCGGAAGCGATCGATATCGTCCTGGAATAAGGCCACGGCAGATCTGCCGATCTTCAGTCCCGGCACTTCCGCATCCAGCGCGTCGCCGTCGATGATGCAGACCCAATTTTTCTGATACGGCGTCATGTCAAGAGCATCGCAATCTTCGCTCAATGCCTGATTGATCTTCACCACTTGCCCGCTGATCGGCGCTTGGAATTGTACACGGCGATGCTTCTGGCGGACGCTGAAGAGCGGCTGCCCTGCCTTCACCTGCATGCCGACGTTTGGGAACTCGATTTCGTCCACATGACCGATCAGCTTCTTCGCAAAATCATCGAGCCCGATTTTGGCCGATCCTTCCTGCGACAGACTCGCCCAGCAATGCCCCTGCGAGATGAGCACGCCGCCGGGAATAGCGAACTCACCAGTGCGTACGCGCTCGGCATTCGGCATGTGCGTGATATTGACTTTGGGCTTTAGTTGTTTCTGAATTCTGTCCTGGCGCTTGATGAGCGCCTTCTTCACAAAGGCGAGAAGCTCATCTTCGGTAAAGGGCTTCTGCACATAGTCCATGGCACCGTGCTTCATTCCTTCAACTGCCGTTTCGACGGTCGCGTAGCCGGTGATCACGACGACATCGATGTCGGGACGCATGTGTTTGACGGACTTCACGACGTCGAGGCCGTCCATTGACGGCATTTTGAGGTCGGTGAAGACAAAGTCGTAGTGGTGTGTCTGAATGAGTCCCAGCGCTTCCTGTCCGGTCTGAACGGTATCGACGCTGTACCCATCCAGTACAAGAATTTTTCTAAAGCTGTCAAGAATGACTTCCTCATCGTCGACGCAGAGGATACGCGCCACCGGTTCTTCCACTGAGGCCCGTTTTAGCGACTTTGCTTCGCGCGTAAAATCGAGCTTGAGACTCACGGCAAGCGCCTCTTCCCGTTCACGACGTTTGTGCTTCTCGCGCACCTTGCGCGTGAATGATCGAACGGCGAGGTCGGCAATGACGAAGAGAATAACAGACAGAAATAAGAATACGAGTACCATTGAATATCTCCTTCTGAAAAAAATTATACACGATCCGAGCTGCACGGGACAAGATGCTGCAGCTCATATTCCAATTCCGATGGGACTATCCTATACAACCATCCTTGAAAATACGGATCCTTCTCGATCGCTGCCGGTTCCGAGGCTGCCGCCGTGTTCACCTCGAGAATTCTGCCGCTGATGGGGCACATCACACTGTGAACAAGATGGTTGAGGGAGGTGAACACCGCGCAACTGTTCCCTTGAACAACCTCATCATCGGAAGAGACAAGCTCAACCGAGCGGATTCCTTCAATTGTCTTCAGGAACAAATCACTCACACCAACCAGCACGCTTCCTTCCTGTTCGACCGCCGACCAGCTCGTGTAGCCCAAACGGTAGTACTTTGATGGACAGGGAACGTATGCCAACCCTGCGCTGTGCCCTTTCTCTGTCAGCCGCCCGTACGCCAGTCCCCGGTGAACGACGGACAGCAACTCATCTGCCGTAAATGGCTTCGGCATAAAATCAATTGCTCCACAATACAAAGATTTTACGGCATTCTCAACCGTGGAGTACCCGGTCGCCATGATCACCGGTGTCGTGATTTGCATTCTATGCAGCGCAGCAAGAAATCCAAATCCGTCAAGGTCCGGCATCATGATATCACAGAGAATGAGCCTGTACTGGTCCCTCTCCAGGAGCTTCAAGGCCGCTGCAGCGTCTTCCGATGTATCAACGGAAAGTCCCTCGCTGCCGCAAATTTTTACCACCGCCTGATCGATGACCTGCTCGTCGTCGATAACGAGAATATCCCGTTGCGATTTCATGGCTTCACCGGGATCCGGATGGTGAATGTCGTTCCGGCACCGACCTGACTGTCGACCCGGATTGTGCCGTTATGATTGTCGATGATGCCCCAAATGACAGCCAGTCCGAGTCCGTTCCCCTTCTGCCCTTTCGTGGAGTAGAACGGCTCAAAGATCTTTGGCAAATCGTCCTTCGCGATCCCGCATCCGGTATCGCTGATTTTCAATTCCACGAACTCCTTCTGGCCGGAGGCATCGACTACTTCCCAATGCTGCCAATTGCATTCCATGCGGGTGCATGACTCCACGATTCCTTTCGAAGGAACCTCGAAAGCGAAGATCGGCGAACTGCATTCGGGACACGGTTTATGCTCCACCATCAGGGATGCTGAGCACTCAGGACACATCACCTGCACTCCCTTCTTGACGTCGAAGGAAATGCCGTGCTGATGTCCTTTCATCCCGTACATTGGATCCAGATACACAAACCCTTCCGTGCCGTTCGACCGTGCCTTGACCCGGATGGAGGGTTTTCCGTCGATCCGCACGTCCGCAGAGATCAGGCTGTGGCGCTTCGGACATTGTGCCTTCTTGATTTGTGTGATGCCGATCGGCGACAGACTGAGCAGGGTTGAGGAGAGCGTGATCGTGCCGCCCTCCGGACCAATCGCGTCGGAGGCATTGACCACAAGATTGATGAACACCTGCTGCAATTGATTTGCATCCACTGTTACCTTTGGAACGTCGGAGGAAAACGTTTTGACCAGTTTCACGTGATGAAGCGACAATTGGCTTTCGACGACCGACAACGCGCGGTTTGCAATTTCATTGATATCCGCCTCGCTTTTTTTGGGCACCGACTGTCGTGCAAAATCGAGCAGACTCTTGACGATCTCGCGGCTGCGGATCGTTTCGCGGACGATCACCTTCAGATCTTCCTGTATCTCCGGTTGATCCTGCGTGCGTTTCAGCAGGAAACTGCTGTACGTCAGCACTCCGGTGAGGGGATTGTTGATTTCATGCGCGACACCTGCCGCCAGGCGACCGAGGGACGCCAGCTTGTCCGACTGAAACAACTGCATGCGTGCATCAGAGAGTTTTTCGCGCTTTTCTTTGATGGTATAATTCAGATCCCCGCCGGCCACATGCTGCGTTGCGCTCAGCAGCTCTTTCACCGGCGTGTCCACCCATCGCGTCACAAAGAAACCGATAATCAGGCTCAACGCAAGGATAGCACTCAATGCAAAAATGATGATCTCAATCTGACCGCGGCGAATGTCCTTATCCACCTCGCTGAGCGGCAGCGTGACATCCAGAACGCCCAGCACAAGCTGGTCTTTGCTATGCACGTGACAATCCGACTCGTAGCAGGACCGACTGTTGTAGATCGGATTGATGATACCGAGCATGCGGGACGAATCGGGATGGATCTGAAAAATCCTCATCCGTTCTTTGATCTCCAATCGCTCCAGAGGACGGTCCGCAGAGTGACACTTGGTACAGCTTTCCGCGTTTTTGTCAACCATCTTTCCGATTTCAGTGGAGTCCGACGAATAGATAATTTCGCCGGATTTGTTCAACACGCGTATGCGCTTTATGTCGTGACGATTGCCGACACGTTTGATCGTCTCGTGAATCCGATCGCGTTGATTCAACAACATGTCGTACTCGGTGCTTGATTTCACCACCTCGCTGAGCTGGTTGGCGTGACGTTCCATCTCCGCCAGCAGGCTTCGCCGGTCGGATCGGATATTGAAATAGGCAAACACGCTGATTGTCACCAGCGCGGTCATACCTACTGCAACCGTCAGTTTGAAACCGATTTTCTTAAACATACGTGCACCTATCTCTTCGCTGCCGCAACAATCTGACCCGGCTTATCCTTCGGATATTTTTTGTCTTGATGGCACGGCTCGCAGGACGCGCGCGTGACGAAATTTTTATCCGTATGACAGTTGTCGCAATCGAGCCCGGCGTGGGTCTCGTTCAAGGCAAGACCGGTTTTTTTATGGTCAAACTTCTTTTGCCAGCTATTATGGCAGGACTCGCAGCCGGTGGCGAGCTTGACAAAACGGGGCACTGTTGTATGACAGCGCTGGCATTCCAGACGCGCATGGAATCTGTTCAGCGCCCACCCCGTACTCCTTGCATGATCAAAGACCTCCAGCGGCTTGTCCATGTGGCAGGCGCCGCATTTATCCGTCGCATGGCAGGTGAAACACGGTTTGTGCAAGTCTTCCATCGAACCGCGGTGGCTCCCCTTCTTTTCGTTCTGTGCAGCCGGTTGGACACCTGTTTTCTTCGAGTCGTGGCAGGCGGCACACGGCTGCTGTTGATGACAGTCCACACATTTCAAGCCGAAGTGCTGCGCATGATCGCCGTGGAAAAAAGTAACGAATTTTCCTTTCACGGAATTCGTCTCGAACACAACCTTTGCCGGAACCGTCATCTTCGCGAATGCCTTGCGTTCGCCAATCTTCACGCCAGTACTGTCGCTTGTCTTTTTTGCATGACACGAGTTGCATTCGGAATTGTGGCTCCATTGCAAATGACAGTCAACACACTGCCGGTGACGGGCGCCTTGGAGATCCGGCTTGCCAAGGTCGGTACGGATGCGGGAGGTGGAATGGCATTCTCTGCATTGCTGTATAGGACGCGCCTGATTGTAATGATGGCATCCGTAGCAGCCGTCTCCCATTTCCGACATCTCGGCATGCACACGATGGGAGAATTTCACCGGACCGTACTTGTTGGAGATTTCATCCAACAGTATGGTCGTAGGCCC
>JAPLFO010000133.1 GCA_026390635.1 Ignavibacteriales bacterium
AAATTTCTTGCGCCCAGATTTTTGCTTGACATTCCGAAAGGAAGCGCCTTTCGATTCGGAGACTTTAATGTGGATGGCGTCTTTGACGTCGTGTACACCGACCCTCTGCAAAACGTGGTCACAATCTACTACGGGAATAGACGATGAAACATACCGCAGTCATGCTCTGTCTTCATCTCTGTCTGACACCGTTTGTATGGTCGCAAGACAATGCGTCCTCACTTCCGACCAGGAAATGTGGATTTCCGTTTTTTGTTCAGCAAGCAGAACGGCTTTCGCACGACAAAGTGCTGCGGCGCCAATTGTCGACTCGTGTGGAAACTGAGACGAGCATTCTCAGCCCTTCGGGTCATTTCAGAATTCACTACGATACGAGTTTGTCGAGCTCGCGCACACCGGCGCTGCTCGACTCTGTCAATCAACCGAGAGCGGGAACATATCATAAATTCGCTGATTCGGTGGCAAGGATTTTCGACAATGTCTGGAATGCCGAAATTTCTCATATGGGATTTTCCGCTCCGCCATCCGATAACGGAGCGGGCGGAGGGAATGAATATGATATCTACATCATAAATATGCGTGTGAAGTATCCTGGCATGATCGTGTACGGCGAGACGTCTTGGGACGATGCTGACCTTGTTAATCCGGGAGAAAATGTGCCGCGGTATGCATCATACATCGAAATAGAACGCCAATTTGGTGCAGGCTTCCGAACCAAGGGATTGGCCGCTGCCCGTGTCGCTGCGGCCCATGAGTTCTTTCACGCCATTCAGATCGGCGGCTATGGATGGTGGGGCTTGATACACCGGTACTTCTATGAATTTATGGCAGAGTCGATGGAGTCCGCCATCTATCCTGAAGTGAAAGATTATGTCGACGACGCAAACAAAGACTATCTGCCTTTCATCAATACTCTTTCTCTTGCAGAAGCACAGACTGATTTCGGCTATGGACGCGCCATCTTCGGAATATATTTCCGCCTGAAGTACGGAGTCGCGTTCATCAGAGATACCTGGGAACATTCGCGGCAGGTCACGCCTCTGGCCGGACTGGTGGAAGTTACCGCACAAAATGGATCCACGATGCGGAAAGAGCTTTCTGACTTTGCGACGTGGTGCTATTTTACCGGACCTCGGAGTGTTCGGGGGCGCTATTTCCCGGATGCGGACACTCTCTCGTCGGTGGCATTTGCAGCCGATCTTTCAATGAACCAGCTGCCGTTTTCTTATGTTCCGTCGCCGCCATGTCCCGGCTATACGATACATTACTTTCGAGTCAAATCCGGAGCGGACACCTCAGTATGCATAGTCGTCAATGCGGACAATGACGACGCTGTCGCGCTCTCCGGGGGAAGATTTCTCTTTCACCTGAATTTTGGTACTCAAACCGGCTCTGAATGGAAACCGCTGAATGCCTGGTACAACTACCAATTCAAGGTGGACAATCCGGCCGTGTGGAATTCTTTCGTTCTGACGGGAGCCGGGTGGCAATATGTCGCTTCGGAGAAACCATTCCCCAATCCATATCGTCCCGCCGCGGGGGCGTTGAGTATCCCGCTTGCTCCATCGGTCAGCGGCTCTGTTGAAGTGACGATACTGGATGGGTCGCTGCATCAGGTGTGTCAGCGTCAGGCAATGCCATCGCTGCAGATGGGGATGTGGCAGGTGCCATGGGACGGGCGCGATCAAAAAGGAAATATTGTTCCGAGCGGCATTTATTTATATTTTGTACGTGGAACTGACTATCAGAAGCAAGGAAAATTTGCGGTGCTCCGATGACAAACGCCGTTTTGAAAGCCGATCAGTTGTCCAAAGACTTCAACCGGCGGAAAATATTCTCTGCAATCAGCTTTGATGCTGCGTCGGGATCGTCTCTTGCTGTCACCGGCCGGAATGGTTCGGGAAAATCCACGCTCGCGAAAATTCTCTGCGGCGTTCTGACACCGACCTCCGGAACGGCGGTTCTCTCCATCGACGGGAATGCAATTTCACCCGAACGCCTTCATCGGCATGTCGGGCTCGTGTCCCCCTACGTTCAAATGTATGACGAGTTCACGGGGATTGAAAATCTGCGATTGGCGATTTCCATTCGCGGTATTGTAAGGAAAAATGACCGGCAGCTGCGAGACCTGCTCCAGCAATTCGGCATTGACGACAGGCGCAACGACGACGTCCGGACGTATTCGTCGGGAATGAAGCAGAGGCTGAAATACGCCGCGGCATTGCTGCACGAGCCTGAGCTTCTTGTCCTTGACGAGCCGACCTCGAATTTGGACGAGCAGGGCATTGCGGCTGTCCGCGACGTGATGAGCCGTCAAAAGGAATCGGGAATTCTGATCATTGCGACGAACGACCGCGACGATCTTCGCTACGCGGATCGACAGGTGACAGTGGAGGGAGAGCACACATGATGATGCGCTCCGCGTACGAAGTATTCCGCAAGGACGTCCATTCGGAGTTCCGCACACGCTATGCGATGAATGCATTGATCATGTTCGTCATCGTGGCGCTGTCCATCATTTTGTTTTCTATAGGGGATGAGTCCGTGACTCCCGGCGTTCTCTCCGGCATTCTGTGGGTGATCATATTTTTCTCCGGGATGTCCGGCCTCTCGCGGTCTTTTGTCAGTGAGGAGGAACGGGGAACGGTACTGACCCTGCAGTTGCTGACGGAGCCGTCGGCCGTCTATGCGGGAAAATTGCTGTTTAACCTGATCCTGACGGTTTCGCTCAACCTCTTCATTGCAGTCATGTACGTTCTGCTGGTGCAGCAATTCGTTGTGCAGTCTCCTGCGATTTTCTGGGTGACGATTCTCCTGGGAAGCGCAGGTATCGCCGCCGCCGCGACGATTCTCGCCGCAATCATCGCGAAGGCGAACACAAAGGGAACCCTCTATCCGGTTTTAGCGTTTCCGATTATGTTGCCGCTTCTGCTGACGGTGATGAATGCAACGCGTCTGGCAACCGAGGGCGCACCATTCAGCGAGGCCGCCGGTGAATTTCAAGTACTCGTTGCGTACACGGTCGTTGTGATTGCTGTTTCCGTTATTCTCTTTGATTTTGTCTGGAAGGATTGATGATGATTCGATCGACGACAGGAAAAGCACTCCTGAGCATCTGGCTGACGCTGGTGATCGTTGCAGGTCTGGCCATGCCGATGGTTCCAGTGCCTCGGACGTGGTACGAACTGCCGTGGATTCCCGGCCTGGAACAGAAAGCACGTATCATCCTCTTTCACGTTCCGATGGCCTGGGTAACACTGGTGGCATTCATCTCAGCAATGGTGTACGGCATTCAATTCCTTAAAACAAAGAATCTCGATTATGATCTGAAATCCGTCAATGCAGCGGGGCTGGGAACGGTATTTTGCATTCTGGCAACCGTGACCGGATCGATATGGGCAAAATTCAATTGGGGTTCGTTCTGGAATTGGGATCCCCGTGAGACGTCAATTTTTATACTCCTGCTGATCTATGGCGCCTATTTTGCGTTGCGATCATCCATCGAAGGCGCGGAAAAGAGAGCAGCCTTGTCGGCGGCCTACTCTATCATAGCCGGAGTCACCGCGCCATTTTTCATTTTTGTAATGCCCAGAATTATGTCGGGCCTGCATCCGGGAGCGAAAGGCGATGAGGGCGGGGCGGCGCCGGTAGCACAGCTCCACATGCCTCCCAACATGCTGGTCGTATTCTTCGCATCCCTGCTGGGATTTACAATGCTGTACGTGTGGCTTTTTTCGGTACGAATGAGAATATCAAAGTTGGAAGAACATCACTAGCGCGGGAGTATCGTATGTATGATTTCTTAGCCTCGAATCAACTGTATATTGTGATGTGCATTGTGCTCATCAATTGGTTCGGCTTGCTGGCGTACCTGTTCCGAATCGACGGGCGCCTCCGGAAACTTGAACAATCCACGTATGCGAAAGATGAGAAAGCATGAACATTAAAGTCATTGTCGGTGCGGTAGTTATAGTCGTGTTCCTTATTTTCGGAGCAGTTTCATTTATGGGAAGCAACGTGGAATACGCTGATTTCGGAAAGGCGGAGCAGTTTGGGAAGAAAGTGCAGGTGAAGGGCGTATGGGTGAAAGAAAAAGAATCGCGCTTCGATCAGAAGAAAACCCAATTCATCTTTTTCATGAAAGATGACAATGCACGCGAAGAGAAAGTCATCTTCGATGGCGCGAAGCCTAATAATTTCGAGATGGCGACCAGCGTTGTCGCAAAGGGCCGTTACAAAGACGGTGCTTTTCACGCGACGGAAATCCTGACAAAGTGCCCCTCCAAGTACAACGGAGATTCTACCGCAGTCAAAAAATCGATGCAATGATAGGGACTATTATACTCCGGGCAGGGCAGCGTTTGTCTGCTCGATCGCTGCGATTCTGGGATACGCACGTGGTTCACACATGTCTTCTGACAAAGCGCTCCGGCTCGGCCGAAGCGCTTTTTTTGTTTCTGCACTGCTGACTCTCTCCTCGGCCGTGCTTCTTCTCGGCCTGATTCTGACTCACCAGTTCCAATATTCATATGTCTGGAATTTCAGTTCGCGGGACCTTCCTTTTCCGTTGCTCGTCTCTACATTCTACGCCGGACAGGAGGGAAGCTTCCATCTTTGGGCGCTCTATACTGCCATTGTGGGTGTCATCCTTGTGGGATTCACCCGTCCGAGGGACTACGAGGGGCGCACGATGGCGGTCTACGCTTCGATTTTGGCCAGCCTGCAGTTGATGCTTGTGGTGAAAAATCCTTATGCGCTATTGTCGGATACGATGACTGTACTGGGAGACAAGATTCCGCTCGATGGTCGCGGTCTGAATCCGCTTCTGCAGAACTATTGGATGGTTATCCATCCGCCGATCCTGTTTTTGGGCTTCACAATTATGGCTGTGCCGTTCGCTCTGGCAATCGCCGCGATGCTGCAGAAGGACTTTGGCCGTTGGATTACGTTATCCCTACCATGGCTGAATTTCGGCGCAATGGTCCTGGGCCTCGGAATCATACTGGGAGCGTTCTGGGCGTACGAAACTCTCGGATGGGGAGGCTATTGGGCATGGGATCCGGTCGAAAACTCGTCATTGATTCCGTGGTTGGTGTGCATAGCGGCAACTCATTCAAGCCTCGTTCAGCGCAGAAACGGCGGACTGGTCAGGACCAATTTCGTTCTCTCCCTGCTGCCATTCATCCTGGTGCTCTATTCCACATTCCTTACAAGAAGCGGTGTATTGGGAGATACGTCAGTACATTCCTTTGTCGAACCCGGAATGCTCCTCTATTGGCTTCTTCTGGGGATGGTGCTTCTCGCAATTTTGGGATCAGCGTTAGTGTATGGAATGCGCCGCAAGAAAATGGTACAACCGATTGTCAACTATGCGATTACATCCAGAGAATTAATGTTGTATCTCGGCTCCATCGCGCTTCTTTTTGTAGCAATCTTTGTGACTGCAGGGACGTCGGCTCCACTCATTACAGGGTTGATACAGGGTGAGCCTTCCGCTGTGGACGCGTCTTACTACGTGGTTACATCGCTCCCTTTGACTGCGGCGATTCTTTTCCTGAGCGGATTGGGACAGTTGTTGGTCTGGGGACCGACTCCAGGGAAGACTGCATTTCGGAAGATCATGTCGTCTGCTATTCTCTCACTTGCTGCGACTATCGCACTCGGTTTGATCGGAATGCATCACGCGGGGATGTTGCTACTTGTTTTCGCCGCCACGTTCGGCCTTGCGGTCAACCTGCAAATCGGAATCCAGAAATACATGAAGAAATTGCGCGTTACGGCCAGTGCAGCTGCCCACATTGGCCTTGCCGTTCTGGTATTGGGAATTATCGCGTCAGCAAAATATGATCAGAAATCGATTGTTGCTATGGAGCAGGGTCAACCGCAGCACCTTTTCGGATACGATTTTACGTACATCGGATACAATGCGCAGGATCGCGGCAGATTTGCGTTTGTTGTGCGGGTTAAACACGATGGAACGACGAGTACAATTGCGCCTGTGATGTTTGAAAACTCTCAAAATGGTGAATTGATGAGGACGCCGGACATTCTTTCGATGCTGACGAATCTATGTGGCTCCTTTGAATCTGGACATGTCTGGAGACCGGCCGGATACATCTTTGTCACTTATTCAGGGGAAGTCCGTGGCGTTTGAAGGCGTCACATTGCGCTACGAAGGGTACCGTTTTGTCGTTGATTCTGCGGAAGGGAATATCGTGACGCTGGTGGTCGAGGTTCTACGCGGCGGAGTGAGAGATACGATCCTTCCGAAAATGATGAACAGAGGGGGAAAGGTATCGTACGTGCCGGCATCAACTCCGGACGGAACCGTCCGGCTTGCCGTGACCGGAATGAATCTTGATCCGGCGGCAGCC
>JAPLFO010000046.1:0-1496 GCA_026390635.1 Ignavibacteriales bacterium
GATACGTCGCTTCTTACCGCAGCATTTCATATTCCCATGAAGACGGCTCTTGCAGCAGTAAAAAAGAATATTCCGGATCCCGCATCGCGCAACAATGAGGCAGGGATTTCCGCGATCGACGTTCTCACTGCGTTTTCCGGAGACGTGGTGCTGGAAGTGGTGGATGTGCAGCCGGGGAAGGATCTGCGCGGACGCACCTGGCCGTTTCCGCAATTCGGCCTTTGTGCGGGAGTTGCGAACGCGGCTGTCATGCGCATAGCGTCTGAGTACTTAGTGACGCACAACATTGCAAGGAGGACTTCCGACCGCTATGAAATTCGTTTCGGTGATCTGGAACTCTTTTTTCTGCTGCAGCACAAATCACTCTATGTCAGCAACACGCGAAGACTGATCCAGAGAATTCCTCCTCTGAATCTGAACTTATCACCAGTCAACTCTGCTGATGTATTGTCGCGTTTCTCGGTCCGGATAGGGAAAATACTGCCTGCCGTCAGCCCATTCGTCCCCGATCAGAGAGCCGGCGACTTGATGACGATCGCCGGAAACAGCATCGATGCCGTTTCAGAGAATGCACAGGTTGAGGGAAAGGGAAAAAGAGTGACGATTGCAATTTCAATGAAAGACAAAAAAAGGAACAGCCTCGCCTCGCTGGCGGATATGGTGCTGCAGCTCGTCGAAAGGTACGTTCAATGAGCATCGAACTTGCCGGCGTTGTCCCGCTGCCGTTGAAAGAATTTGTTCGGAATCATCCATCGGATGTGTGGAATCAAAACCTCTCTTTCATAATAGGGGAGCGCATCTTTTTGTCGGCGCCGTCCGGCAGGGGAAAGACGACTCTGTTGATGATCCTCTATGGTGTGCGCAAAGACTATGAGGGTGCGGTCACGTATGAGTCTGACCGGATTGATTCCTGGAGCCATCAACAGTGGACTGGAGCACGCCGCAACAGCGTCTCGGTGCTGTTTCAGGAATTAAGGCTGTTTCCCCACATGACGGGACTGGACAACATCGAACTGAAGAACGCAGTCGCCGGCTCTGTTCTCCGGCACAAAATCGAAGAATATGCGGTGCGTCTGGATGTGCACGAGTGTTTGCACAGACCCTGCCGACAGCTCTCTCTCGGTCAACAGCAGCGCATAGCGCTCATCCGGTCATTGATGCAGCCCTTCACGTGGCTGCTGCTGGATGAGCCGTTCAGTCATCTGGATCGGACCAATGCAGACAAACTTGCGGCGTTGGTGGATGAGGAGTGTTCACTCAGAAATGCCGGTCTTCTGGTGACAGGATTCTCAATGCCTGACGGATTGCGTTGCGGAAGGGAGTTGCGAATCTGATATGCGTAACCTGCAAAACTATATTCGTCGTGCACTGGATAAGAAAAGCGGGAAGAGCTATTTCCTCTTTGCCGTTACCGGCGCTCTGTTGGGCTGCACTCTGCTCCTTCTTTCTCTCCAACTATGGACGGATCTTCAGTTCACGCTGAGAGAAAATTCGTC
>JAPLFO010000046.1:1550-2877 GCA_026390635.1 Ignavibacteriales bacterium
AAGAAAGTCACGACGTTGGGCTCGTTGTCCGGCGGAAAAGATGGATTCACGGAAGCGGAAATCGGAGAACTGCAGCGCCAGCCATTTATTCTTTCCGTTGGAAAAATCGACGCCAGCCATTTTCAGGCCGTACTCGGTATGACATTTCTCCGCCTCCAGTCGGAAGTCTTTTTTGAATCGGTGCCGGACAGTTTTCTGGATATTGCACCAGCAGACTGGAAGTGGATAAAAGGGAGTCGGTCTGTGCCGTTGATTGTTTCCGGTGATTTTATCGATCTCTACAATTTTGGATTTGCGGCCGGGCACAACATGCCACAGATTTCCAGACAATCTATCGGACTGGTTGATTTTGATTTGACATTGCGAGCGCCCGGAAAGACATTTTCGACCAGGGCGCATATCGCCGGCTTCAGCGACAGGATCAATTCGGTTCTCGTTCCTGCGGAATTCATGAACTGGGCGAATGAGAATTTCGGCGTGCCGGGAAAATTCCGGCCGGCACGGCTTATTGTGAAGACAAAAGATCCGGCGGACGATCGCCTCATCAGATACGTGCGGGAGCGCGGGTTGCAGACAAATGCAGAACGATTGCGGAGCGGCAAAGTGCGGATTCTTCTGGAGCTCGCTCTGTCCGCCACTGCGCTCATCGGCGGCATTATTGTCCTGCTCGCGGCGCTCGTTCTCGTTCTCTATTTTCAAATAATGATCCTCCGGTCAGATTCGGAAATTACGCTGTTGTCGCATCTTGGTGTGGGCTGGCCGGCAATATGCTGGACGTATCTCAAGCGTGCGGTACTTGCCGTTTGCCTGATGATGGCGGGTTCGTTGGGAATCCTGATCTGGGTCAAGGAGTACGTCGGAAACATCGTGGAGACGCAGGGTTTTCTGCTCCCCGATGGGATTGCCGCCCGAACGCTGGCTGCAGCGGTATTGATGTTCGGCGTCCTGCTGGCAGGGAATGCCGCGGCAATCATCCGGGGAGTGCGAAAGTTGCTCTAGACTTCGTTGGCTCAGGATTGCATAGCACGCCCTTCGAGTCCGGCGGGGTTGTGCCGAATGCCCCGTTCTCGTGGTCGAGGGGAGCTGCCGGAGAAAAATACCATCCCTCGGCTCGTCCGCCTGAAGCGCGGACATCGCTCGGGATGACGGTAGATGAGATTGAATAGCGCAAAACGATTTTAGAAACCACTGCGTCACCCCGAGCGAGACCAGCAGGGGCGAGTCTCCCGAAGGGATGCCTTTGGCAGAGGGGCGCTTCATACGACTCAAATCTGACGTGCTGCTCGTTGCTTCTTCACCCGAATTCAGCTATATTCAGTCGAAATTG
>JAPLFO010000046.1:2901-8127 GCA_026390635.1 Ignavibacteriales bacterium
ATATTCACTCGAAATTGAGGGATGATACATGGAACAACTCGTCATCGGCATCGCCGGCGGGACCGGCTCTGGTAAGACAACTGTCACTCAAAAAATTCTCGAACGGCTTCATGTACAGGAGAACGTCGTCGTCATCCAGCACGATGCGTACTACAAAGATCTTACGGCGTATAAGGGACTCACGCCGGACAAGATCAACTTCGATCATCCCGACTCTCTCGAAACATCCTTGCTCATAGCACACATCCGCGACCTCAAACAGAGACGCGCTGTCCAACAGCCGATCTATAACTTCACCACTCACTCGCGGCTGCGCGAAACGCGAGAGTTGCAAGCCAAGGATATTATACTGATCGAAGGCATTCTCATTTTTGTGGACAAAGAGCTGCGGGATTTGATGGATATCAAGATATTTGTGGACACAGATGCAGACGAGCGATTGCTGCGGCGTATCAGACGCGACATTCTGGAGCGCGGTCGTTCGATTGACTCTGTTATGAATCAATACATTGCAACCGTCAAACCGATGCATCTGGAGTTTGTCGAACCAAGCAAACATTGGGCAGATATCATTATCCCGCGCGGCGGTGACAATTTGGTTGCAATCGATATGGTAACTTCCAAAATTGAAAATCTGTTGCTTAATAAACACACACTTCACCAATCACAATCGGGAGGCAGTCATGGCTGATGAATCGGGAAACACAAAAGCGACGTTACAGTGGAAGTGGGTTCTGATCGGAGTAATCGTCGGAGTCGTCTTCATGACCGTGTCATTTCTTTCTGTCGTATCCACATTTCACAATACTCCAATCCAATTGCTGGTCACGACTGCAGGATTCATTCTGATCGGCGCCATTGTCGGCTATTTGTCTCCGGGTGTGACTATACGCGAAGCGATGATCGCCGGTATCATCACCATGCTGGTAATGGCCGGAATCATTGTTGCCATCGATGCCGAAGTCGGTCATGACAAAGTGATGATGGCAGTTCTCCTGCTGTTCAGCGGTATTTTCTCTCTGGTTGGGGGATGGATTGGTGAGAATCTTCAGGGCACGCTGAAGGGAAATGAGAATCCCGCGTCGTTCCAATATAAGTGGGTGATTGTCGGAACTGTTGTCGGATTCGTGCTGAACGTTCTGTTTGTGTTCCTGTTGCCGAAGCTTTATAATATGGATTTGCAGATTATGTCGTTCATTTTCGCCTTCAGCTTCGTTGTGACGGGATTTGTGGTCGGCCTCAAATCGCCGGGTGTCACACTCAAAGAACCGGCCGTGGCGGGAGCAATCGCGATCGTCATCGAATATCTATTCATTCAATTATCATTGGGCGTTGAAGTGCCGATGACATATTTGCTCATCGGTCTTGCCGAGGGTTTCCTCCTCACGTTTTTCGGCGCTTGGGCAGGTGAGTATGTTCAATCGATGACGGAGCGTGTGACAGAAAAAGCGGAATAGGATTTTTACAATCCAAGGGGTACAGAAAGGCAGATTCCATGTGGATCTGCCTTTTTTCTTGATTCTCTATCGAATTTCGCCTATATTTTAAACATATGACAAATAAAAATCGCATCGTTCCACTGACTTCAGCCGGCACCGCCTACCATAAAACCACCCTGCCCAATGGAATTCGGATCGTAACGGAATCAATTCCGTACGTGAAGTCTGCCTCCTTCGGTGTATGGCTCGGCGTCGGCTCACGTGATGAGAGTCCCGAAAACAACGGCATATCGCATTTTCTCGAGCACATGACATTTAAGGGAACGCGGAAGCGTTCGGTACAGCAGATTGCCCGCAGTCTTGAATCGGTCGGCGGCTACCTGAATGCATTCACCACAAAAGAACACACGTGCTACTATGCACGAGTGCTCGACGAGCATACCGAACTTGCCATCGACGTCCTGGCGGATCTGGTGCAGCATTCCACCTTTCCGGTGAAGGAAATCGAAAAGGAAAAACAGGTCGTGATCGAAGAGATCAAAAGTCTCGAAGACGATCCGGACGATCTCATTCATGATTTTTTTGAAGAAGACGTTTTTAGCGGACATCCACTTGGCCTTCCCGTCATCGGGACAGTGGAAAACGTTGCATCCTTCACGCGGGATCAGTTGCAGCAATTCACTTCGTCCCATTATCGTCCGGAATCGACGGTGATTGCCGGTGCGGGGAACATTCAGCACGATCAGGTGGTGGAATTTGTGTCGAAGTATTTTCAACCGGCTGCGGGAAAACGGCAGACGATGCCGGCGGCGAAGTTTCCGAAGCGGACGAGAAACATTATCCATTATGACCGGCCGATTCAGCAGGCGCATATCTGCACCGGGACGCTGGCGTTCAGTGTGCACAGTAAAAAGAGGTTCGCCGCGCTGGCGCTGAACACGCTGCTGGGGGATGGAATGAGTTCCCGTCTGTTCCAAAACGTGCGTGAAAAATACGGTTTTGCATATTCTGTCTATTCATTCCTCAATTTCTTAAGTGACACCGGTACTTTCGGTGTGTACATCGCAACGGACAACAAGCACATCGACCGTTCGCTTCATCTGATCTTTGCGGAATTGGAAAAACTGAAGAAGACATCGGTGAAATCCGGAGAGTTGCAGCGCACGAAGGCTCAGTTGAAAGGGAACACAATGCTTGGACTGGAGAGTACTTCCAACCGGATGATGCGGCTTGGAACCGGCGAACTCTATTTCGAATCGTTTATTGAACTCGATGAACTCCTCGCCAAAGTGGATGCTATCAAGATGGAAGAACTGGAAGAGGTGGCAGATATTCTGTTTGACGAAAACAAATTCTCAACGATCGTTATCAAAGGCGAAAACGCAGGAAGAGCATGATTACCAGAGATCAATTGAACGAAAAGCTGCTCAAAGCACAATATGCCGTGCGCGGGCCCATTGTCATCCGCGCGCAGGAACTGGAGACGCAGGGCCGCAAAATCATCTATTGCAATATCGGAAACCCACAGGCACTAAAACAGAAGCCGCTGACCTACATCCGCCAGGTGCTCAGCCTGCTGGAGTATCCGGAATTGCTGGAACGCCCTGAAGTGCTTGCACAATATCCAAAAGACCTTGTCGATCGTGCGCGCATGATTCTTAAGAAACATCCGCATGGAACCGGAGCATACTCCCAGAGTGTTGGAATACCGTTCATACGACAGGCAGCTGCCGAATTCATCACGAAACGCGACGGCATTGAGGCGAAGAAAGAGAACATCATTCTGACAGACGGCGCCAGCAAAGGCGTGCAGGCAGTGCTGCTGTCGCTGCTGAAGAAGGAGAATGACGGCTTCATGATCCCGATACCGCAGTATCCGCTCTACAGCGCATCGATCGATTTGTATGGCGGCAAACAGATCGGATACTTTCTGGATGAAGCGAATGGCTGGCAGTTGAGCGAAGCGGCGTTGGTGCAGAGCTACGAATCTGCAAAGAAATCCGGCATCAATCCCGTGGCCCTGGTGGTCATCAATCCGGGCAATCCGACCGGCGCCGTACTCTCGAAAGAGAATGTGCAGATGATCATCGGTTTCGCAAAGAAACGCAATATTGCCATTCTTGCCGACGAAGTCTATCAGGAAAATGTCTACGCGTCCGGAAAGAAATTCCATTCGTTTGCAAAGACCTTCAGCGAATTGAATGAAAAGGATCTGACGTTGTTCAGCGTGCATTCGGTATCCAAAGGATTCCTTGGAGAATGCGGACATCGCGGCGGCTATCTGGAACTTCGCAACGTACCGAACGATGTGCTCGCGGAATTTGTTAAGATGCAGTCGATCAGTCTCTGTTCCAATATCAGCGGCCAGATCTCCACGTACTTAATGGTAGCGCCGCCGCAGCCGGGCGACGAAAGCTATGAGCAGTACGTGAAAGAACGGGACGGAATTTTGAACGGACTGAAACGCAAGGCCGAAATTCTTGCCGAGGGTGTGAATAAGATCGAAGGCATGTCGCTCGATGTTCCCCAGGGCGCAATGTACGCGTTCGTCAAATTTGAACTTCCGATTCCTAAAGGTGTTGATCCGCAGGGGATGTCGGAAACGGAGCGTCTCGCATTTGAAGAGGAACGGGATACAGCGTATTGCATGAGTCTGTTGGAAGAAACCGACATCTGCGTTGTTCCCGGATCGGGCTTCGGCCAGCTGCCGCATACGCTGCATTTCCGCACCACCTTCCTTCCTCTGCAGGAAGAGATTGAGACCCTTGTTGCGCAATTGAAGAAATTCCATGAAGCATACACTGCTGCGCTCGCAGTGCAGTAGAAGAGAAAAGTCAATTATCGAGATTGTCTATGCCAACGGTGACCATAACGATTGACGATACGCGGTACGACGTCGAGAGCCGGTTGACAGTGATCGAAGCTGCGCGGCAGGCGGGCATAAAGGTTCCGCACTTTTGCTGGCATCCGTCATTGTCGGTTTCCGGCAATTGCCGAATGTGTCTTGTGGAAGTGGAGAAGATGCCGAAACTTGTCATTGCATGCGCAACGCAGGTTGCAGACGGCATGGTCGTCCGGACGAAGAACGACAGAGTGCTGGCAGCACGCAAATCTGTCATGGAATTCATTCTAATCAATCATCCGCTAGACTGCCCGATTTGCGATGAGGCGGGGGAATGCAAGCTGCAGGAGTACGCCTACAAGCACAGCACCGGTGACAGCAGATTCACCGAAGACAAAGTGCACAAACCGAAACGGGTGGAAGTGGGTCCGCGCGTGATGCTGGATGCGGAACGATGCATTCTTTGTTCGCGTTGCGTTCGCTTCTGTGATGAAGTGGTGGGCAAGCATCAGCTTCAATTTGTGGAACGTGGCGACCGAACGACGCTCACAACGTTCCCCGGCGTGCAATTGGACAATCCGTATTCGATGAATGTCGTGGATATTTGTCCCGTCGGTGCATTGACCAACAGGGACTTCCGCTTCAAGGCACGCGTGTGGGAAATGTCCTTCACGGAGTCTCTCTGCCAGGGCTGTGCACGCGGATGCAATATTGAAATCGGCGTACGCAACAACGAAATTCTCCGATTGACGCCCCGCACGAACGAAGCCGTCAACGGATATTGGATGTGCGATCACGGCCGTATTGATACGTTCAAGACTGTCAATGCGGACGACCGGATCAAAGCGCCGATGCTCAAGCGGGACGGACGGCGAGTGGAATCCGGTTGGGATGAGGCTATTCCGCGCGTCGTTTCGGAGCTGAGAACTTACAAGAAACACGAAA
>JAPLFO010000087.1 GCA_026390635.1 Ignavibacteriales bacterium
CATTTCTTTCCATCGATGGGAGAAAAAGACTCTATTCGTCCGTACATCCCAATCCCACACACCATCGCCTGCACCTTCGAGAGCAAACTGCCATCTGATTTCGCTTTGGCGCAGCGCATCTTCCACCACCTGACGTTCCTTGAGCTCCTGCCGCAGGCTTGCAAGGGTAGTACGAAGATTACCGATCATGGCATTGAATGCCCGGGCCAGGATGCCGACTTCGTCCTGCATTTCTACCGGCGCCATGACCGAGAGGTCCCCCTCCGTCGCTCTCACAGCTGATTCTTTGATCGCCAGAATCGGCCTGACAATCTGCAGGGAAAGCAGATAGATACCGATCGCGAGCGCCACCGCGAGAAGCATGCCGCTGCTGACCACGCTCATGGCAAGACGACGCGCAGGCTCAAACGCCTCTGATTGATGAATCTCGGCAATGAGCGCTATCTCAAAATCATCAAGCCAGCGAAAAACGCCCACGATCGGCACCCCGGCATAGTTCTGATACAATCCGGAACTGTCGGTTCCACGTACGGCGGCATCGATTCCCGGGGTGTGAACCCCGCGGACGTACTCTTTTCGTTCAAACCGTTTCGATGAAACGAACACATTGTACCGATCGACGAGGTATGTTTCACCTGTCATCCCCAATCCGCTGTGTTCGAATAGAATATCGTTCAGGAGGTCAAGATTGATATGCGCCGCCAGCACCCCGATGCTGTCTCCATGCAGCGTA
Organism: Ignavibacteriales bacterium; assembly: GCA_026390635.1. Lineage (GTDB taxonomy): Bacteria > Bacteroidota > Ignavibacteria > UBA10030 > UBA8401 > JAPLFO01. The sequence continues at coordinate 734 of JAPLFO010000087.1, forward strand.
AGAAGCGGCAATGCGATGGTCATCGTCGGCTGGAACGTCACCGGCCAGGGATGAACGTTGTGCACGAAGATGCCTTTGCTTCCCTCAATAAAAAATCGATCGAGCGTGCGGTAGTCATTCTGATGAGCAGCATCAGTCGAAAAGAGAACAAGGCCGCTCTGCGCTTCGAGGATCAAGATCTCTCTGAACCCAAGATCTTGTACCATCGGCTCTGCAAGAATTTTCCGCAGTGCTGCACGAGAGCGGGACATTTGCGTCCTTGATGTACCGTGCAATTTCGATGCGTACATTCTGAACTCCGGAAGGGAGGCAAGAAACTGCATCGACGTTTTCTTCTCACCGATGATCCGCTTCAACTCGTTTTCTTTGAGCGTCGCCGCCAAGGTCAGCCGTTCCAGGATCGACTGACTCAATGCATCCCTTGCGCGAAGGTACGCAAGCCCGGCGGCGATCGTCGTGGCAATCACCGACAATACAAACATGGAAAAAACCAATCGCCAGACAAGGCTTCGGGAAAGAAGGTTCATCGATACATCTCTGGAGGGACAATTCTGTACAACAATTCAGTACCCGATTTAAATTGAAGTACCACGAGAGATTTCGCAGGGTCGCCTCCATCATGGAATCGGAGAAGACCGGAAACACCTTCATAAGCCGACATCAACGCAAGCGTGTCGCGGATGGAGCGGGCATCGGAAGTCGTCTGTCGGCGAATGGCCTCGAAGAGAATATTGCAGGCATCATAGGTCAGCGCGGCTGTTTCTGTCGGCTCGGTCGCAAATTTCGTCCTATATGCTTCGATAAACTTCTGATTACCGGATGTGCTCATATCGCGGCACCAATTCGTCACCATGTACGAGCCGTCAAACTCAGGTACGTTTCTCAGTAGCGTCCTGCTCCACGAGTCGGGACCGAGAAAAGGCGCACGAACGCCGATGCTTCGCAGCAATATTCCGTTCGAAAGTACCGACTTATACGTACTCGGCAGAAGAACAACGTCCGGATGTGCCGATTTGATTCGTGCCGCCTGCGTCGGGATCAACGGGGAGGAAGCAATGAATTTTTCCTCGACGGTGATCTTTCCACCGTAGGATTCAAATTCACGGCGGAAAATTTCCGCAACGGTCTGCGAGTATGCGAAGTTCGCTTGTGAGAGGATGGCTGCGGTGCGGGCGCCGAGCAACGTGCGCGCAAGCGCGGCCAGTGCCTTCCCTTCCACGTCGGCGCAACAACCGATGCGGAATACGAATTTCCTTCCTTCCGTCACTTTGCGATTGTTGGGAATGGGTGCAATGAGGGAAATGCCGGCCTGTTCCGCCAGTCCCCCCGCCGGAATCGCTTCATCACTGTTCTGCAGACCGACAATCGCCACAACGTTTTCCTGATTGATCAGCTGTTGAACGGCTGCAACTGCCTCTTCCGCAGAACCTTCTGTAATGGTAATCGTTACGAATCGGACTTTGCGGACAACCCCATTCATGATGAGCCCGCCTTTGGCCTCTACTTCCGACAATGCCAGTGCTGCGGCGTTGGTCGTCGAGGTCCCGTTCAAGCCATCGGCAGGATACGTGATCAGTCCGAGGCGAATGTCCGATCCGGTCCCCGCACTCTTTCGGCAACCCACTGCGATCAGACTCAAGACCACAATCAATAAGAATGAGGCGCGAATGTGTTGCGGCATGAAAGACCTTTTTGACAGTATAAGAAAGTGTACGCAAGTTTTTTTGATACTTCAAGCATCACTCGCACGGCAATGCCTCTCTATTTGCAACAATCCGGAGAATAAAAAAATCCCGGACGTTGCCCGGGATTCACGCAGACGCTGTTCAGCCTTCTGTGACTTTGCGCAGTTCCCGCACCCGCTCGTAGAAATCAGCAAGAGGCATGCGTTTCATGTAGATGAGGCCGCGTGCGGCCCGCAATCGCGGGTGGGCATGCTTCAGGAAATAGTCATTTCCGAGACATGTTTTCACCATCGTGTACTGTTCCACCATGATTTTCTGCGCAAGCTTGGAGAACGGTCCGTCATACTCGTAACTCGGGAATGATGCCGCGCTCTGTGAACCGAAGCAATTCATGAAGGACGTATGCATGAGCGAGAGCGTATTCAGGGACACCGGTACCATGACATCGGATTCAGCCGGCGTATACCGGTACCACACATTGCGATATCCCCAGACGGAGATGTCGCTGTTGCCGCTCTCCTTTTCATACATGCGGAGCGCTTCCGCGACGGCCTGCAGCACCTTGTAGTGCGTGTCCGGACCGCTGCCTTCCGGATCGAAGGCAACTGAAACGATCGTCGGCTTCACCTCTTCCATCAATTCAAACACGGGCATGACGTCGCGATTCACTTGCGGTTCTTCGGAAAATACATCGCCCTGATAGAATCCCAAACGCAGCGGATGGATAGCGGATGCTTCAATGCCAAAGTACGCCCAGAGCAATTCCACTTCCCACTCCCGCAGCATACCCTTCAACGATTGAATGTCCGGCGGATCTTTTGCTCCCGGATATTGCGTATTGAGATACTCGCTCAGTTCACGTACGCGCAGGCGCAACACCTTCATGTCGGAGGTTCGGTAGATCTCCACAAGGTTGCGCATCATCCTGCGCGCTTCCGCATCATCTATCAATTCCTGAATATTGCCGGCGGTGCCGTCAAGAAACAGATACACATCCTCCATACGGCGTGTGATGTTCGGTTCTTCGGAATACCCTTCCCGCAGCACCGATGCGATAGCCGGTGTGTCGAGCCGCGCCTGCAATTTCTGCATGATGGTGAGAAAATATTGGTTCGAAACGGCCGTGAATCCAGAAGTTAGATTTGCAAAGAAATGGTGATTGCTCGGGTCACGCACGAGATGGTACAGGTACGGCAGATAGCCCAGCATAATGTCGTCGTGATGCGGCTCGGTGTGAAGAAAACGAGCCTGCGAGATTTGTGACAGGCCTCCTTCAAGTTTTTGCACCATTCTCTCCCGGACGGCGGCGGCCAGCGCTGTTGATGAACTTCCGGTCCGTTGGAGAAGATCTCTCGCAAAACGATCTTCGTCAAAATCTTCGGCAGTCAGCTGTACAAGGGATTTGTTCTTTGCGAGAGAGAGACTGATGACGATATCGTCCGCAACCTGGTCCGGGATTGTCGGCATCGCGCGGAATTCGGCGTACCGCCGCTCTGCCAGATGACTGGATGCTCCCTTCGTCAGGTAGAATCGCGAGTTTTCCAGTGTTTGCAGAATTGATGCAGGATAGAGAGGATTCATCGGCTCCTCAATCGCCGAGCGTACCACCGGTGCCTTCGCATCGCCTGCCGCGCTGATCAAGACAGTTGCGCTCGGATTGTATGCGATCGTCGCCAATCCGATAGTGATGACAAGACGACTGCGTGATATTTCGATGCCGCCGAGATCCGTCGCCGCCGCAGCCTGCGTCTCATAGTTCGTCGGTGTCAAGCGCGTGACTGAATAAAAACTCGATCCGCGGACGTTGAATGCAATATGGCCGTCGGGTCCGATGCCGCCGAGAAAGAATCCAATGCCTCCCATGTCACGAATCTTGCGTTCATATTCCATGCAAAATGCATCCACCCGCGAAATGGAATCCCTCTGGACACGTTCCGCCTCCGTACGCGTCTGCCGGACGCGCAGGCTCAGGTCGACCAGATTGTTCGGAAAAACCTCCTGCATTGTCTTTCCGGAAGGCACGCCGAGTGACGTCGCATCGATGAGAAGTGATTTCTCCGGTGACAGTCCGAATCCTTTGATATAATAATTGCGCACGTAGTGATGAAAGCTGTTATGCTGCTGCGCATCCATCGGATAAAATTCATCGATCTGTACAAAGGAAAGGCTCTTCATGTCAGGCTTGGCATTTGCCTTGATGCCGTAGCTCTCCATCAAAGATTGAATCTCTTTGGTTTCCCACCGCGCCAGAATGCGATTGACCCATTTGATGAAGAACTCGGGTGTTTTCCCGGTCGGCAGAGAGATGACGCCGCCCGGATTTTTCAACACCCATTCAATAAATCTGAACGCGGTCAATTTTCCGAGCAACGGAAAATTGTCCACTTCAATGATTCCCACTTTTTCCGTCGGCTCATATCGAAGCGGACGCTGGGAATGTTGCAGCTCAACAGCTTCGACGGTCGAGCTTCCCTCATATGTTCGCAGTGGCATACTGTGTTGCTCCTGATTGTCTGTAAGATTGTCTTTCGGTTTGAAGTCGCCGCCGCATTTTGGTGCACGCCTACAATACCCGCGACGGCCTGTACATACCGGCTTCGTGCCGGAACGGCGCAATGTTGAACCTGTCAACAAAGTGATGAATAGACATCAATTCGAGAAGATTTCCACTCAAGTATATGAAAAAGGGGCCACTTTTTCAAGTTTGGGCCAAACAGTTGGAGTCCAATTGGCCATTCCCAGCGTTGAAAAACGAAGCACCCTACACATCTTCGATCGCAATTGTGATCCCGACCTATATGGGGCTGTCCCAAAACAACGTGAAGCGAGCTTCAGCTTGTCAAACTGGGTCTTCATCAGATCTTTTGGGCCGCGGGCTGAAGCCCACG
>JAPLFO010000024.1 GCA_026390635.1 Ignavibacteriales bacterium
AGACGCCCAATCTCTCGGGCACTTATGGTAGGATTTTTTGCTTTCAGGGTCTTTATTGTCACCCAGTCTTCCATTGCGATCACCTTTCTTTTCTCCTTGGAGTGAGTTGATGTTGCTGCGGCCAAGGGGAAACATAGCTGTTTGTGGCTTCAGAAGGTGTGCAATTTTCGAGCGGAAAAGTGGGCAGTTTTCAAGCGGAAAAAACACGCGAACCCAATATCGTTCAGAACCAGCAAATTCGGACGACACGCCATGCTCTTTCTTAAACACCTAGACCCACCAAAACTGGTGGGGATCCATATACCCTGCTATCGGTGAATTCGTCCGAGGGAGTGCCCATCCACAATTGCCGGCGCTGTGAGAAGCAACACCATTCAATGCGGATCAGTATCCCAGATTTGTGTGCATTCAGGGCGATTTTAGTCTGGATACGGTAAACCCGAGGCCTTGATTGTGTCCACCCCGCATCGTGCAAGAGTCCACGAAACCGGCTCTGCGATGCGAAGCAGATATCGTCTAAAGTACCAGTGTAAATAATCGATGATCTTGAAGAGCTGTGCGCGATTATGAGGGGATTCATGTTGGTTTATCAGGGAATCCCTTCTCTCGGAATGATGCCGGGGATCCTACTCAGGCCTGCTCACCGAAGTGTTGAATCACCAAATTAGTAGGATACATTGCACTTTTTCTCCAATTTCCTGCAGGCTGACTGTTGGCGGGGATCCTGCTCAGGCCTGCTCACAGAAGTGTTGAATCGCCAAATTACTAGGACACGTTGCACTTTTTCTCCTAAATTCCCAATCGCCAATCTTGCCGGGGATCCAAATAACTCTTCTAAAAGTACCTACAACCTTCAGGATTTGCGTTATAAGGTACACTTGATAACCCGGCGTACGTTTGTGTCAAGATTTACAGAATCCCCTCACAGCTCAAATTTGAAACAAACATCCCATCTCGAAGCCTTGGCGCAGAGATGGGTGTATACTAATATCTATTAGTATCTATAGGTAAAAAACATCATTTCTATTCTTTATTTGCAGTGGGTTTATGAGCTCCTTGCACTCAACAGTACTAGACTTTGCACTCGTTAGTACTAGACCTTGCACTCAACGGGACTAGACCGATGGACATGAGTGAAGTGGTCCTCCCTCGGCTATCTACCATACCTAGTTCATTGACAACAGGTTCACCGCGTTTCTGGCGTCGCTTGTGACGCAGTGGAGATATTTTTCTGTTGTGCTCAGGCTCGTGTGACCAGCCAGTGATTGTACAACTCGCACATTCGCACCGGCCCGCACAAGGTTTGAGCAGAACGAATGACGCAGACTGTGAAAATGTATTGGTGTTCTTTCACCTAATACCAAGCGCGCCGCCTCTTTAAATTGTTCCGACGCGAATGCACCACGAATGCCAGGAAAGACCAGTCTCCTTTCATCAACTCGCTGATTCACCCGACGTTTCAATATCATCGATGTTTCGACATTCATGGGGATTGCCCTTTGTTTCCCCGTTTTTGTCTTGAAATTTACATCATTGCAGACGTATATAATGCCAGAAGCGAAATCCACATTCAACCACTGCAGCGATATGATCTCGCCTAGTCGCATGCCCGTAAAGAATGCAATAGCTACAATGTCTTTCACATGTCCTTTGGGGGTAACCGCTAGGATGGACTGCAAATTTTCCACTGTGATAAAGGCAACATCCCGTTGTTCGGCTGCTCGGCACAACGATTGACCGCTGAAAGGGTTGCTTTCGATTAGCTTCCACCGAACGGCCGTAGACAACGCAGCCCGAAGCGTCCGCAAATCGATATTGCACGTCACGGGCCTGACTTCCTTCATCCTTGCAGCCCGGAAGAGATCCCAATGCCTTGGGGTGATTTGGTTTAGGATAGTATCTCCAACCAATCGAATGAAACATCTGAAGGTATAGGAGTATATCTCCAGCGTTCCGACAATAATTGTACCAGTGTTTGACTCTTTGAATTGCTCCGCAAAACGTGAGAAGAGTATCGGCTTTTGTTTTTCTCTTGTGAATTTCTTCAAATCGGAAAGGACTAATAATGCTTCCCCTTTGTCCTTGTAGCCCGTGCTCTTTTGCCGGGTGCGACCGTCATCATCATTCCATTGCAAGTACCAGAACGGCGAACGGGAAGGCTTGAACAGGCTGACGTTGGACTTCATAACTTGCACTCCTACTTGAAGTCCGTCTTATTCTTGCATTTTACTGAGGAAATCCCCCGCGACGTCCAGCTTGGGAAGCTGGAATTCTACCTTTGACATTGATTCAAAAGCTCGTGATTATTCACACAATCGTCGACCTCTCCGTCCATTTCATCGTTCGTTTTCCGTCGTCCACGAATTATCAATAGCCGATTTGCCTCAAGAACCGCTGGGTTGCTTAGGAGTTACCTCTAAAGAACGATTTCCGTTGGAAGGCATTGCTTCCCTTCCTGTCAAAGATCGGTGGCGAGGTGTACATGCTCGATCATGAAGATACTTAACCGCATGGCCGTTTGCTGAACAGCCGAAACAGTGGTGCGTTGAAACAAAAACCCGGCTCTTGAGTGCGGGACTGCTAATTTCATCGACTCATACCTACTTCAACAGCACTACCTGCCGGCTCACCACTTTGTTCCCGACGATTGCACGACAGAGATAGATACCGCTGGAAAGATTGTTCGCTCGCCAGTGAACTGAAAACGCACCACGTTCCAATTTTTGATCTATGAGCCGCTCCACTTCCCTTCCCGTCACATCAAATATTGACATCCGCACCTTCGACGCCTCCGGCATATTTAGTTTAAACGTCGTTGAGGGATTGAATGGATTCGGGTAATTGCGCAGAAGCAGATGCTCAACAGGAATAGCATTTTTGTCTCGTTCAAGGCCGGAGGTTGTCACCCTGTACAAACATGCGATCCAGATGTCCGCGTTCAACAGCCAGGAAAAATCTCCGGGTTCGTTGAAGCGCTGATACTTGTACGACATACCCGTCAATTGCTCCCAGGCACGGTCCCTGTTTTCGCCTCGCGGAGCGATAGCGGTATCATCGACCGCAAGCGCAAACGTGTCATCGGCTGTTGTCTGCCACTCAATTCCGACAAAAATGGAATCCGGATTAAACAGCTCACCAACTACCTGGAAAGGTGTCGGCAGCATGAACACTGTTCCCTTCTTTGTGGTGTCGAAGGCCGCCGTTGTTGTCTTAATGCTCGCCACTGTTTTTCCCGGACCCCCTTGCGTCGGAATAAAATTATCTGCTCCGTATCCGGTACGCTTAAAAACGATGGTGATGGAATCGGGGGTCCCGACGATGCGCTTCATTGCCATGAATATTTTCGTACCAACAATATCAGCGGCATCGAACATATCAAAGCGCTCGTACTTACCGATGTCTTTGTAGTGATTTGTCCCCGCGACATATCCCCACCCATAGGGATCTTTGTAGAGAAACGGGGCGTCACCGTAGAACAGGGTGTCAATATTTTGTGCCGACACAGACGCGGCCATCGAGACCATGCACGCAATGAAGAGAGCGGTTCGCACGAGTCATCCTCCTTGTAGATTTTGAAAGACGTTGCCCCAGACCCCACAGAAACACCCGGGCATTACTTCACCAGATTTCCAGCGGGTCGCCGACAAACTATTTTGGGAGTCATTGAGGGGAACGGAGCCACGAAGCAATGACGCACAATTGGGCTTTTTCGGCAGCCGGCTACAGCTCACTGCCATGATCTTTTAGCCATTGAATTGCATCGGAATAGTCGTGGCATATGCTTTTCACACGCGACCAAAATGCTTTGGAATGATTCATAAATTCAGTATGCACAAGTTCGTGCAGAATCACATAGTCAATCACAAACATCGGCGCCTTGATCAGGCGAATATTTAGTGAAATGCTCTTCTGTTTCGAACAGCTTCCCCATCTCGTTTTCTGCCTGCGCATTGTTAATTTCTTGAAATAAAAGCCATGCTTCGCAGCGAGTCCCGGGACCCTGGTACGAAAGTATGCCTCCGCCTCGCGCCGGTACCATGGGTAACGATAATGCGGGCTTCGGAACGACTTTCCCGCCCGTACGATCCGGCCCGCTTCGTCAACCGCAACAATTCCTCCCAACTCATCCTGAATATCAATCCGGAACGCAGATCCCCGGTAAAGAAGCTCATCCTCTGCGATGGCGATTGGCGGTTTTCCTGTCCGAAAGTGCTGGAGGTGTTTCTGAATCCATTTCTCTTTCTTCTTGAGAATCCCGTCAAGGATTTCTCCTGTGCAATGAAGCGGAGCAACGACACGTACCTGCTGCATCCGATTGACACGGATATTGACGTGACGAACATTCTTATAGATGACGGAATAGTTTTCGGGCAGCTGCATTTCTGCTTTGATAAAAGAGTCCCCTGATCCCGGTACGGATTTCCGCCTTCACGCGACGGCGCACGCACGGTGCATGCTCTTACTGAAAAAATAGCGCCGGGTTTTTGTTTCTATATGTAGGCAATTTTCCCTGAAAACACAAATCACCGGTTTACGCGTTGTAACGGAAAGCGAGGGCGACCCCCTTCGATTCTCCCTCCCCGCGCTCGATGAACTCCACCACAAGAGACGTTCCGATCTTGATCGATTCTGGATGCGCGATATCGACGCCCAGAATTTGGGCACTGATCGACGGACCTTCCTCCAATTTCACAATCCCGACGCAGTACTGATTCTTCCGGTCGTATCCGGCTTTCAACATGCTCGAGGGAGCAATCGCAACAACACTAAATCCTGCAAGAGTGCCGCGACCCGATAGTGGCACCAAATCCATATCTGTGAGAACAGTTTCCGGTGTTACCGGCCGCGCCGGTATAAACAGCTCACCCGTCGAGCGGCTCTTTGATGCCAGCAACTTTTTCTCGGCGATGGACTTCTCGAACAGCGCTGCAGTTATCACTCCGCTTTGTTCCATTCGTCATTTCCTCTCAAAAATGTTGACTACAGTCGTTTGACCTGTTCCGCCGACATTGTGCGTCAATCCGATCGAAGGACCGCCGTCGACCTGCCGCTCACCGGCAACACCGCGAAGCTGTTTCCAAATCTCAACGACCTGCCCGGCACCGGAAGCCCCGACTGGATGTCCTTTCGACTTCAGTCCGCCGGATGTATTGATCGGCTTCCCACCGTCGCGACGCGTCTTTCCTTCCACCACGGCGCGGCATCCTTCGCCGACGGGAAAGAATCCAAGATCTTCAGTCGCAATCACTTCTGCAATGGTGAAGCAATCGTGCACTTCCGCAAGATCCACATCTTTCGGACCGATGCCCGCCATTGTATATGCTTCTTCTACGGCCAGACGCGCCGATGCAATGGAAGTGAGTTCCTTGCGGGCATGTAATGCACCATCGCTTGCCTGTCCCGTACCGATGATGTGGATCGGCGTATCCGTGAGCGACCGGGCGATTTCATCACTTACGACGAGAACTGCTGCCGCCCCGTCAGAGATAGGCGAACAATCAAACAACTGCAACGGCCAGGCAATGGTAGGATTCGCCCGCTCATCCGCAAGGAACGCCATCTCGTCACTCCACTCCGGCACCGGCTTTCCTTTAGCGGCTGCTGCCTTCTTCTTCGCTTCCATCAGGTCACTGATTTTCTGTCCAAACTGTGCTTTCGGATTCAACGAACCATTATTGTGATTCTTAATCGTCACGTGCTTGAGAAATTCCAGTCCCACATTGTAGCGCGAGGCATAGGCCGTCGCCATCACGGCATAGAATGATGGGAACGTGAATCCTGCCGGAATCTCGAACATCATGTCCCCTGCCGTGGCAAGCGCGTCGGTCACTTTCTCCGTCGGCAGATTGGTCATTTTTTCCATCCCACCCGCAAGAACGATGTCGTATGCGCCGGATGCAACCGCCAGTACCGCTTGCCGGAATGCAACCCCGGAGCTTGCGCATGCATCTTCAATCCGCACTGCCGCACGCGGAGTCAGACCGATCCAATCGGCGACAATCGGCGCGGTGTGACCCTGTCCTTCAAAAATGTCGCTGCTGTAGTTTCCCAGATAGATCGCTTCGATGTCCTTCGGATCGATCCCCCGGTCAACACATCCTATCATTTCAAGATAGGCGTCAAGAAAAAGGTCGCGTGACACTTTTCCCGGGAATACTCCGAAGCTGCTCATCCCGGCCGCGACGATCGAGACTCCACGGCCTAGTTTTCGTCTTTTCATTTTGGATATCCTTTCCTTTCAATTTTGAACCCAGAGATAAAAGAATTGCCACAGTCCAGAGGATCTCGAATGATGCCGCAGGCATCATTCGGAAGAGCACAGAGTCGATGAGTAGACAATTGGAAAATATATCACCGCTACTTTGAGCTGAATTGTTTTCTCAGCTCCCGTTTTAGAATTTTTCCCATTCCGGAAAGCGGGAGTGCCGTCATGAATTCGATGCTTTTCGGAACTTTGAAACCCGCCAGATTCTGCTTCAGATAATCCAGCAACTCCTTCTCTTCGACCTGCGCACCCGGCTGTAGAACGACACAGGCCTTTCCGACTTCTCCCCATTTTGAATCGGGGACTCCAATGACAGCACACATGGCAACGACAGCGTGTCTATAGAGAACGCTTTCGATCTCCACCGGATAGACATTCTCTCCTCCGGAGATGAACATATCTTTTTTGCGATCGGAAACGTAAAAATACCACTCCGCATCATGACGGACGACATCACCCGTATGAAACCACCCACCCGCATCGACAGCAGTAGCGGTTGCTTCGGGATCACCGTAGTATCCTGCACACATGCTGGGCCCTTTCAGCAGCAACTCTCCCACCTGATCGGGTGTGCAATCAATCCCCTGCTCGTCGACGACGCGGACATCCACAAAGAAATTCGGACGGCCTATAGAACCGGCCTTGCGCTTCGCATCGTCCGGTGAAAGAGCAAAAACACCCGGACCAAATTCCGTCATCCCGAATCCCTGCTTGAATCGGATTCCCTTCTCGCTCATATACTTCTCAATCAATGGCACCGGGAGTGGGGCACCGCCGCTGGTACAGAACCTGAGAGAAGTGAGATCGGCAGATTCCCAGTTCGATGCCTGCGTCAACGCCTGGTACATTGTCGGGACACCGGCAAACACAGTCACCTTTTCCCGTTCCAGCAGCGACAGTACCTGTACCGGATCAAATTGACGCATCAGAATTGTTGTATTGCCGAATGTGATTTGCGTCGATAGATAGGTGAACAGCCCGCCTGCATGGAACAAAGGAAATACATTAAGATAGATATCGTTATGTGTCAGATCGTGGATGACCGTATTCAGCGTATTCCAATTGATCATTTTATGCGTGATCATCGCACCCTTGGGAAGCCCGGTTGTGCCGCCGGTAAAGAGGAGGCAGACGGTGTCATTTTCCGTTACCGATTCGCAATGCGCAGGCTCTGCTGTTGAATTCTTCAGAAGTGCTGCAAAGTCAAGACTGCCTTCAACGCCCTTTCCATCAAGATGAACAAAGTGCGGAATCTCGTACTGTGTTCCTTTCAACGCGGCAGCAAGCTGCACCACACTCTCGCGAAATTCATCGGAATAGAGAAAGACGGTTGGACTCGTTCGTTCCATGAGACCGGCAATTTCCTTCCAGTGTGAACGCCAGCTGAGCGCTATATGAATTGCGCCGATCTTGCTGCACGCATGAAAACAATCAAGATGTTCAACGCCATCGCGGGCAAAGATCGCCACGCGATCGCCCTTTCTAATGCCGGCTTCACCTTGCAGCCACTGCGCAAAACGATTTGCGCGTTCATTCAATTCGCGAAATGTAAGCCGCAGTTCGGGTGTTTTCCCGGCATCAATGATTGCCAGCTTGTCAGGCGAATATATTTGGCGCCGGCCGAGGTAGTCGCCTATGAACATAGATGTACCCTTTGCGGATGTTAGAGCCTAGATCTTATTTGGGAGGTCTTCCTTTTCTTCCGAGGGATGCCGACAACATCCATCGAGATCCCTTGGGGAGTAAAGCCTCTGTGTGCTTCCGAATGATGCCTGCGGCATCATTCGAGATCCTCTGGACTATGGCAAGAATAATTTCTAAATCTCAACGAGCTCGACTCCTCGGAGTCGAGCTACGGAGCCGTCCATTTCCACACATTCACTGCCATTGCCATACCCCCGCCGGTCGCACAGAATACAACCAGATCACCTGCCCGAGGTCCTCTCCCCTGTTCCAGCGCATCGTCCAGCGCCGCAGGAATGCACGCCGAACCAAGATATCCCCATTTGTCCATGATCGCATGCGTCTTGGACATGGGTTGCTGCAGATTCTCCATCACAAATTCAATTGTCCGGAGATTCAACTGCGTGAAGACAAAAAATCCCACATCATCCACGGTCAATCCGGCTTTTGCCAGAGTTTTCCGGATCAACGGAGGCCAATTGTCGCTGTTGAATGTTGCAGGGAATTTTCTCACGAATTGCACGTGCGGCTTCCCCGACTCCTTGATTCGTTCAAGTGTCGCGGGATGCAAGGTCCCGCCGGTGTAGATGCCCAGCGCGTCATGATAACTTCCCTCTGCGGCAAGCGTTCCGGCAAGAAATCCAGCTTCTTCTTCTGCACGAAGAATTGCTGACGCCGCTCCATCCGCGAACAATGTGCAGGTATATTTGTCCGTCCAATCCACATATTTCGACATGCCGTAACCGCCGGCGACCAGCACAGTATTTATCGATGCGTCTGTTGCGATATATCGTGCCGCGGTGTCCAGCGCAGTGACCCAGCCGGCACATGCACAATTAATATCAAACGTGCCGGAGCGCATTGCACCGAGTTTTGACTGGACGACCGATGCAGTGGCTGGACTGATGTAATCCGGTGTATCGGTCGCAACTAAGATCAAATCGAGATCCGCTGCTTTCACATCCGCCCTTTCAAGGGCTTGACGCGCGGAAGCAACCAGCATGTCGGAGGTCGTTTCATCGTCACGCATAATGTGGCGCTCACGGATGCCGACATTTTCCACAAGCCAGTCGCCCACATTGGTCCCGAGCAATACATTCAGATCGTCATTCGTGACAATTTTCTCGGGGATGTAGCGCCCGGTGGATATTATTTGTGCGCACCGTCTGCTCATACCTGGAGATTCCGTTGAAATAAAAAATGATGAAATGATTTATCGAATTCCTCCGGAGCTTCAATAAACGGAACATGTCCTGTTTTCGGAATAACGATTTCGCGGTACGCCCCGCCTTCCGCTGCATAGGTATCGAGAACGTTCCGGGTTTGACGCAGCATCGGCTGCGCGGGAAAGATATCGATGCCCGGCCAGCGGGGAATGAGGCCGAGTTGTCCCAGACGCCCCAAGTCAGATGCACTCTCATCGGCAACGGCAAGGTCATCCGCACCGCGAATCCAGAGAATAGACGGCTTCGGATTCGTGCTGATCATTTTACCGGGACTGAGCGCATATTTTGGAGAGAGGGCGTTTGAAGCGCCGTAGATTCCCGGACCGCTATTCGGCCAATTTGGCGATTCCACACTATCCCCCGGGTAATCGTGCTCACCCAGATGAATTTCCATGAGCGCGGAGAGATACGCTTCTTCCCTCGCAGGAACAAACGGCGGCCGGAAAACGAGTGCCCGAAGAAGATTCCTTGGTGAAAATGCCGATGCTGTACTGCGGTCGCCGCAGGCTATGAGTTGAACGAATTTGCGGTTGACGATTCCCGAACCTGAACCGGCGAAATCAGGCTGGCACGGCGTGCCTGCTTCGTCCTTTGTTCCTCCGAAACCGAACGGCGAGCCGGGGGCTACAAGCGTGACACTGAGCAAACGGCCTGGTGCTTCAGCGAGCAATCGCCAAACGACAGAGCCCCCCAACGAATTCCCGACGACATGGACAGCACCGATTTCAAGAGAGTCGAGAAGTGCGGTCACATCCTCCGCGAGATCCGCCAGCCCCAGTCTTGCATCTATTTTTTGCGATGGATCAGCGTCGCCGAATCCCCGCTGATCCGGTGCAATGCCTCGAAACGACGGCGGCAGGCGGAGCATGGATTCCTCCCACCACGTCGCAGAACTCAGATTACCATGGAGAAACAATACCGGTTCTCCGTCTTCCGGGCCCGAGAACAGCACACGCGTCCGAAGCCGGGATGTTGTGATGCATCGGCATCGGATTCCCGGCAGCGTCTCAATCGACGTCTGCAGAGCGGAAGAGGTTTCATTCATCACAGCGTGACCTCTCCCTTCAGGACAATTTCTTTCAATACATTCTTCATCACTTTTCCGTATGGAGATGTCGGAAGCGAAGCGGCAAACAGAATCCTTTTGGGAATTTTGTAGCGCGCCAGTTTTCCGTTGCAGAAATCAAACAACTCGCCGGACGACAATGATCCACCTGACTTTCGAACAACCACCATCACGCCTGCTTCGCCCCATTTCACATCGGGCTCACCAATGAGCGCGGCATCAGATACCGCCGGATGTTCTTTGAAGACCGCCTCCACTTCTGCCGCATAAATATTTTCCCCGCCGGAGATGATCATATCCTTGTACCGTCCGACAATCGAAAAGTATCCCTCTCCATCGCAGCGTGCCATATCGCCGGTATGAAGCCAACCATCACGCAGCACTTCATCTGTTGCTTCCCGGCGGTTCCAATATCCTGCGAAAACATGCGGCCCGGCAATGCATAATTCTCCGGTCTCTCCTGGCGGCACGGTCTTTCCATTCGTATCGACTATTTTCATGGAACTGTGAAAGATCGGCTTGCCGACCGAACCGGCATGTGATATTGATTCCTCATCCGTCATGGAGAAACAGTTGACACCTGCTTCTGTCAGTCCATATCCCTGACGAATAATCGTTCCCGTTCGTTCGCGCCATTGCCGGATAAGTGCAGGGGAGCACGGAGCACCGCCGCTGATGAACCATCGCACAGCCGCAAAATTCGTATTGGAGACAACAGGCGATTGGAGCCAGATCTGGAACAATGTCGGCACTCCGAGGATAACCGTGCACTGCTGCTGCTCGATGAGTGCGAGTGACTCTTCGGGGTTCAAACCTGCGGTGAGAATGACACGCCCGCCGACATACAGTAGCGGAGTGAGAAAGACAAAGAGGCCGCCGGCGTGAAACATCGGTGTCAGGATCGGTGCCGCGTCAGAAGCTGCAAGTCCCCAGCTGATTACTGTGTTGATGCAATTCCACAGCACCTGGCGGTGCGAGATCACAGCGCCTTTGGGAATTCCCGTCGTGCCCGACGTATAGAGAATCGCCAGAGGATGTTCTTCCGGAAGATCCAGCGGAGCACGTGCCGGCGCATCCACCTGTTCCATCGCACAACTCCACTCTTCAACCGACGCGATGGGGACATGCAAACCATCGACGGATTGCACCGCCAGATCCATGCACTCCTGTCCGAAAATTAATAACACAGGTGATGCATCAGCAACAAGAGGGCGGAGTTCGGCGGGTGTCAAACGCCAGTTCAGCGGTGTCAGAATTGCACCAATCCGCGCCGATCCGAACAAGAGATCAACGGAGACTATGCCGTTGTGCGCAAGCAGGCAAACACGGTCGTCCTGCCTGACGTGATGACGTCCTGAAAGGCATGCCGCAGTCCGTATCGATCTCGTCTCAAGATCACCGTAGGTGTACGATGCATTTTTTGTATGATCTGTTACAGCAATTGCTGAGGGAGAAAGACGTGCACGGGATGTGAGAAGCTCAGAGCAGTTCATGATATCCGGATTATTTTTCGCGCCATCTCACAAATCATGGACAACACTCATTGCGGGGCGTTATGTACCAACGACGAGACCACCATCCACACGCAGGGTTTCGCCCGTGATAAATGAAGCGTCGTCGGATGCGAGAAAGAGATATGCATTCGCGATATCGCGCGGATTACCGAGCCGGCCAAGCGGTGTGCGTGCTTTCATCCCGTCGATGACCTTTTCGGGCATGGCGCTGAGAATTTCAGTTGCGGTGAATCCCGGGGCGACGGCATTCACGCGAATACCTTTTGCGCCCCATTCGCAAGCGAGTTCCTTCGTCTGGGCCGCGATGGCGCCTTTGGTCGCGCTGTAAGCCGCATTGCCGCGGCCGGTTCCGAGGAGACCGCCGCCAAGGGCCGACATGTTCACGATATTGCCGCAGCCCTGGGCGAGCATGATCCTGCCGACCTCCTTGCACATCCAGAACGTGCCGTGGTAGTTCACCTCGGTGAGCCGCCGCACCTGCTCGGGGGAAATCTCTTCCGTCGGGATGCGGGCCGTGATGCCCGCGATGTTCACCAGGATATCGATCCGGCCGATCAAAATCCTGCTCCGACATCTGCTTGACCAGCTCGCCGTCTTTCACCTTCACGAACATACTATCCCGCACGATGCCCGCATTGTTGACGAGCACATCGATGCGGCCGTAGCGCTGCACCACGGCATCAATCCATGTTTGGACTTCTTTTCTGTCAGCAACATTTACTTTGTAGAACGAAGCGTTGTTGCCGAGTGCCGCCGCAAGTGCATTGCCGGCAGTTTCATTCACATCGCAGAGGACGACCGTCGCGCCTTCTTCTGCAAACCGTTCGGCGGTTGCTTTTCCAATGCCGGCAGCTCCACCGGTGATTAATGCTATTTTATTTTGTAAACGCATACATCTCTCCTTTGAAGTAGTCATTACACGCGCAGTGCACGTCCCCACTGCACACACCCGGCGGCCCACACGTATCCGATGCCCGCGGCAATAGTGAGCATCAGGTCGCCATCCTTCAGTCGCCCTGATTTCTCTCCTTCGATGATAGAGAACATCGCGTCCTGCTCACCGATATGCCCGATCTCGCACAGGTAGGATGATTGCTCTTCGTTGAGGCCGAGGCGATCGAGCATCTCCCGGTGCGCAGACGGTTTGATGAGAAGAATATTCAAATAGCCGATGTCGTTGCGAGTGTAGGGCGCGCCGTCGCTTTTCCGCCCGCTTTTTCTCAAGGCCTCGTCCACGCACTTCATCCAATTGTTCATGGACACTTCGTTGAGGCGATTCTTCATCGCATCGGGTTCCACGAGGTCCAGTGTAAACAATCCTTCCGCAACGGCCTCGTCTGTCGGAAAGTGCTTTGTACCGCTAGCTGGTACCAACACATGATTGCTCATCGATCCGTCGCACATCAGGTGGGCGCCAAGAAGATGATTGCTGTGCCAATGACGGCGCAGCAGCATTGCTCCTGCACCGGCGCCAATGTTAAACAAAAAAGACGATCTCATTTTTTTGAAGTCGATGAAGTCACTGACCCGGTATCCGCCTGCAATTAGTATCGTGTTGATTTCAGGATCCGCCAGCATCAGGTCCCGGGCAATTTTCATGGCACCCACGGTCGTGGCGCACCGCGCATGGAGGTCCATCGCCCATGCCCGCACGGCGCCAATTTCATGCGCCAGATTCACCCCGGCTGTCCAGAGTGTATATTCCTTCCACTCCTCTGTTGTGCAGAGAATGACGTCAATTTCGTCTGCTTTGATGTCCGTCTTCGAAAGGCAATCCTGCGCGGCCTTTACGGCCATTGCGTTTGGATGATCGCCCGGACTTCCGACATGCTTTTGATGAATGCCGAATTTGTCGCGGATGACGGATTCGGACAAGCCGGTGGCCGCTGCAATTTCTTTCGATGTCATCACAGTGTCGGGAAGATACGTTCCGACGGAGACGATGCCGACGCTGTCCATGCTCACCGCAGGAATTTTTGAATGGCGCTGTTCACTTCCGACGGATGTTCATACTGGGCGAAGTGGCCGCACTCGGGAATCATTACCAGCGTCGAATTCTTCACGGTTGCATGTCCGATGTCCGCAATGTCTTTTGTTTTTCCGGCATGAAGAAATGGATTCGGGATCAGATTGTCATTCTCACCGTAGATGATCAACGTCGGCTGGGTAATCTTCTCCACCAATCCGATCACGGGCTGATTGACCATGGCCTTGATCGACTGGGCAACGGTATATGCGTATCCATCCAGCCCCTTGGCTTTCCGTGTGGCAATGCGGTCGGTGACCATGAATTCGGCATCCGCCGGCATGTTGTAGAATGTCTGGACAACATTCGCACGGATCTGTTGGGGCGTCGCATTCTTCGTCAGTTCGGGCACCGCAATATCACGGAACCACTGTTTCTCTCCGTCAGTGAAAGATTCAAATCCCGCCGCTGAAATAAGGACGAGTTTGTGCACACGTCCGGGATATTTGAGCGTTGTCGTCATAGCAATCTGACCACCCATGGAGTGACCTGCGATCACAGCCGACGGAATCTGAAGATGATCCATCAACTGGACAACAACATCGGCGTAGAATTCCATCGTGAAGGGATAGCGCCCGCGCGATGATTTTCCGTAGCCCGGAAGATCTATCGCGATGCAGCGATACGTGCCCTTGAGCGCTTCGATATTCTTCTTCCATGCCGGCAGATAGCTGCCCAACCCGTGAATGAAGATAATTGTTTCCGAACCCTGACCTTCATCGGTATAGGCGAGGTTTACTCCGCCCGCAAGTGCGGCATAATGAACCGGAGAGGGGTACTGGAGGTCCTCGTATTCCATCGGACGGAGTTCCGGGTAGGGGTGGCACGCCATCAGCGTCAGTGCTCCCAGCAGTCCAAGCAGTGATAGCAGTTTCATAGTATCGTCTCCATCAGATCAGAATATGAGCCAACGAAAAATAAGCATAGACGTCCAAGGATCATCAGGACGCGATGCTCTGTTGGCGTTGATCAGTTTGCTGTCATAGAAATCACCCAGCCACATATAGGCGGCGTGAAATTCAACACTTAAAAACACACCAAGATTATAGACCGCCCGCACATTCACCTCCGTACCAATCGTCGATGCTCCGCCTTTCGGGTTTACGTTGGAAATGCCGTGGGCGGCCCCTGCCTTCAGGGAGAGTTTGTTCGGTATTGCACCATAGGAGGCATTGAGTACGAGTGCCGTTGTTCCCAATCCCATATTGGAAATATCACCGATAGCGGCTATGTACCGATTCACCACATTCCCGTGCGGGAGCAGGATGTAGGATCCCGTGCCGACAAATATCGCTCCAGGAAATCCCCACGTATTGCTCGTCATCACGCCGCTGTATTCTTTGTCGGACGTTCCATTATCATCTCCGGTCGTGTAGAGCAGATCTGCGGTGATTGCGTCATCGGCCGTCTGCCCGTAGCGATAGCCGCCGCGAACATTTGCGGCGACACCAAAGACGTCGGCAGTTTTTCTCCATTTCCCTTGATCGTGATATTCCACCGTCCCCAAATTTGACATCACAAATCCCGACATACCCCATCGTGCCATCGTGAATTCCGGATTCACGCTCCAAAACGTTCCGATCCAATAGATATCTGCCCGATATTTATTTTCCGGATCCGACAGATTGCTGTAGGGAAATGAAAACTTGAATGCGCCGTTCCAGTCGACAAGTTCACTGTTCAATCCTTCGTTAATCGTGGAAACCCCGGCCTGTCCGTTTGCGCGATCGCGGACATACCAGAACGATATGCCCTGTTTCCAGAGCGGAGTGATATCATTCTCGAACATGCCTTCCCACAACACAACATCATTGTCCAGTTCCGGATCCCGCTCATACAACTGATAGAAACCGGTTTTCAATCGCATATAGTCCCAATCCTTGCGGACACTGATTCCCGTCGCGTCGCTTCCCCAGTAGGCCAGACGGTATCCTGTGTTCAGGAGTGTCGAAACACTGGTACGATAGGGATTGTACGGAGTATCGTACAGGCGCTGCATACCGATGTTGACCGCCCATCCCTCATACGGCAGGAGTTCCACTTCTACATTTTGCGTCTGGATATTGACGCGATCGGCATTGAATGCACCTCCCCGGTTGCCGCCGTAGAGATACGATTCATCGCCCCACGTCCAGTCAATCTCAAAGGAGGTGCGGAGAATCACTTTGCCGTTGAACAGCTTCGGCTGATAGAAGAAAAACGGAAGCAGTCGCTGCTCAAAATAGATTGCCGTATTTCTTCCAACATCCGATTTATTGGCTCCGAATAATCGCCCAATAATCTCGCCGGAAAAGGCATTCTGGCTGTACAAGTCGGTCGCAACCGCATGGGTATAATAGAGGGCCAGGAACTGGAGTTCTTTCGGCGGTTCCTTTGGAAAGCCGGGCTGCATCGTGTCGATGACGCCTGCCTGTTGCCAGGGTATGATCCGCGTGTGGCCCACCGTCCCGCTTTCTGTCTGCGCCCAGAGGCCGGCCCCGCAGCAGATAGTCAAACAAATTGCAGTGAGAGTTTTCATGGCGTGAAATCCCGTAAATCCATTAATGAGAAAAGACTCCGGCGAAACGAACACGTCGCTCCGCCGGAGCATTCAAAAAGTTGCCGCCTATCAGCGTTTCACATACTTCTGAACATTGCTCAGGCCATACAGAGCCAGATTAAGCCCCGTTGTGGATTTTGTCGATGCGAGTCCGGTTGCGGGGGTGGGAGCGGTTCCAGCGCCGTCTGCAACGACTTCGTAGTACAATTTGTTCGGTGCGGCGACTTTATCGGCAACATAGATGCCGCGGGCAATCAAGGTTGTCGGGGTTGCCTGGCTTGCAACAATGGAGTAGATCGTTCCATTCAATGTGTCTTTTGTCGACTTTGTATAGGCGAAGGTACCGCCAAGTGTCTGGACAGCCTTGCCTGAGTCGTACTGAAGCACGGTGTATTTCAAATCGCTCGTGAATGTTGCTATCACAGAATCTGTTTTGAAATATGTTCTCAGCAACGGAGCGACATTCGCACCAGCCGAGACCCAGGTTCCGACCAGTCCGCCTGTTTCATCGGTAGGCGTGACGGGTGTTACCGGTGTATCGGTGCTGTCATCTTTTTTGCATCCCGTGACGGCGATAAGGGTGCACAGGGTAAGGAGAGCGAGAAAACGTTTCATGGTACCTCCAATAAAATGTTACAGTGAAAAACATTGTGGATTGTGAGTTATGTTGACGCAAAGTCTTTTACTTCTGCTCTTTTTTCGGGGCCACCTTCACGCCGACGAGGGCGACGACGGTACTCGTCAGCAGTGCACACGTCGCCGGCACTGCCGGGTTATTGTAGTACATCGTTATTTTGCCATAGTACATTCCGAAGTGGACCAGCAGCGCGATGACGGAAGCGATGAACACCACGTTCCCCGTTGCGCGCTTCGAAAAAATACCAAAAAGGATCGGTACAAACGTCGCGGCCACCACCGCATACACACCGTTCTGCGCAAATATTGCAACGGAGAGAGAGGGATCGACAATTTGCTGATAGGCAAGACCGAAGGTCACCGGCGCAAGAATGACAAGAAATGTTTTGCTGACGCGCAGCAATTTTTTCTTCCGTTCCTCTTCCGTGAGTTTCCCGAACGGTATTACATTTTTGTAGAAATCATTTGCAAATATTGAGGAGAGAGACAACAGGATTCCCTCCATCGTGGAGAAGCCGGACGCAAGGATGCCGAGCATAATCACCGAAC
>JAPLFO010000019.1:0-11343 GCA_026390635.1 Ignavibacteriales bacterium
TTATCAAAGGGAATTGCGAAACCTACCAGGCAACAGTGCCAATTCTGAAGAAGAGAGCGATTTTTCCCTTCTTGCCGCCGCCTGGTTTGATGAGTTTTATGAATCAGAAGAACAGTGAAACTCTTCCGACTCATTTGAATAAGATCAGTCAAGACAAAGCCGCCGTATATGAATATTCGCCATGCAAATATCATCTATCACTGAATGGAGGGTGGAAGGCAGCGCACACCAATAGCGACATTATCGATGCATTCAACGCATCTGGTTTTGGCGGAACGGTCAACGTTTGGTTTTTCGGTTCAGTAGATTATCCCGTTGACCATTCTTCACCTTTGACGTGGAACCTTTGTGCAGAGTATAATCTGACCGACCAACTCCGCGTGGGTTTGGAAAGGAAGAAGATTCCTGAACAGGAAATAAGCGGGAAGGATTCCGAGGTCGAATACGCCCGCGCAACATCTCTCAACATTATTGTTGAATACGTCTTCGTTCCCGCGGATCTCCGACTCTCGTCCAGATTTGAGTTTGCACTCGGGGCTGGGCTCGGTTACAATTGGTTGACGGTGGGCGGCCACGTGTCGAGCATCTTCAGTTCAGCGAATGGCCAAACTACGGATGCCTTCGCAGTCGAGAAAGGAGCCGTTGGAGCAAACATCAGAGGAAGTCTCGACTACTATATTGCAAGAAACTTTTCCATACAGGGAAAGCTCGCGGCATTATTTGTGCGGGCATTAGAAGTTCCCTCCGTATCACATATGAATCCATACGACAGCAAGGTGAAGACTCTTAAGAGTCATGCTGTCAGCTTCACCGGGATAGACTTTACATTCGGACTCAGATTCCATCTTTAATCCACACGTTTGATCTATGCTTGCAAGAGCGGCGCAATAGCGACGACTCCATCGTTGAGTGGTCTGTTTTCTTGACAATGTACGAAGTCCGGTAGATGATATGGGTTTAAGGAGTTGTCTCCAAAAACGCGAGTTGAGTGGCAGAATTTCACCAAAGAATATATTGGAGGAGGTTACAGTGAAGAAGATCGCTCCGTTCCTAATCGCATTTGTTTTGACTATCGGCAGTTCAGGGTGCGCGACCGTTAATCTCAACGCAGAGGGGTATGACAAGGCAGCTTCTTTAACAACTTCAGAAAAGCCGTTCACCATCGTCAAGCATTTCAAAAAAGAGATGAAAGCGTGGTTTGCGCTTTTCAGTTTGGTAACTCTTTCCGAGCCGGATATAGCGAAGGTTCTGCGTGATGAAACGGCCTCCTCCAAAGGTGATGCAGTGATCAATCTGAAGGTCCAGGGGCAGACAACTTTCGTTGACGGTGCCATTCCCATTGTGCTCGGCGGAATAGGGGCGTTCATTGTCAGACCGGCCGGTGTTGTCGCCGGCTATTTCATCGCCGCGAGGACGTACACTATCGAGGGCGATGTTATTCAGTATGGCAAATGATTGGGAGATTTTAGACTGCCCGATTATGGGGAGCGACTCCCGTACTCCTTCTCTTGCATGATGCCGCACTGTTAACCGAACCCTATAGTTGAGAAGGGTCTACAGAGTTGTCTCCACAAACGCGACTTGAGTGAGGAGATTCCACCAAAGAATGGATCGTAGAGAGGTTATCCAGCGGCAGATGATGGCCTTGAAGAAAAATTTGCCTTAGAGGAAAAACTTCAATATATTGACATCGAAGGCAGTACAATAGAAAATTTTCCTTACGGTTTGCGTAGCACTACTGGTTGCATCACTGGTTACTCTAAGAGGAGAAAAAAGGGATAAACGCCTGGCCCAACCTTCGATTTTAGACGAAATTCGCAAGCCAAAGTGGCGGAATTGGTAGACGCGCTGGACTCAAAATCCAGTCCGGCTCACCCCGGGTGTCGGTTCGAGTCCGACCTTTGGTACGACAAAACCCTGCAGGTCAAGAACTTGCAGGGTTTGTTTTTTTTGGGTATTGCATATCACCCCGATCTATGGGATCTGTAACCTTGTTGCAGAATTCCGGCCAGTAATTTTTACTTTCTGTGTTCGTTTTGCGTTTCCCCCCACCACTTGACCGCAGTACCCGGAGTCTGCCGTCTGCACAAAAATCGACATCTGAACAATATTGGGCAGACGATAGAGAATAGCAATCACTCATTATAGTAAGGAATTAGTATCATGAACTGGTATTATAATCTTAAAATAGGAACGAAGCTGATGTCAGGCTTTGTTCTGGTCGCACTTATTGCCGGTCTTATCGGCTACGTGGGGTATACCGGTATTAGCCTCATCGGCGATTCTCAGGATGAACTCTATCAGGATAGATTGATTCCGATTGCTGATCTTGGCGAGGCAAATGGTGCCCTCTTGACGATGCGCGGAAATTTGCTCGCTGCAGCCAATGCCCCGTCGGAAGAATTGAAGCAGAAGTACCTTGCAACAATTAACGAACTAACTGCAACAACTGACAGGTTGACCAATAAGTACGCCGCGACAAAACTCGTTAAGGAAGAAGAAGAAGGCCTGAAAAAATTCCGGGATGCCTGGAGTGAGTACAAGCCGATAGTACAGCATGCGGTGGACTTGATCAACGAGAAAAAAAATGAGGAAGCACTATCACTGATATTCGGGGCGGGCCTTGCTCCTATTACAGAAAGCCGGAAAAATCTTGCCGAACTCATTGTCGTGAATCAACGCATTGCAGAAGAGCTCGACAAACAATCAGACAAAGAGCGCTCGGCCACTGCGCGTGAAATGCTCATTTTTGTCATCGTCGGTATACTGATAGCTCTCGGTCTTGGAATTTTCATCTCCCGTATCATCAGCAGGCCGATAAATGCCCTCATCACAAATATCGATAATGCGGACTTGAATTCACAATTCAATAGTGATCAGAAAGATGAGATCGGGGATTTGCAGCGGTCGTTCGACAAATTTACGGGGTCTTTGCGGGAAACATTGACGAAGGTGATGGAGACCAGCGGCGCCGTCGCCAGTGCATGCAGCGAAATCAGTTCAAGCACGGAACAGATGGCCGCCGGTTCACAGGAGCAGACCAGTCAGGCGGCAGAGGTTGCCAGTGCTGTGGAAGAGATGACGAGCACGATCGTAGAAAATGCAAAAACTGCGTCGCTGACGGCAGAAACAGCGCGAAAGGCGAAGCAGGCGGCAGAACAGGGAGGCGCCGTTGTCGTCGAAACGGTGAATGGCATGAAGCGCATCTCTGATGTGGTCAGTCAGTCGGCACAGACTGTACAAGATCTCGGGAAATCGAGCGATCAGATCGGACAGATTATCGGTGTGATCGATGATATTGCGGATCAGACAAATCTGCTCGCTCTGAATGCCGCGATAGAAGCAGCGCGTGCGGGTGAACAGGGACGAGGATTTGCAGTGGTGGCGGACGAAGTACGAAAACTCGCCGAGCGCACGACCAAGGCAACGAAAGAAATTGCAGGAATGATCAAGCAGATTCAAACCGAAACCAAGCGGGCTGTGGAAGCAATGGGGCAGGGCACCGCGGAAGTTGAGAACGGGAAGCAACTGGCTGACAAAGCCGGCGCATCTCTCGGAGAAATCGTTGAGATATCCCAGAAAGTGACCGACATGATCGCCCAGATAGCAGCTGCCAGCGAACAGCAGTCAAGTGCGAGCGAACAAATCAGTAAGAATGTGGAGGCAATCAGTGCGGTGACCGGCGAAACGGCACAAGGGACGCAGCAGATTGCGCGGGCAGCCGATGACTTGAACAAACTGACGGAAGAATTGCAGACACTGCTGGAACGGTTTAATCTCGGCACGAGCGAACACCGGCGCGACGAACACCGCCCGCAGCACCAGGTGCAAAGCCATACGCGGACGGCGACCAAAGGCTCTACACCGCGTATCGGCGGGCGACACTGATCGGTAAAAAGAGTTTTGATCGATCCGAGTGTATTACTATTTTCAATGGAGAATTATTTTATGAGCACAGACGTAAAAGCAAAGACTCAGGGAAGTGAAGAGCTTCTGCAGTTGGTGAGTTTTGAGATTGGTAGTGAAGAGTTTGGCGTGGACATCCTGAAGGTGCAGGAAATAATCCGCACGCTGGAGGTGACACGTGTGCCGAATGCACCGGAATATGTGGATGGAGTCATCAATCTCCGCGGCAAGGTCATTCCGATCGTTGATATGCGCCGCCGGTTCGGTATGGACCGGAAGGTGCAGGACAAGAATACCCGGATCGTCGTTGTCGAACTAAGTGGGCGCACCATTGGATTCATCGTCGATGCCGTCAGCGAAGTTCTCCGGATTCCCAAGAGCGTGACAGAGCCGCCTCCGTCGATTGTCGCTGGAATCAATGCGGAGTACATCACCGCAGTCGGCAAGCTGGAGGACCGGCTATTAATTCTGCTTGATCTGGAAAAAATTCTCACTGCGACGGAGACCGCCGAGCTGAAGGCGATGGCATAGAAGGGAAGTGAGCGGTCTGAGAAGGGTGAGTGATGCCGGCATCGTTCGGGGTCATCACCCGACCCGGCTTTCGTCTGTGCTATGCCGGAAACCGCAGGCAGAAATGTGTGCCCTGGTTGGATGCGACCTCGATGGTTCCCCGCAATTGCTCTGTCAGACTGGTGATCAGTGTCATTCCCATCGAAGTGTAGGAATTGAGATCCGTGCTGCCGGAAATACCGACGCCGTTGTCGCTTGCCGTCAGCTCCAACATGTTCCCGTCCACCGGGCGCATGCCGATGGTGATGGCACCTCCGCTTCCGGGCAAAAATCCATGTTTCAGCGAATTCGTAATCATTTCGTTGATGATCAAGCCGCAGGGAATTGCCGTGTCGATTTCGAGATAAACATCCTCGGCATTGACGATGCATTGGACATCGAAGCGACCGTAGGTACTGATCAGTGACGTTGCGACACGGTACACATAATCCTGCAAATGCACGCGCGCCAAATTGTCCGATTGATAGAGCCGTTCATGAACCAGCGCCATGGATCGGACACGATTCTTGCTTTCGCGGATTATCTCTTTTGCGGCCGGATCGCTCACGCCGTCGGATTGGATACTCAGAAGGCTTGTGATCACCTGCAGATTGTTTTTTACACGGTGATGGATCTCCTTCAGCAACACCGTCTTTTCTTCCAGCGAATGTTTGATCTGCATATCCGCCTGCTGGCGTGCGGTGATATCACGAACGACCGCAAGCACTTCATCCTGCATGAGCGGTACAATCCGGTCTTCAAATCGGCGCTGTTCGCCGCGTATGATTGCATCGTATTCGAATACCACGTCTGTTTTTGTGCGGATCGCATCCTCAATGGCCGCCATAACTGTTCCATGGACGTCCGGCGGCAGAATCTCGGCAACGGTCTTTCCCATGTAGTGTGCCGCGTCGTGGGAAGCGGCAAGATTTTCCGGAACGCGACAGTCTTTGATAACGCCTTCCCTGTTAATACGGAAGAGAAGATCGGGTATGCAATTGACGATTGCACGGTTTTCAGATTCACTTTCCCGCAACGCTGTCTCGATCTTCCGCCGTTCCCGCAATTCCATCTCCGCGCGATGCATCGAATCATCAATCCTGCGGATGGCGATACCTGTCAGCAGTGCCGTCAGGATTAAATCCACCGTATAGTCGAGAAAGATATTCATCTCGGAGTAGACCAGGGCCGGAACAGGAAGCAGATGGTGTTGACTGAGATAGACAGTAGCTCCGCCCCCGGCTATCGTGATCAGCGCGATCACCAGCACCATGCTGCGGCCAAACGTCAAGCCGGCAAATACAATCAGGACAATATTGGCGCCGAAGGAACTGGACTGCACGCCGCCTTCCGACATGGATCCGACCGTGAACATCAGCCACAGCATTGTGACGGTCCACGCTCCGCTTGACTTGATCATCCCGAAACGCAACAGGAATGAACCGGCAAGCCCGATGACGAGTGTCAGGAGCACAAGGGAGGTCTGTCCGGCCAAGAGAGACGCAGGCATCAGTAGGTACACCATCGACCCAATGATGATGAAGAGATGGGAGATGTGAAGCACCTCTGCCCGTCGCTCCAAGACTTCGCCATCCCAGTTCCCTGGAGTTCGAAACAGCCACTGTGCGTTTTTTTTCAAATCCATGAATAACCTCTCGTCTATCTCCATACCGGCATCCGGCGCCGTGTCCGGTCGTACCTGTGATCACTGGCAATATATTGCTTATAGTAAGGAGAATTGATGGGACTTCCAATCGATAGTTGCAATTCAACTTGAAAGTTTGTCCTTTTTTTCGTTACTTATTAGAAGTCATCTCAAAATAGATGGTCATTGCGAGGGAGCGAAGCGACCGAAGCAATCTTGATCCCAGTCCCGCGCAAACCGAGGTTGGCAGAAAGTTATGTTCGTCAGGATGAATTCTGTACTTTATATATGAATGTAAAACTGCTTTCGGCTTCGCCGGAATACTTTTCACCGTCACAATTCACTTTTCCCACCGGTCAAGAGCGGCAGGAAGAGACGGCCAGACCGGTTCACAACCGGCAGAGATATTTTCCTCTGCCAGTGGGTGAACGTATTCCAACACTCGCATACAGTCGGGAGGGGAACTGGAAAAAATTCTTTCTCGGCGCAATTGTCGACCAATATATGTGATACCGGAAAGTACCTTTTCCAGTAACCAAACTGCCTTCTTGAACAAGATCCCTTTTTTTCGCCCCAACCACGCCCTCAACCAATTCCGTACTTTGTGTGCAGCCGCCTCAATCGTGTGTCTTCTGTTTGCATCCGCGACGACGCGGATGAAAGTTTGATAAACCACTTGCAAATTTCGGCACCAGGAATTTGACATTCCGCGTTGAGTTTCCAATATTAATAACCTAATCCAATTGGAATCTCTTGTGAGCCGAAGTTCATTCAGTAGAATCTGATTCATGGAAAAAAAATTATCCATTGATTTATTGGCACCTGGAATGGTGCTGGCAGAGACTGTGAAAGACGTCCATGGAAGAGTCCTATTTCCGGAGGGCAGTGTCATAGCGGAGCGGGGCATTCAGGCATTGAGAACGTGGGGAATTATTGAAGTTCTGGTCTCGGACAATCCCACGGATAGTGCTCTGCAGGAAGGTTCAACACTGGCGGCACTCGATCAGGCGGCCGTCGAAGCTGCCGAGCTCTTTAAATTCAACGTGAATTCTACTCCGCTGGTGGACGAATTGCGCCGGTTGTCCATTCTTCATCTGGCCAAAACAAAAATGCGGAGCCTGCGCAATGGACAATAGTCTTGCGGCATTGGTGATCGGCTCTGAGAGAATTTCCACGATCCCATTGGTCTATTCCAAACTGATGGAGGCAATGGGTCACCATCGTTCCTCGGTGGGGGATGTCAGTTCGATAATCAGTCAGGATGCGGGATTGAGCGCGCGCCTGCTCAGAATTGTCAACAGTGCCTTCTTTGGTTTTCCGCGGAAGATCGATACAGTATCGCGCGCGGTGCAGATGGTCGGTATCGAACAAGTGCGCGATCTTCTCCTTGCAACGTCGGTCATGGATTCGTTCGAAACGGTCCCGGACAATCTCGTCAGCATGGAATCGTTCTGGATGCACAGCGTGGGCTGCGGTGTTGCTGCGCGTGCGATTGCGAGTTGCTGCAAAGAACCGAATATCGAACGCTTTTTTGTTGCCGGGATACTCCATGATATCGGTCGCCTCATCATCTTCGACCGATTGCCGGAAAAAACGATGGATATCATGAACTATATGGAGCGGACGGGGGAGTTGATGTATCGGGCGGAGCGGGCCATCCTGGGTTTTGACCATGCTGCCGTGGGAAGCGCTCTGATCAACTCCTGGCGGCTGCCTCCAAGTCTGGAAGAAATCATCGCCGATCACCACAAACCGACCGTTGCAAATCTGTATCGGAAAGATACGACCATTGTCCATTTTGCTGATGTGATTGCCCATGCAATGAAGCTGGGCAGCAGCGGCGAACGGTATGTGCCGAATATCAATGAAGATGCCTGGAAGTATCTCGACCTGTCTTTGGATATTCTTCCGCAACTGTTCGACGTTGTGGACAGGCAAACGAACGAAGTCTATGATAAATTCTTGCTGAACCCGTAAACCGGCCTGCTCTTGTGCCGTGATAGCACTTGTCTGTTGGGAATCGAAAGCGAAAATTTGTACAGTATGGATGCACCGCTGAGTGCAGGAGTGTTCGACCGCGGTACCATGGTTACGGAGGTATTTATGAGAACGCACCGTCTCTCTTTGTTGCTTCTCGTTTTCTTTGCGATGGAAACGAATTCGTCTGCACAACCACAAGCGTCATTTGTACTCTCGGATTATAAAGCCTTTCTCGCCTCACATCAAAACATGAATTCGGCCGAGCTCTTGTCCCAGTATCCCGCCGGGAACTTCCAACCAAGAGTGAAGACGGCGGCTCCGGGCACGTATCTGGATTCTGTCCGGTTGAAATACGGGCTCACTGCCTATGAATCCAGTCTGTTGAGTAACAATGGATTTGCTGTCACAGAGAGGCTGAGTTATCCATCATTTGGCCACGCGTATCTTGACATCTACCATAAAGACCTTCCGGTGTACGTGACCACGGACGCACTTCTTCATGCCGTGCATAATTCGTACGATGCTATTCTCATGAATGTCGAGCAAACGATCCTCGTGCAGCAGGTTGAGCGTCTCTTGACTCGACTTCATGCGCAGATTCCGCTGCTGCAGCAGAAATATTCGGACCGACCGGAGATGTTCGTCATGCTGAAGGATCTTGACGTCTACCTTACGGTGCCGCTGCGCCTGTTTGGCGGAATGGAAGCATGCGTTTTTCCGGATCAGGAATCAGTCGTAACGACATTGCTGAATAAAATTGCCGGCGCTCAGGCAGGTACCTATCCATTATTCTCCAGTACGCCGCGTTGGATTGATTTCAGCCAATTCACTCCCCGTGGTCACTACACGCTGACGGTCAACTTACAGCATTACTTTCGGGCAATGATATGGCTCGGCAAAACGGAATTCTATCTCATCGCTCCGGACAATGTGACACCTGCCCAATCGGAGACGGATATTCAGCGGCAGATCATCGATGCGTTGCTGCTGCAGGAGGCGATGCAAGGGGCAAACGCACTGGTGTCGCTCAATCAAATCGATTCCATCATCGCTCTCTTTGCAGGCGAGGCGGACAATGTCACGCTTCCGCAATTGACGGATGTCCGGCAGTCGGTGTCGGGAAGCAGCGCGGCGGATTTTCTTTCTCTCCCGAGATGCAGCACTTTTCAGGATTCATTGAAGACAAAGTCATTCGCCTTTCAGCGCATCAACTCGCAGATTCTCATATCCTCTGCGTTGAATCCGGACAAACTGAAACCGGCCTCATCCTTCCTGCTTCTTGGCCAGCGCTTCGTCGTCGATTCCTATGCCGCGGGGAATGTTGTCTATGACAATATTCTCTACAATGGTGTGAGAATATGGCGGCCGTTGCCGTCCACGCTCGATATCCTTTTTGCAATCGGCAATGATGCTGCGGCGCAGTTGCTTACCCCGGAGCTGGACAAGTATCACTATGCTTCCAATCTTGCGAGCCTCCGGTATTTGATCGCCGGCTACGATACGGCATTCTGGAACGCGAATTTGTATCATGCCTGGCTGAACGTAATTCGCTCCCTGAATCCTCCTGCAGACCGCAGTGCTTTTCCTCTGCCGATGCAAACGTCCGCCTGGTGGCAGCAGAAGATGAATACACAGCTTGCATCGTGGTCGCAGCTTCGCCATGATAATCTTCTCTACGCGAAGCAGTCGTATACCGGCGGAACGACGTGTTCGTACCCGGACGGCTATGTGGAACCGATTCCGGAATTTTATCGTGCACTGAAGAAGCTGGGCGATATCGGTGCTGATAAGTTTCGGCGACTCCAGGCAGATGTCTCGAATGTGCCACCGGCAGCAATTGAGTATTTTGAATTTCTTGCTGCGATTGCCGACACGCTCGGCCGTATCGCGGAAAAAGAGCGCAGCCATGCACCATTCTCCGTCCAGGAGAAGCGCTTCCTTGGAAGCATGGTTTCCGAGCAATTGATATGCGGAGTAATGTATGACGGGTGGTACTACAAATTGTTCTTCAAGCGTGAAGATGGTTTCACCGGGAAGGACTGGATTGTTGCGGATGTCCATACCTGTCCGACAGATGCAGCGGGAAATCCTGTCGGCTGGGTGCTGCATGCGGGTACAGGTGCGGTGAACATGGGATTTTTCATCATGGAAAATGCGGATGGTGTGAATCAAACGTATGCCGGTCCGGTGATGAGCTACTATGAGTACGTGAGTTCCAATTTCAAACGATTGACGGATGAAGAATGGAAGAGCTCGTACGCGGGTCAGTCATGGATGCGGCCCCGGTTCGTGAATCTGTATATGGCAGATTCGATCGGGCAATCGAAAGGAAACGGCCCTTCGCTGCTGACTGGTGTCGGCGAACCGCATACGGAAACGATGCTTCCGTCCGCGATGGAATTATTGCCGAACTTTCCCAATCCTTTCAACACATCGACAATCATCTCCTTTCGTGTTGCTCCACAAACCGATGGAGTAGTACATGAATTGGGCATCTACGATCTCAACGGAAGACTGGTGAGGCTGCTTGTGCGTGGGCAACTTCCTGCCGGTGCATATGCTGTCCGGTGGGATGGAACGGATGAAAAGGGAAAGACCGCGGCTTCCGGCGCGTATTTCTACCGCCTTGTCGCAGGAGACAGAAGTGTGAGCGCCAGATTAAGTTTCATAAAGTGAGAAATCTGGAAAGGAAGACAGCTGTACCGGTGAAGAGGGTTCTATCATCGCGGCGAAGCTTATAACTTCGCCGTTTCTATTGGCGGTCCGGCAATTCCATGCTGCAGGAGCGCCCATGAGAAAAGGGCCTTGACAAATGTCCCGAGATCTGCTATATTTGATTCGATATGTGTCGAATCAAATATGGAGACATTGTGGAAATTGCAGAAAGCGTTGGAATAATGAAGGCACTCGCCGATAGTTCGCGATTGACACTGGTTCAAGCCCTTCAGGAGCCTCAATGTGTTGAAGAACTGGCCCGGCGATGTAATCTGGCGCCGTCGACAGTGTGTTTTCACCTGGCAAAGCTGGAAAAGGCGGGTTTGGTTGCGAAGAAGAAGGAACAATACTATGCCGTCTATTCGCTGAATGCGGGTATCTTCGGACAGACACTTCGTCATCTGACGACGTTCTCGAATCCGGAGCAGTATCTTCAAGAGGAGCGTGTTGAACGCTATCGCGGCAAAGTACTCAAGGCATTCGTAAAAAACGGCCGTGTGGAGCGACTTCCGTCCCAGTACAAAAAACGATTGATCATCGTGCGGGAA
>JAPLFO010000019.1:11349-14267 GCA_026390635.1 Ignavibacteriales bacterium
GGGAAATACTGAAGCAATTCGATTCACATCGGGTGTACACGGAGTCAGAGGTCGATACGATCATTGAAGAAACATGCCCGGACTATTGCGCGATCAGACGGATCTTTGTTGACGAAGGCATCATGGAACGCAAAGGAAATATCTATCGAGTGCTGCAACCTCCGGCGGCAATACCAGCGCCGCATACGAACGCATTAATGAAAGTGAAAAAGGACAGCGGGATGAAATCACTGAAAGAAATCAAACGCGAGTATAAGGAACGGAAAAAACCATCGGGCGTTTTTCAGATCAAGAATACGGCAAACGGAAAAGTGCTTCTCGGCAGCAGCTTGAATCTGGAAGGACCGCTGAACAGCCACAAGTTCATGCTGGCCATGGGCAGTCATCGAAATGCCGAACTGCAGAAAGAATGGAATCAGTATGGATCTGATCACTTTGTCTTTGAGATCCTGGAAGTCGTCAAAGTGAAAGACGATCCCAACTTCAATCTAAATGACGAACTCGAATTGTTGGAACAAATCTGGATTGAAAAGCTGCAGCCGTTCGGTGAACAGGGCTATAACACCGACTCACGTATCCGGCAGGTATAGGCAACGAAGGAGAAGATTCTGGTGCCATTTCAATTAAGTGAACTTGCATTTTCATTTACTGGACGTCATGCTGAGCAAGGCCGCGAACTCTCCCTCGACGCGCTTCGCTTGCTCGGGATGACGCTCGCGGCCGCGTCGAAGCATATCCCCGTTCAGGCAAAACACAAGATTACTTTTTGGAGCCGGCACTAGCATGGGACGGAATTGAAAATACTCATTGCTCCGAACAGTTTCAAAGAGTGTGCAGACTCGACCGTCGTTGCCACAATCCTGGCGGATGTATTGCGACGCCCGGGAGTTTCCGTTCGCTCACTTCCTCTCTCAGACGGCGGCGACGGATTCGCGCGCGTCTGTGCCGGTGCTCTCCATCTCTCCATCTCTTCATACGAGGTGGGACGGATCGACCGAAGAGGTACGCGACAACTGTCGGCGGCGCATGCGGCAAAGTCACAGGAAGTATTTTTTGAGCTTGCCGATGTCATTGGTCTCAAAGATGTGCCGCCGGCTCGTCGAAATCCTCTCCGGCTGAATTCGCAAAGAGCCGGCGAACTGTTGAAAGCATTGACAGATCGAACTGCGCGGAGCGGAGGGTTCAGCAGAATTGTCATCGGCGTGGGGGGAACTGCAACCAACGACATGGGATTGGGGCTCTGTGTTCCCTTCGGGCTTCGTCTGCTGGACGAAAATGAGACGGAGCTGCCGGTTCAACCCGAACTCTATAGTGAAGTGCGCCACATTGTTCTTCCTGACAAAATCTCTGCTGCTGTCGAAGTTGTTCTCGATGTGCAGATTCCATTGACAGGGAGAAAAGGGACGGCAGAAGTTTTTGCGCGGCAAAAAGGCGCACACGATGCCGACATCCCGGTATTGGAGAGGGGATTCAGAAATATACTGCGTGTTCTGCGAGGGCAGCATGGGATTATGTTTTCCGGAACAAAGATCGGGGCAGGTGGCGGCGTCTGTGTCGGCCTTTCACTCCTTTCCAGTCTGAAGATAACCAGCGCCGAGGATTTCCTGAATCAAACACTGCACTTGAAAGAGATGATCGGAGAGTATGATATCATTGTCACCGGGGAAGGGCGATTCGATGCCCAGAGCTTCATGAAAAAGGCAACCGGGATCGTGGTGCGGGAATCACTGCGCCGGCGAAAAACGGTCTTCATATTGGCGGGTTCCATCGATGTATCCCTGAAAAAAAAGCTCGGGCGAGATGTACATTGGGTGGAGCTTTCCCCAATGTTTCGCACTCGCGAAGAATCCATCCGCAAGTTCAGAGCCGGATTACAGAGAGCGGCTGAGGAAATTGCACTGCGAGTGACCCAACGAAACACATGATGTTCCTGGTGCCTTCGCGTCCCGCAATT
Organism: Ignavibacteriales bacterium; assembly: GCA_026390635.1. Lineage (GTDB taxonomy): Bacteria > Bacteroidota > Ignavibacteria > UBA10030 > UBA8401 > JAPLFO01. Next base: position 13,304 of record JAPLFO010000019.1, read on the forward strand.
GATCATACTGTAAATCGAGACAATGGTCTCGATCCATTGTGATTCAGCGCCAATTTCTCTACATTGGCAGGAAATAGATTGAGAGTGAATACGCCAATGAAAATTCGAATTATCGTTACCGGGGGGACGTTCGACAAGGAATATAACGAACTGAAAGGGGAGCTCTTCTTCAAGAATACACATCTTCCGGAGATGCTTACTCTCGGCCGCTCGCGTCTTCCGATTGAGATACGGACGCTGATGATGATCGACAGTCTGGACATGAGCGATGCGGATCGTGCGTCAATCGCAGATGCCTGTGCATCAATGGAAGAGCACAATATCATCATCACTCACGGCACTGACACGATGGTGGACACGGCGAGAGTGATCGCCGGAAAGATCAAGGACAGGACCATTATTCTTACCGGTGCCATGGTGCCGTACAAGTTCGGCAGCTCCGACGGTCTCTTCAATCTGGGCAGCGCGTTGGCATTTGTCCAGACACTTCCGTGCGGTGTGTACATTGCAATGAATGGCCGGTATTTCCCATGGGATAATGTGCGAAAGAACAAAACGATCGGTGAATTTGAGGAAATTTTGTAACTCAGCGGCCGTTCGGGTGAATCTGCTGGAGAACAAATCGCGAAGCATCCTTCGGAGCGGTCCTCTTTACGCTGAGTAATTGCGAAAACTCCCGTAAATCCTCCTATCGGCCCAGGGCTTGAAATCCGTCAAGCACATTTTCCGGGAATTCTCTATATTTAAGCTATAGCAGTTAGTAGCGATGATCGTTTTGGCCAGCAAGGAGTCACAAGATCATGCTCACTCCCTCCCCCCGAAAAATCAAAAAAAATAAAACACGCGGCACTGCGGAGCATTTTTCCTCTCCGGTCATTGACGCTCTTGATGCTCACATCGCACTTCTTGATGAACAGGGTTTGATCCTCGCGGTGAATGCTGCCTGGAGGGGATTTGCCGAAGA
>JAPLFO010000019.1:14321-16052 GCA_026390635.1 Ignavibacteriales bacterium
AATGGCGTGCCATGGAATTCTGTGAGCGAGGGCGTCAACTATTTGAGTGTATGCGACCTTGCCTCGGGGCCGGACGTTGATCAGGCCAGGGCATTTGCGGAAGGACTGCGCGCTGTCATGAAAATGAAGCGCGTGGGGTTTGAACTTGAATATCCCTGCCACTCGCCTCGACAGCAACGGTGGTTTATTGGAAGGGTGACACGCTTTGAAAAATTGGACAAGACGCGAGTTGTCGTGACTCATGAAAATATTACCGGGCAAAAACTTGCAGAGATGGCATTGCGCGAGAGCGAAGAACGATTCCGACAGTTGTCCGGGGGTTCGTTTGAAGGGATCATAATTCATGACGAGGGCAAGATCATAAACGCAAATGAGGTGTTCGTTGCCATGTTTGGCTATGACCTCCCGGAGTTGATCGGCATAAATGCGTTGGAGTTTGCAACACCAGAGCTGCGGGAAATAGCAGAACGTCACATACGGACTGGATCCGAGGAACCCTATGAGGGTGTGGCCCTCCGCATGGATGGCTCCACCTTTGATGTCGAGGTGCGAAGCAAGAACATTCCCTACAAAGGGCGGATCGTCCGGGTGACTGCTGTCGTGGACATCACCGAGCGGAAACGGATAGAGAAAGCACTTCGAAAAAACACCATAAGTCTGTCAGAGTCACAGCGGATTGGAAAATTGGGATCCTGGGATTGGGATATTGTCGACAATTCTCTGAGTTGGTCTGACGAGATTTATCGCATCTGGGGCGTTGGGAAAGATTTCCTTTTGAACTTTGAAAATATCGCTGGAATGATTCACCCGGATGACAGGGAATTGAATTCGAAAAGGATTCAGGAGTTTCTCGCCTCCCAAGCCAAAGGCGAATTTGAATTTCGAATAATCTGCCCGGATGGGACCGTAAAATATATTTTTCAAAGTATTGAAGTGACCCGTGCGCCGTCCGGCCAACCCATCAGGATGTTTGGCATTATGCAGGACATCACCGAGCGCAAGAAGGCGGCCAAGGAGGTTGCCTTGCTTGCGCACACAATTCGGAGCATTAGTGAATGCGTCAGCATCACCGACACGGAAGACAAGATTCTCTTTGTTAATGACGCCTTCCTGAAAACGTATGGTTACACTGCTGATGAGCTCTTCGGGAAGTCTATCACTGTTCACCGCTCACCAGGGTCTGAACCTGCTGCCGGGAAGATCTTGCCTGCGACGCTACAAGGCGGTTGGCAAGGCGAACTGGTGAACCGAAAAAAAGATGGTACTGAATTTCCGATCGCTCTTTCTACTTCCGTTGTCAGCAACGAGAAGGGACAACCGATTGCACTTGTGGGGATCGCTACGGACATCACCGAGCGCAAGCGGGCGGAGGAAGAGGTAAGAGAATCGCAGCAATTGTTGAAAGGAACCTTGTCCAGCCTGCTGGATGCCTTGTTTATTATTGACGCCAATACGGTGGAGATCATCGACTGCAATCCAGCTGCTTCAGCGATCTTCGGTTACACCCGTGAGGAAATGGTGGGTAAAACAACCACATTTCTGCACGTCAACCAGGCAACTCTGGATGAATTCAGGCAGTATCTAAACTCCGCTGTTGAAGAAAAGGGATTCTTGTTCTTGCCAGATTATCGGATGAGGCGCAAGGATGCCAGCATATTCCCAACTGAACACAGTGTCATACCCATCTTGGACGAAAAAGGCACACGTAGCGGCTGGGTAAGTATGGTACGC
>JAPLFO010000089.1:0-39928 GCA_026390635.1 Ignavibacteriales bacterium
GGCGGAACATGGACAGAAGTTCCGTCTCTGGACTTCATACCGCTGAAGACCGGAACTGCCGCAGCGCTGGATGGAAATGCCGCGGGCCATTGGAGTATGAAGACCGGCAGCATTGATGTTCGCGTTGCGAATAATCAGGAGCTATGGTTCCGGTGGACCAAAAAGGGAACGTCGAGCTGCGGTCTCGCTGTGGATGACTTCAGTGTCGTCTTCGAACCGACGACGCAGCCGGCCAATCTCGCTTTCTCTTTCGTCACGGCGACGATGATGACCGTCTCCTTTGCTGCGCCGGTTCCTGCATCAAGCGGATGCCTCGCCCTCAGGAAAGAAGGTTCCGCGCCGGCCGGAGTTCCCGCAGACGGTGTCTCGTACACACCGGGTGATACACTGGGTGACGCTCTCGTCGTCTATTCCGGATCCGGAGCTTCGTTCGCACAGACGGGATTGAATCCGACAACCCTGTATTACTACTCATTGTTTGCATTCAATGAGAGCGGCGCAGTTGTCAATTATCTGACTGCAAATCCCTTATCTGGAAGCCGGAAGACCGAGGCGTCCCGATCATCGATTGCCAGCGACGTCATTGCGGTTCCGTTGTCGGAATCTGCCGTGCTTTCTTCGACAGTGACAGATCCATCTCCGCTCACCGCCGCAACCGGAATGCAGGTCTGGCAGTTTACCGTGCGGGATGGCGGCAACGTCCCTGACAGCGATACAAAACCCACCATTGTGACAGGAATATCAGTGACGCAAGGACCGGGGAATACTGTCGCCGATTGGACCAGAAGCATTCTTGCGGCAGATCTGTTTGACGGCGCGGTGCGACTGACCGGCGGCTCGGTGAATTCCCAATCAATTGTCTTTACGGGTTTCACTTGCATCGTGCCTGACGGCAGTTCAAAAACTTTCTCGCTTCGTCTTTCTCTCAAGAAGAACGGAGTAGTTGATCATCAAGTGTTTCAATGTGCGCTTTCTCCCGCCTTGATCTCTACGGAAAGCGATTCTCTCAGTTCTCTGATGAAATCATTCGCACCCGTTTTGTCAGACGGAACGAAGAATGTATTTCAGGTGATTGCAACAAAGCTCAATTTCAGTCAGCCGCCCGGCGCCTGTGCGGTCGGCGAGGTTCTTCCGCCGGTCATGGTGGCTGCCACGGATTCCAATAGCAATCGCGACATCGACTTCAACGGATCCGTCACGCTCACCGCAAACGGCGCAACGCTGATCGGTTCTCCGGTCACTGCATCTGCAGCGGCCGGTATGGCGGCATACAGCACATTGGTCTTCTCGACACCGGGTGCTGTTGTGACATTAACAGCCGTTTCCGGAAGTTGGTCCAGCACATCGTCTGCGTTTCAAGTTGCCGCACATCGGACGTACCACGTGGATTCCATCAGCGGAAATGATGCCGCAGACGGTTTGTCCGCCTCCACCGCCTGGAAGACTCTGACGAAGGTCAATGCGGTTGTCTTCCAACCGGGAGACAGCGTCTTGTTCAAGTCGGGCTGCACCTGGACGGGGACATTGAGACCGATGGGTTCCGGCGATTCAACCGCTGCGATAGTCATCGACCTGTACGGAGGAATCGCAAGGCCGGTCATCAACGGGAACGGTGTCGTCGGCACCGCTGCAGTTTATTTCACCAACCAGCAATACTGGGAAGTGAACAATCTTGAGATCACAAATCCAGGCGCGACCGGTGCCGACAGACGAGGGGTGTACATCACCGCATCGAATTTCGGTTTGGTGCGCCATTGGTACCTTCGGAATCTGTACATCCACGATGTCGCCGGTACGATAGGGGACGCTCAGACAGATAAAAAGACGGCGGGGATTGGAATCGATGTCACGAATGATGCGACGAAGGCGACCCGCTACGACGATATCCTGATCGACGGCTGCACGATTGCCAATTGCAACAATCAGGGGCTCTATACCGATTTTGTGAACGGCGGTGACTACCCCATGAGTGCGGCGTGGATGAACCGGCGCTTTACGAATGTCCGCATTCGCAACAACACGATTCATCACATTTCGAAGAACGCAATGATCATCCGCTATTTGGACGGCGGCGTGATCGAGCGCAATGTCTGCTACGAGACGGCTATCGGCACAACGGGCAATACGATGTTCACGGTCAGCTGCAGCGGGACAGTTTTCCAATACAACGAAGGCTACTATAATCGCGCATCCACTCAGGGGAATATGGATGGGAGTATGTATGATGCCGATCTGAGGAGCACAAACATAACGTTCCAGTACAGCTACAGCCATGACAACAGTCACGGTTTACTCTGGACCTGCACAGATCAGGCCGATTCGAATGTTGTGTGCCGTTACAACGTGAGCAAAAATGATAAAGGCATAATTTTTTGTATCAACTATCCGAATACATCGGTGTACTGCTACAACAATACGGTCTATGTCGGAGCGGGATTGTCACCCGTCATCATCTCCGAGCGGAACGGAGGCACTTCCGGCACCCCGAGGAAGTATTATTTCTACAACAACATCGTGTACAATCTCGGATCGAACGCAACGTACGAATTTCATACAAACTACACACGTATTATCGGGAACAATTTATTCTACGGGTTTCATCCGTCGAATGAGCCGCAGGATCTTCCCCGGGTGACGGCGGATCCGCAATTCGTGAATCCAGCGACCGGCTTCACCACGGGACTGAATTCCGTCGCAGGGTTCGCTTTGAAATCGACATCGCCTGCGATCAATGCGGGGATCATGGTCCCCCGGCAGCCCAATCAGGACTATCTTGGGAATCCCGTTCCCACCGCCGGGGCGGTCGATATGGGCGCGTTTGAATTTCAAGCGGGCAATGATGTCTCCAAAGAAGCCATGACAGTTCCTCGCTCCACCCAATTGAAGCAGAACTATCCGAATCCGTTCAACCCGACGACATCGCTGGAATTTGCCGTTGCGGCGACTGGAGAAGCAGCGATCGAGGTATATTCACTGCTGGGTGTTAAAGTTGCATCGGTCTTCCGGGGAATTGCACAGGCCGGCCGGATATATACAGCAACTTTTGATGCGACACATCTTTCGTCTGGTGTGTATCTATACAAACTCACGGCAGGTTCCGCCGTTCTGATAAAAAAAATGATCCTCATGAGATAGACGTGGATCAGTATTCTGACGTCGGCACTGTCGTGCTATGAGCTCCGTGCGTGTTTACCGCTCTCGACGTGAATCGCCTGAACAATGCATTCAAAACTGATTCTGACGGACCACACAATGTCCAACACCATATCCCTGCGCACGCTTGCCGTTGCCATCATCGTCTTTGTGTCCCCGGCTCTGCGTGCCGGAACCGGAGAAGCGTGGTCACTGGAAGACAAGAACCTTCTCGGATTCATCGCAACAAAGACTTCCCTGCAAATTTCGGGATCTCCCTGGGGCATTCAGGTTGGGACTCTCGAGAATGAGCATATAGGGAAGGCATCACAGATCGGTGTCAAGTGGACACGGCTGCAGGCATCGTGGCGCGATATTGAAAAGAGGAAAGGCGTCTATTCCTGGGAACAGACCGACGCGGCATTCGCGGCGACTCTTGGCAAAGGAATTATCCCGTTCGTCTGCCTCTCCGGAAGCAATCCGCTCTATTGTGCAACGACACCGGTGACCGATCCGAAGGAAAAAGAGATCTACGGTTCTTCTCTCTATCCTCCGACAAAAGATCCCGCCGCCATGTCGGCATGGCTCGCGTTCGTGCGGGCTGCTGTCGGCAGATACAGTGGACAGATACAATTCTGGGAAGTGTGGAACGAGCCCAATCATCGCCATTATTGGGGCGCGGAACCGGACGGGAGAGAATATGGTGTCCTGCTTCGTGAAACCTCTGCAGCCATTCGCGAAAGCAATCCGAATGCAAAAGTGATCGCCGGAGCGCTCGCCGGTCTTGATCCGGACTTCACCGCAAAGTTTCTCGCAGGCGGAAACGCAAAGAATGTCGATGTTATCACGTTTCATAACTATGCAGAGATTCCGGAGGAGAGAATCTACAAGGCGGTCGAAACGTGGAAAGTTATCGGAACATTCCACCGGAACATCGAGCTCTGGCAGGGAGAATGCGGCTATCCGTCGCACAGCAGTACGCGCGACTATCGCGGCAATGGTCCGTGGGGGATGAACATTCAGGCGAAGTGGCTGCTGCGCCAGGCATTCACAGACGTCTATTTTTGCCGGACATCAGTGAGCAACTATTTTAAGCTTGTGCATCCGGGCGGCAAGGGAGACCTGCCGAAACGGACGACGTTGACATCCCTGGACAGCATTCTGGGATTTCCTGCGCGTGGCGGTTCGCGCGTGAAGAGCGTCGGGGTGAACGAAAAATGTCTTCTCGAAAATCCCTCTCTCGAACCAAAGCCGGCGTTCTTTGCGTATCAGCGTTTGTGTGCGGTTTTTGATAATCGGTACAAACCTATTCCTTCAGAAGCAAAAATTGCTGTTTCAAATTCCGGATCGTTCTACGGTGTCGGCTGCGAAGACGACGCGTTTCCCTCTATCCCGTTGACTGCTGTGTTCAATTCTGAAAACGGCAGTCATCTTATTGCGTACTGGCTGCCCTGGCCGCCGCAGGAAATCGTACAGAAGGGAACGATTACTCTCCAACTGAATACGATTCAATTTCGAAATCCGGTGCTGATTGATTTACTCACGGGCGGAGTGTATGCGGTTACTTCGGGTACTGTTCTTCAGAACGGCTCTTCCTTTGTCAATCTGCCGATGGCAGACTATCCGATGATCCTTGCGGAGAGAAATGAGATTTCGATTGTTAAGAAATAAACTGATTGAGACTTCTGAAAAACTGCTGAATACCGGTCATTCTGAGCACTTCGGCGAGTTTACACTGAGCGCAGCCGAAGTGCTCAGCACAAGCTCCGCGAAGAATCCATTTGTTGTTTTCAGATCACAATGATGGATTCTTCGTCGCGAAGTTTATCCCGCCGTAGGCGGACGACTCAGAATGACAATTCGTGATGGTTTTTCAGACGTCTCTGATTATCTCTTCATAGAGACGAGGACGCTCAAAGATACAATCTGAAACATGGATTGCGTGTTTTCTACTATACCGGCCATACGCTGGATAATAATGCGCTGAAACAGGACAGCGCCATTGTGTCCGTCGCAGGATGGCTCTCTGAACTTCTCACCAACAAAAAATAACATATGAAAAAGAAATTCATTGTTCTCCTTACACTGCTTCCCGTACTCCTCGCTGCTCAGCGCGTCGATCGGTTAATCAACAACTCCTGGAAATTTACGAGAGAAAATCCCCGCGGCGCATCGGCAGAACAGTTTGACGATTCCCGATGGGCGGCTGTCTCACTGCCGCATACATGGAATGCTCTCGACGGACAGGATGGAGGAAACGATTACTATCGCGGAACGGGATGGTATCGAAGGACGCTGGCAATTGATTCGAAGTACAGAAATAAATCCATTCTGCTCAAGTTTGATGGCGCCTCTACCGTGACCAATGTTTTTGTGAATGGAAAACTTGTGACGGTTCATTACGGAAGTTTCGGCGCATTTGCGGTCGATATTTCGAATGCCGTTCGGCTCGGCGGTACGAACACCATCGCTGTCAGCGTGAACAACGCAAAGGATACCACCGTTCCGACGCTGAGGGGCGATTTCACAATATTTGGCGGTCTGTATCGGGATGTGCATCTAATCGTCACAGAGAAAATCTGTATCTCGCCGCTGGACCATGCCTCCACCGGGGTCTATGTGCAGCAACTGACGACGAACGATGTTTCTCTTTTGACTGTTACGACAAAAGTCCGTAACACCCTGGACCGCGAACGGAAAATCATTCTCCGCACAGCCGTCAAAGATGCACTCGGAAAAGCCGTGACAACAACCGAAGAGGCGGCAACGGTGCCGGCGTCGACAACGGTCGATGTGCAGCAACAGATGAAGATACCATCGCCGCATCTCTGGAATGGACGGAAAGATCCTTATCTCTACACATTGAGCTCTGAAGTGGTGGAATCGAAGAAGATCCTCGATGCCGTTACTCAGCAGATCGGTCTCCGATACTATGCGATTGATGCATCGACGGGGTTGACACTGAATGGTTCACCGTTGCGTCTGAATGGAGTCAACAGACATCAGGATCGCGAGAATATGGGCTGGGCGATCACAGCGAAAGAGCACGATGAAGATATCCGCATCATCGGGGAAATCGGCGCCAATGCAATCCGGCTTGCCCACTATCAGCATGCACAGCACTTTTATGATTTGTGCGACCAGAAGGGATTTATTGTTTGGGCGGAACATGCCCTCGTGGATGACATCGCCGGGAACGAACAATTCGTGACCAACTGCAAGGAGCAGCTGACGGAACTGATCAAACAGAACTACAATCATCCATCGATTTTTTTCTGGAGCCTGGAAAACGAATTGATTCCCGACGAGAATCGCGACTACTATACCAGGGTGGTATCGGAACTCAACGCGCTTGCGAAGAAATTGGATCCGACGCGATCAACGGCCGTTGCCACGCGCAGCAAATACAAGGCGAACGAAGGCATCAACAGTCAAAGCGACGTGCTCGGCATCAACGTCTATCGCGGCTGGTACGAATCGAAACCCGAAGATTTCTCCAGGTACATCGATACGGTGCACGCGCAGGTTCCATCTGCAAAACTCTGCATTAGTGAATATGGTGCCGGTGGGGCGATCGATCAGCACGAGTATCCGGCGAAAAAACCAAATCCCAGAGGCCCATGGCATCCGGAGGAATGGCAGAGCATTCTGCACGAAGCAACATGGATGCAGATTGCCCAGCGCCCATACTTGTGGGGGTCATTCGTCTGGAATATGTTCGATTTCGCTTCGGACGGCCGTGCGGAAGGAAATCACTTCGGCAGAAATGACAAAGGATTGGTGTCGTATGATAGGACTGTGAAAAAAGACGCCTTCTACTGGTACAAAGCGAATTGGAATCCGGAACCCATGGTCTATATCACCAGTCGCCGGTATTCGCCGCGGCCGTTGACGATGCAGGAAGTCAAGGTCTATTCCAATTGCGAGTCTGTAGAATTGTTTTTGAATGGAAAGTCTCAGGGAAGAAAAAAATCCTCCGGCAAAATGTTTCAATGGGATTCGGTGCAATGGAAGGAGCAGGAGAATACCATCGCCGTGGTAGGAACCTCCGCAGGCAATGAAGTGGAAGATCGGTGTGTCATAATTGCATTGCCAATGAGCGCTGCAGACACAAAAAATTAATATTGAAAGCGGATGCTTCGGCAGCAAGCGGCGATCATGATCCTCTCGATCAGTCTGCTGCGCGCTACAAACCGGCGGGAGCGCCGTCGCGGCGGGGATCAGCTGCGCCGGTCAGTCCACCGGTTGCCGGATCGATAGCGATCGCATGCACGCCGCCAAAATAAGCATTCACGCTTCCGTTCAGATTCACCTTCCACCCCCTGGCTCGCAGTCCTTGGATCGTTTCAGCCGGCATACGGCTTTCGACGAAGAGTGTGTGTTCCAGAGGGAAGAATCGCGGTGCCTTGATTGCGTCCTGAAGAGACAGGCGTCCGTCAAGAATCGCCGTGATCACTTGGGCAACGGTCGGTGCGATGCGCGGACCGCCGGGAGAACCGATGACCAGCACCGGTTTTCCGTTTTTCCTTACGATGGTTGCGGCCATGTTCGATGTGGGACGATGAAATGGTTTGACGCTGTTATGGCGCGACGAGTCGCCCGAAAAGTCTCCCATATGATTGTTGAGGAGAATGCCGCTGGCGGGAGCCATCACTCCGGCGCCGTAAAAATCGTTGATCGATTGGGTAAGACTGGCAAGATTTCCCGCGCTGTCCACGATGACGACATGAGTCGTATTTCCCGTTTTGGCCGTCTGATAGTTTTCCCAAGCGGGAACGATCGCCGGCACAGGCTCGTCTTCGCAGGATCGTGAAACGGTGGAAATCCATTCATCTGAGAGAAGTGTTGATACCGGCTGTTCATCAAAATCCGGGTCAGAAATCGAGGCGGCCACATCCGCCAGCGCCTGGCGGCTGGCGGAAGCGAGACAATGAACGTATTCCGCCGAGAGATAGTTCTTTGATTTCAAGTTGGTGCGTTCGGCGATTCTCAAGATTTCCATCATTGCGGTGCCGCCGATGCTTGGCGGAGGGAGCGTGATGATCTCATAACCATTGTATGAACCGTACAGTGGTTTCCGAATGCGATAAGTGTACGAAGCAAGATCGTTCCGCGATAGAACACCTCCCCGTAGCTGTACGGCGTTCACAATATCATCAGCGTACGGAGGAGCGTACAAACGGGTGAGAGAGGAGGCCGCGAGCGACCGCAGCGTCGCCGCGAGCTGCGGCTGCCGGACGATGAATCCTGCCTCCGGAGGGAATCCGCCGTCCATGAATATGGATGTGATGGCAGAATCGCTGAGAATATCCTGTGTATGATCCTGTATGATCGCGACCTGTTTCTCACTCAGAGAGAAGCCGCTGTCTGCGACACGCGCCGCGGGCTCCAGGAGTTCCGGAAGATGTTTTGTGCAGAATTTGTCGAAGATCGCTTGCCAGCCGGCCGGTGCTCCGGGAGTTCCAATGGCATTTGCCCCATGCTGGCGAAAGAGCTGCAAAGTGTCGAATGGATCGTAGTAACGCCTGCGGGCGACGTTTTCCGGCGCGCGTTCGCGATAGTCGATAACTGTGAAGGAGTCCCGTTTCGCATCATAATAGAGGAGAAAACCGCCGCCGCCAAGGCCGGAGGCATGCGGCTCGGCAACGTTGAGCGCGGCAACGGTCGCGAGGACCGCATCAGCGGCGTTGCCGCCGGACTTCAGCATCGCTATTCCGATATGCGAGGCGATCGGATGTGCCGACACAACCATTGCGGAAGATGATCTTCCGAAGAGCACATTCGTGCTGTCCTGTTCCGGATGATAGAATGTCCGCGACGATTGTGAACAGCCCGAGAGGAGACAGATTGTAATAAATGCGGCAGAAGCGGTTATTCGCTGATTCATGCAAAATCCTATGTTTTCTCCGGCCGAGGTGTCTGCCTCACCGGATGCGAAATGAGCAGCATCGAACCCTGTTTGTGTCCGATGCAGTAAAGATATCACTTTTTTGAGTTGATATTCAAGAGAGAAGGGAGGATCCCATGAGATCTTCTGGACTGTGTTCTCTGCGGCTAAAGCATTTTGCGCTGAGCAATTACAAAAGAACATAATGACATCAAAAACTGTTATCTTTGTGAAGGCAAAGCAGCTTGTTCCCGGCTGCGTCGGACAGTTCCGCAAAACAGACGGAGTCATCTGTGAATACGAACGCCAACGAAGGTCTGCAAACGCTTCGACGCTCAACCGCCGGTCTGGAACCGTATAGCGGCGTCTGGGATGCCGGTACGGCTTCCCATCTTCTCCGGCGCACAACATTCGGACCGCTCAGAAGCGACATTGTCGCGCTCCAGCAGAAAACGGCGAGCGGCGCCGTCGATCTGCTTCTTGCTCCTCTTCCCGAAGAAACATCGCAGCCGCTGTCCGTTGACAGCCGGGATATTGTTCCGGTGGGTCAGACATGGGTGGACGCCATCGCCAAGGATCCGCTTTCCACCTTCAATCCGGTGGGACTGCGGATGAACTCACTCCGTTCCTGGTGGATAGGACTGATGCTTAATCAGCAGTTGTCCCTGCGGGAGAAGATGGTGCTTTTTTGGCATAATCACTTCTCGACGGAAGTGAACAGTGTCGGGGATCCGCGTTTCACGTATCGTCATGCGGTCCTGCTGAGAAAAAATGCATTGGGCAATTATAAGGAACTGGTTCGTCAAATCAGCACTGACGGCAACATGCTTCGCTATCTCAACGGCAATACAAACACAAAAACAAGTCCAAACGAAAACTACGGCCGCGAGCTGCAGGAGTTGTTCACCATCGGCAAGGGACCGGAAATCTCTTCCGGCGATTACACCAACTATACTGAGGCCGATGTCAAAGCGGCAGCGCGTGTCTTCACCGGATGGAAGGATTTTACACAGGCGGACGGAACGGTAAGCGCCGTGACGTCGGTATTCGATGCAACCAAACACGATTCCGCCAACAAGCAATTCTCTGCCGATTATGGATCTGCGGTTGTCACCGGAGGGGTGGATGGGGCGAAGGAAATTGATGATCTCCTCAACATCATCTTTTCACAACCGGAAACGGCAAAATATATTTGCAGAAAACTGTACCGTTGGTTTGTCTACTATGCAATCGACGATTGGACGGAAACAAATATTATTGCACCGCTTGCCGCAACGCTCCGCGGGAATAACTACAACATCGCTCCGGTTTTGCGTCAGCTCTTCACAAGCGCCCATTTTTATGATCCTCTCAACAGGGCGTGCATGATTAAGAATCCCATCGATTTCCTCGTCGGAGCGTACAGGCAATGTCAGGTTGCGATATCCTCCACCGATATCGCCAAACAGTACACAGCCTGGCTTTCGCTTTGGACTCAGGCGACTGCGATAGAAATGTCTGTCGGCGATCCGCCGAATGTCGCCGGCTGGCCTGCGTACTATCAGGCGCCCCAATTCCATGAACTCTGGATCAATTCCGATACTCTTCCCAAGCGCCGCAAATATACGGACGCACTTGTGTACGATCCCATCGCATTGGCAAAGAGTTTTTCGGATCCGGGCAATCCTGCTGTCATCGTCGATGAAGCTGCGCAATTTCTCTTCGCGATTTCGCTGACGGCAACTCAGAAAGAGTTCTTGAAGAATACGCTGATTCCCGGTCTTCCCGATTATGAATGGGGCGTCGAGTGGAATGCGTACCTCGCAGATCCGACGAACCAGACAAAAATCAACGCCGTAAAGACAAAGCTGCAGACTCTTTTTGGATTTATGATGGGAATGCCTGAATATCAACTCTCCTAGAAATCTGGACGAGAAGTCCCGCCACTAAGACGCAAAGGCACCAATATCATGTTTTTCTAACCTTTTTCTTCGTGTCTTGGAGCCTTTGTGGCAAATGACCGGTTTTCGACCACATCACCAGGTGAACGCCGGCCGAGGGCTCATCGAGAATCCGTTGTCAGATGACAATTGTCGAGAGCTTTGTTCACAGTCTATTTGTTGCGGGGAAGATTTATCTTGGGTGATTTGCATCGAAGAGGAGAAGAATGAAACGAAGAGAATTCCTTCAATATACAATACCCGCCGTATCGATACCGCTTCTTCTCGGTGGGATGTCGTTGACCGCGTTCGGCCGATCCAGAATGCTGAACAATATTGGAGCGGTGGCAGCGAATGACCGTGTGCTTGTCCTTATCCAACTCAACGGGGGAAATGACGGCCTCAATACTGTCATTCCTCTTGATCAGTATGCTGCACTCACGGTTGCCCGCAGCAATATCCTGATTGATGCAGCAAAAGTGCTGAAACTCACCGCTGCGACCGGACTTCATCCGTCAATGACCGGGTTGCAGACGATGTACACTGCGGGCAAACTGGCGGTTGTGCAGGGTGTCAGCTATCCCAGCCCGAATCTCTCCCATTTCCGTGCAACCGATATCTGGTTGACGGGCTCGGATTCGAACAAGTATCTTTCAACAGGCTGGGCAGGGCGGTATTTGAATGAGGAATTTGCTTCCTACCCCACGGGCTATCCGAATACGACGATGCCCGATCCGTTGGCAATTCAAATTGGTTCGGTGGTTTCTCCCGGATTTCAGGGGCCGGCAGTTTCGATGGGAATGGCGATCACGGATCCCAATTCGACGTACCTTCTTCCCGGCGGATCGGATACGCCGCCCAATACGCCGGCAGGTCATGAATTAACATTTGTCCGGCAGATAGCACAACAGACTCAGGCGTATTCATCGGGCATAAAAGCCGCAGCCGCCAAAGGAAAAAACAAATCCGTGCTCTATCCCTCGGCAGGACAAAACTTACTCGCGGATCAATTGAAAATTGTTGCCCAGTTGATTGCCGGAGGGCTCAAGACGAAAATCTATATGGTAAATCTGGGAGGATTCGATACGCACTCGGCGCAGGTAAGTACGAGCGGCAGCACGGACACCGGTACGCATGCAACGCTGCTGGGGAAACTCTCAGCCGCGATCTTTGCATTTCAGGACGATCTTACACTTCTGGGTATCGATGACAGAGTCGTCGGAATGACCTTTTCAGAATTCGGCCGGCGGATTAAATCCAATGCAAGCTTCGGTACCGATCACGGAACTGCCGCGCCCGTCTTCCTCTTCGGATCGAATGCAAACGGTGGTATTCTCGGATCCAATCCCTCGATTCCTTCGAATGCAGGAACCGGTGACAATCTTAGTATGCAATTCGACTATCGGTCTCTTTACGTGACGTTGCTCAAGAATTGGTTTGGTGCGTCTCCTTCAATGCTGGCAAATGCGATCACAAGCTACGCTTCGACGCCGGTGCCCGCAGTATCTCTCATAAAACCGTCAGCGGCTCTCGATGTGAGCGGCCAATCGCTTGCGCCGGTCTCGACTGTGCTCGAACAGAATTATCCCAATCCTTTCAATCCCGCCACTCAGATACAGTTTAGTCTCGCTTCTTCCGGGTATGTCGTTCTGTCGGTTTGCAATGTGAACGGCCGTGAAGTAGCGCGGCTGGTCGATAGACACCTCGAGGCCGGACAGCATTCGATCCAATGGAACGCCGCGGGCTTGCCGAGCGGAGCATATTTCTACACACTGCAGGCCGGAAGTTTCAGACAGGTGCGGAAACTTATGCTGATGAAGTAGAATCGGAGCCCGCCGAATGTCCGAAAGGCTTGCTGCTTTCCGATGATATTGAGGCAGAGGATGCGGATGACGATCATATGTATCTGCCTCGATGCTGACGGCGTTGCCCGCGAGCGATCTATCAATAAAGAACAATGATTCTATTCATGATGATGTCCAGCGTCGTGTACCATTGCTCGTTTGCTGTTGAACCGGAAACGCCGCGCCAGATATTCGTGGCGACAACAATCAGTCGAATATCAGGCACAACGACGATGAACTGCCCACCATAGCCGTTGGCGAGGAAATAATTGTGGGAGTGAATATTCCCGGTCCACCAGAAGTATCCATATCCTGACGTGAACGGTTGAGCATTGTTGGTTGCGATTTTGAAGGACGATGCTTTCGCAATCCAATCCTCGGAGACAATCCGGATGCCGTTGTACATCCCTTTGTTCAAATACAGTTGACCGATTTTCAACATATCGTACGGCGTCAGGTTGAGTCCGGCGGCACCATTGGCCATCTCGCGCTTGTCGGTTTCCCAGCCGGGATCTGCGATGCCGAGCGGTTGGAAAAGGTACTGCTTTGCGAACGCAACAGTTGATATTCCGGCGGCCTGTGTGAGTATTGCCGACGCTAAATGCGCCACGCCCGAGTCATAGTTGAAAACCTGTCCGTGTCCCCGGATCATTGATTTGTTCAGTGTGTAGGCGAGTTGGTCGGGAGCGCTGACCCAGCTGTTATACTCCGACACATTGGCAAGTTCATTTCCTGCGAAGCCTGCGCTCATGGAAAGCACATCGGAGATTTTGATATTCGCTTTTGCAGAATCGATAGATCCGACAAAGGGCTGGAGGTAACTTCCGATGGTGTAATCTTCCGATGGAACATATCCTTTGTCGATGGCTATTCCGATCAGCGTGGCCATCACACTCTTTGTTACGGAACGCACATCGTGCGGAGACAAAGAATCTCCCGGGTGGAAGTACTGTTCCTTCATGATGCGGCTGTCTTTGTACACGATCAGGCACTTCAGGTTCGGATTTTGCGAGGCAAGTGAAAAAGCCTCATCGAGTGCGGTTGAGGATTCTCCCGAATCCACCGATTTCTCTTTGCATGAAGAACAAAGGAGTAGAAGGAAGAGAGGGAATGAAAGCAGCAAGGTTCTCATCTTCATGGTAATTCCCGTTTTCTCAATATGGATGGAAAATTGTACGGATGTTCTGTTCGGATTTTGTCACTGCAACAGAACCCAATTCTTTAGTATTCCCTCCGTCGCAAAGGTCTCTCCATTACATCCAAGTGGATCGGCATCACGTGCTTCCCTGGAAATGATGCAGTCGCCTCGCAAACCGATCCCACGCGCCGTGTACTGATGAAGGACGGAGTCATCCATAGCATCGAAGTAGGATGTCAGCTGCCACTGGTCTGAGACCGAGCGCCCGATAGCGATATCCGACATCGTTTGAGAGCCGATATGAGCGCCGATCTGCTGCCCGGCATTCACGGTGTCTCCAAGCGAAATTGATTTCAGCATTGCGACATGGAAGATGATAACCGTTACCGTTGGCTGTGCGAACGGCCGGATGTGAATTTGTGTTCCCGCCCACTCGTCGTACATCTTCACAATCACGCCGCGTACCGGAGAGAATAGTCTGACAGCTGCCCAGTCGACATTGCTCTTCGGCTGGAAATAGTGCTTCATGCTGCGGCAATGCTCAAAAGCATCCGAATAGTCATGGCCGATGCCGGATCGGAACTTTGAAATGCGTTCGATTTTGTCGAGTTCAATATAATTACTGTGAATAAAATGCACCGTGTCGGAAGCAGGGGATTGCGTTTCAGCGGAGGAAGAAGGATTGCTCTCTTCCTTCTTGCAGGAAATAAAAAAGAGTGTCAGAATGATGCAGAAGACGTTCTTCATGGAAAATTATAATAATTATATCCGCCATTATCCATGTGCCGCCTGAACAATTCTGGTCCAGAGATGCGATCGAAAACCGGCCATTTGCCGCAAAGAACGGCAGACTGGACTTTTCGTCGAGATTTCTAAAGATCGGAGCCCATTCGTTCGGATCTTAGTTTGCTGATGATTGAGTGTGGGATACACTCCGTGATTGAATATGCCGCGACAGCTTTCCCCACTGATCGGTGAAGACGAACTCTTCCAGCGGCTTCCGTGAGCGAGGCGCCCGCTCCCGTTTCTGCAAATCCTCCGGAAGTCCGTCGGCTTGATCGGGATAGCCGACAGCGAATATAACGACGGGCACAAATCCTTCCGGAATCGGATACTGTTGTATCACTTTGACAGGATCGAACCCTCCCATTTGGTGGACAGCGAGGCCGATTGCTGTCGCTTGTACTGACAGCGATGCGATCGATTGTCCGAGGTCATACCATGAATGTTGATACGCTTGCCCGTTTCTGCTGTAGGTTGTTCTTGCCAGCGCCAGCACGAGCAACGGGGCCTTTGCGGCCCATCGCTGATTGCCTTCGGCGAGGGAGTCATGCAGGGCGGAGTAGGCGATGGAATCTTCTTTTGCTGCGACGATGAAATACCATGGCTGTTCGTTTGCCGACGAGGGAGACCAGCGTGCCGCTTCGAAGAGTTTTGTGATTGTGTCCGGTTCAATAGTTCGATCTGAAAATGCCCGCGGACTTCTGCGATTTGCCAGCAACTCATGAATTTCGGCCTGCGTGTTGAGCCGAGCAGGAATGAATGTGCTGTCGCTTGTGAATTCTGTCTGTGTTGTCATTGCTTCTCCTTTAGTCCCAGTCCAAGTTTTTTTAGTAATGTTGAAAGCCGGAGTTGTTCTTCTTCTGTCAGCACAGAAGCCAACTCGGTGACTCTGGTTGCATGTTTCTGGAAAATCGTTTGAAATGTAGTGTGACCCTTGTGTGTCAGCTGTACCGTAATCATGCGGCGGTCATCGCTGCTGCGGATGCGTTCGATGAATCCATCCTTCTCCAGGTTGTCGAGAATCACCGTGACGCAGCCGCCGGTGACGAGCGAGCGTTTTGCAATCTTGCCGGTATTAAGGGGTCCCAAATGGCCCAGCATCTCCAGCACTCCAAATTGAGGCTGGGTCAATCCATAGGACTCAATGTCCCTTCCCGTGAGCCGGCCGAATGTCGTCGATGCCCGGGCGAGTTTCACCCACATCGAAAGAGCCAGATCAACTTTCTTTCCGTAGTGTTCTGTGGTCTTCATTTTCCTTCCTGCTCTTCGAGTATTTCATGATTGATTATTTCAAGTTTAAACCATTAAAACCTGAATAAGGTTCCCAACCGGCAATCCTTACACCTGTCGTCAATCACGAGCAAATACAATGAGCGGTTCGTAATTGCCGCCATCCGCTTCTTTCAACGCTGCCAAATACTTTTTACGTGCTTCTCCGGGCTTCGTAAGAGTTGTACTTCCCCAGGTAAAGACGGGTCGATCGAATCCATGAGTGATGATCACATCTGCCATCAGCCGAGAATGCCGCCCGTTGCCATTCGGAAAAGGGTGAATAGATACAATCCTGTGACTGAAACGTACCGCAATTTCATCCGGAGGAAATACGCTGTTGGTAATCCAATGCATGCAGTCATCGAAAAGATTTTTCAGTTCCACTGCTATCATCAGCTTGTCTATGCCAAGATTTTTGTTTGATGTTCTAGATTGTCCGGCCCAACGACATGTGTTACCGAACATTCTGTGGTGCAGTTCTCTTACAAAATCCTCCCTTAGGATCTTTTCGACTGTAAATGTTCTGCTGATTGTCCATTTGATAGCATCTTCAATATTCAACTGCTCATACTCATCAAGCTCTCCGCGCTTGGTGATGCTGTGAATCAATAACCCTTCACGTTCGTCATCATCGATCGGTGTCTGGCCGTCGCTGTACTCGAAATCTAATCCCATAAGAACTTCGGCATCTCGATTTGCAGACTTTCGGCCCTGTCTTTGATTGCCTGTGCAATCCTCTCCGGGCTGTTTTCCTGTTCTTCAAGTTTCATTGAGTGTGACGTTCTCATAACGAGGTCCTCTGCAACTTCCAAAGCCCGCTTTTCAATCATCTTTTTGATTGTTTGTTCTTTTGGAATGAATCCGTACACAAATCGAAGATCCAGCGATTCGCCGACTTCCATCAGTTTTTTTATGGTGATGTTTTTATGTTCCTCCCGCTCTTCGATTTCCCTTGTACTCGGCACAGTTTTGTTAATGCGCCGGGCAAGCTGAGTCAACGACATGTTCAATGCCGTTCTAATTGCATATATCCATCCCTTCGGGGGAACATCAAAATCGTTTAGGACGGCGAGTTTTTGCAGCTTTCTATCAAGCTGATCAATGGCAAGCTTTCTATCTAAAGGCAACATTAGGTTATATCCTTAATATGATATTATTAATATATGGTAATAGCCATATATTGTCAAGTGAAATTAAGGTTATAACCTTATTTGGTGGATTTCCCACAAACTCCGCTGGCACAGGGCTCTCATTGGAACCAGCCAACAAAGGTCAGAAACACGGGATCCCGAAGGGACCCCCTTGGGGCTCGAATCCCGACTACGCCGGGACTTGAATTTGTTGGAACTAAGTGAGCAATGATTTTAGAAGTGTTTCCATGTGGAAATAATTCTGCAATGATTACTTCATAAGAACAAGTCTCTTCGTTTCAGTGAATGAACCTGCCTGCCCGTTCCGACCATAGGTCGGAACGAGGTCTCGCCGTGCCATCGGCACGGCGGACAAGCGATAGAAATAGACACCGCTTGGCACATTTGAGGCATTCCATTGCCTGGAATAATTTCCCGCCGACATTTCTTCAGAGAAAAGCGTTGATATTTCTCTTCCAATCAAGTCAAAGATTTTCAGCGATACAAATGATTTAGATGGAAGACTAAAGGAAATATTCGTTGAAGGATTAAAAGGATTCGGATAGTTCTGGTCAAGACCGAAACGTGCCGGAACCACAGTCGTGAGTTTATTCACAGATGTTATCATTTCCGACAACGGTCGTTTCCAGATACCGCCATGAGTACGACCGTAGTAGACCGTTGCGGCAATTAAGTTCGAGCCAGAGATGGCAAGTGCAGAGACAAAAGTGCTATCCGGCCATCCGGTACTAACATCCGTCCAGCTTGTGCCGTTATCGGTAGAAAGGAAGACGCCTTTGCCACGAGTTCCCGCAAATAGATTCGCGTCGGAGACGGCAAAAGCATGGACAGATAATTTCGTCAAGCCGGCTTCTGCCCAGCTTGTGCCGTTGTTAGCGGAATGATAAACGCCGCCGGAAGTTCCAGCATAGAGATTTGTTCCGCTAATGAAAAGAGATTGTGCGGAAATAGTATTTGTCAAACCGTTTTTGACCACACTCCAGCTTGTTGCGTCATCGTTGGAGCGAAAGACATTCATCGCAGTTCCGGCAAAGAGAGACACTCCATTCACTGCAAGGGAGAAAACAGCAGAGCTCGTTAAGCCGACTGTGTCTACATGCCAGCTTGTTCCGTTGTTGGTAGAATGAAAGACGCCGCTACCTCCTGTACCCACAAAGATATTCGTGTCGGAGACGGCAAGAGCATTGACATAAGGGTATGTCAAGCCGACGTTGTCCACATGCCAGCTTGTTCCGTTGTTGGTGGAATGATAAAAGCCGCCAGAAGTTCCAGCGTAGAGATTTGCGCCGCTGACGGCTAAAGCATAGACAGTAGTGGTCCCCACATTAATGTTCGCACTCCAGCTTGTGCCGTTGTTGGTGGAAACAGTGACGCCACTTAAAGAGCCGGCAAAGAGATTCGTGCCAGAGACGGCAAAGGAATAATAGAACCCGTCGGTTCCGGGGGTATTTGATTTAGTCCATTGGGCTTGCAATGGATTCGTAGTGCTGAATAAAGCAAACATCAAACAGAGAAATCCGCCATGGCAAACAAATCGAAAAATGTTTTTCATAAGTATAGCCTCTCGTGAAATCAGTGAAGGGCAATTGCATCATGACAGAAGGGTGTCAAACGGCGACAATTTGAATTTAGATGTAATGAATATTCCATTGGCATTAGGATACACTCCAAAGTCTCACGAAAAGGTTTTATTAAGAGAGAGGATTCTAATCAAACGAATGGTCTTTTTAATAGGCATGATAATAATGCTAGTGAAACAACATGCTAATAGCGAACATTATTATCAGGTTTAGCATTTTGGGATTTGTTTATCGACTCTTCAAACGAATTGAGGAAGTGCTGGGCGTCAGGTTTCTTTCTGCACTTTGTAGATTTCCAACCGGTTCTTCCATCCGGGTGTTTAATGCAGATATAGTAGTAAGAGTTTGCTCGTTTGGTCAAATAGAACTTCGTTTGCGACATATACTCTCTATGAATTTTACGATATCAGAAGACCAATTTCTACATCTTCATCTCAATCTGTGTGCCATGGAAGGTAGAGGTTCCTGCGTCTGTGTCAACCACCTGAAGACAATATTTCATTGAAACCACTGCATATTCTGCTATTGCCACTCCCTTGAAATCCATGTACATTGGAGCGACATAAATCTCTCTTCGCCGGCTCTTGCCGCGAATTGGATTCCGGGAACCCACCCTCATTTCTTCCCCCTTTCCATACATCGGCATAGCCGGACAATCAAATCCTGTAAAATCAACACCGAATCATCGCCATTGTGGCGTGTTTTGTGCACACAATGCAAATTGAGTAGTTCTACTCATTGACCTTTGATGTGTCTCTGTTGAAATTGTCCTATCATTATTTTTCAGAACATTGATTTTGGAAGAACAGCTCTCTCGAAAGGAGTGCGATGTATGAAAACGATGATGAGATGTTTGGTGGTGGTGTTTTTTGTCGGAACGATTTCGACAGAGTTGATGAGTCAGTGGGTGAAAAACGGGTTTGGACAGTATTTATGTGAGAGCTTTGGCAGTCTCCGGGAATAAACTATTTGCCGGCTCTTGGGGTAGCGGCGTTTTTCTTTCCACCACCAACGGCTCAAGTTGGACTGCGGTGAGTTCTGGATTGCCAAAAGGTGCTGGGTTGTTTTTTTGGGATACAGCTTATTATCACTGGGTAATGACCCTTGTCGCCATGGATGCGAATCTCTTTGCAGGAACATATCAAGAAGGAGGGGGCGGTGCCCCCTCCGGCGGCGTCTTTCTTTCAACCAACAACGGAACAAGTTGGGTCAATACAGGGTTGATAAACACCGCTGGCACGAATCTCTTTGCCGGGACTGATGGCGGCGTTTTTCTTTCCGCTAACAACGGTACAAGCTGGAGTGCAGTCAATAATGGTTTGACGAATGGTGTCCGTTGTCTTGTAGTAAGTGGCACGAATCTCTTTGCAGGGACTCGTAACGGCGTCTTTCTTTCAACCAACAACGGAACAAGTTGGGTCAATACAGGGTTGATAAACACCGATGTGAGTTCCTTTGCCGTCTCTGGCACGAAACTCTTTGCCGGGACTTATGATGGCGACGTTTTTCTTTCCGCTAACAACGGTACGAGCTGGAGTGCAGTCCACAATGGTTTGACGAACACTAGTGTCTGGTCTCTTGCCGTCTCCGGCACGAATCTCTTTGCCGGCTTATGGGGTAGTGGTGTCTTTCTTTCCACAAATAGCGGAACAAGTTGGACGGCGGTCAATACAGGCTTGACGAACACCACCGTGTATTCATTTGCTGTCTTGGGGACGAATCTCTTTGCGGGGACTTATGGCAACGGTGTCTGGCGCAGACCACTCTCAGAAATGATTACTGATGTCAAACAATCAACTTCTCCATTACCAGAAACATTTTCTCTTTCCCAAAACTACCCCAACCCATTCAATCCATCTACAACAATTTCATTCAGCCTTCCCACCAAATCGTTTGTGACATTGAAAATATTTGATGTCTTGGGAAAACAGGTTTCGGAAGTGATTTCAGAAGAACTGCTCCCCGGTAATTATACGCGGCAATGGAATGCATCTGATTTGACAAGTGGGGTGTATTTCTATCGGTTGTCCGCCGTGCCGATGGCACGGCGAGACCTCGTTCCGACCTATGGTCGGCTATCATTCGATTTCTCGTTGCCAGCAGTCTTGTTCTTACTCAAAGCTCAATGGCACAATGGGTGCAAACCAACGGAGTGTATGGCGGTGATGTTCGGTGTCTAACGATAAGTGGCACAAATATCTTTGTCGGGACTGGTGACGGTGTTTTTCTATCAACCAATAATGGCACAAACTGGACGCAAACCATTTTGGATAGTAGCAAATACATAACTGCTTTTGTTGTAAGTGGCGCAAATCTTTTTGCCGGAACCTGGGGGGATGGAGGAGATGTTTTTCGCTCAACCAACAATGGTGCAAGCTGGAGTGCGTTGAATACTGGATGGCATTACCCTGGTTACACAAGTAGTACTACAACTCTTGCTGTTTCTCCCAAAATGGGAGGTGATGGCATTACTACTCTTGTTGTCACATCCAATGGGACAGGCGGAACGAATCTGCTTGCCGCCTATGATTGTGGTGTTGTGGGAGCATATCCTTGTGATGGTGTTTATCTTTCATCAGACAACGGCACAAGCTGGACGCAAACGAGTTTGAACACTATGGAAATAAGCAATATAAAAGTCAGTGGTAAAAATCTTTTTGCAGGAACATATTTCAACGGAATCTTTTGTTCCACCGACAACGGCACAAGTTGGACTGCCGTCAATAATGGTTTGACGAATCCCGAAGTCTTTTCTCTTGCTGTTTCAGATACGAATCTTTTTGCGGGAACTTCTGGGGGCGGAATCTTTCACTCCACCAGCAATGGCATTAGTTGGACTGAGGTGAGTACCGTTGTGACTCACGACCCTATAAATTGCCTTGCAGTAAGTGGCAAATATCTTTTTGCCGGAACTTGGGAGGGTAGTGTTTTTCTCTTTACCAACAATGGCACAAACTGGACTGCGGTGAATACGGGATTGCTTACCCATCGAGTCTGGGCTCTTGCCGTCTTCGGCACGAATCTCTTTGCAGGAACTAGTAGTGGTGTTTGGAGGCGGCCGTTGTCTGAAATGACATCTATCTCTCAATCATCTTCTCAGCTAGCAGAAACATTTTCTCTTTCCCAAAACTACCCCAACCCCTTCAATCCATCCACAACAATATCATTCAGCCTTCCAACCAAGTCTTTTGTGACACTGAAAATATTTGATGTCTTGGGAAAACAGGTCTCAGAAGTGGTTTCAGAAGAACTGCTCCCCGGCAACTATTCACGGCAATGGAATGCGTCAAATATGCCGAGCGGGATGTATTTCTATCGTTTATCCGCCGTGCCAATGGCACGGAGAGACCTCGTTCCGAGCTATGGTCGGAACGGGCAGGCAGGTTCATTCACGGAAACGAAGAAGCTGTTACTGTTGCGGTAGTGAAGGGGGCTTGGAAAAAAAAATAGAACCATAAAACATAGCAAGTGCTTATTAATCAAATAAATCAGAGTGTGTTCCAGTCCGTACTAAAACAAGCTCTGAACCGGTAAGCATGTAAATTAAGAGCCAATCCGGTTGTATATGACATTCTCTGCAATCTTTAAATTCACCTTGCAAAGGATGGTCTTTGTGGCGGGCATCAAGCTTACTTCCGTTTGCCAGAGACTCAATAATTGTATGAAGCACATTCATCTCATAACCACGCTTCAGGCACCGTTTATAGTCAGCTTTGAATTTTGATGCCCGCCGTAGTGAGACCATTACTTGGAAAGTTCCTGAAAAAGTGCTTTCGTTGAAATGAATTTCTTTCCGCGTCCCTTGCGGCCTTCAGCAATCGCCGCACGAGTTTCTTTGTTCGGCATCTTGACTTCAAACGGTATTCCGCGTGTTAATTCCACTTGCTTATAAAATACGGTTATCGCCTCAGTCGCACTGAGACCGACAGCAGAAAATATTTTTTCCACATTATTCTTTAAAGTCGGCTCCATTCGTGCCTGTACCATTGCCGTCCGTGCCATAGAATATTCTCCTTTTACTTCTTCAATGTATTACATATGTAAGACATTGTCAACAGTCTATTGGAACACTGCAAAAAAGTGGTGTATACCAAACTGTATACCCAATGTCAAATGTTATACACTTTGTCTGCGGGCGTGACTTGTCCAAAACAACTATCAAATGAAATTCGTCGGACCTGAACTCTTAAATAGTGGCAATCATCTACTGTGCTTCTCCTAGGCTAAACGTTATCCCCATTTCGGAACGAGAATTGATTGAATCTGTGAGAGGGTGCTCTGCTACAAATATGCCGCGCCTCCGGCGCTCCAGTCTGCATTCTGCAATAATTTGTGATTGACCTTCGAAAAATATGGAAGCAAAACAAGGCGAACGAAGCGGTCGCACAGCCCCTCGGCGTGTCCGGCTCTCGCCGGACTTGCTCGGGGTGATGCAGCACGTCATGGTGAGCGAGGGAGCCCCGTTGCACGGGGTAAACTCCGCGACCGAGTCGAACCATGCAGCGAAGTGAGCCGCCGTTTTGCCCATATTTTTGGTCAGTCTTGAATCTGGGTCATTTCGGTTTCAAGACAAAAGAAATGACGCTTCTGCATACTTCTAGGAAGCACAATAATAGATCTATGCTCAAATGCCAGGGCTTACTCTTATGACTCGTAAAGAATTCGTCAATTCTTTACGTATGAGGCCTCTATTCCTCTGTTCCGAGATCATTTTGGACAGCAGTGATATGATGTGACAAAATACGAAAAATTGATTTCAGACCAAAATTGATTTTTTGCGGAACATTTCTAAATTAGTGGCAGTCTAATAACGCGAAATAGACGAATTTTAGGGATCACAGGAGGAAGAATGCAGCACGATATCAAAGCGATCAATGAGAAAATCCAGCGCGAAAGCGCTTTTGTGGATTTGCTGACGCTGGAAATGAGCAAAGTCATTGTCGGACAGAAGTCCATGGTTGAGCGGCTCTTAATAGGCCTTCTCGCCAACGGTCACATTCTTCTGGAAGGCGTTCCCGGTCTCGCCAAAACGATGGCGGTAAAGACTCTTGCGTCTGCCATTCAGGCCAAGTTCCAGCGCATTCAATTTACGCCCGACCTTCTGCCTGCCGACCTAATCGGAACGCTGATCTACAATCAGAAGGACGGCAAATTCCAGACCAAGAAAGGTCCGATCTTTGCGAACTTCATTCTGGCGGACGAAATCAACCGCTCGCCGGCGAAGGTGCAGAGTGCGCTGCTTGAAGCAATGCAGGAGCGGCAAGTGACCATCGGTGAAGAGACGTTTCCTCTCGAAGAACCGTTCCTCGTGCTGGCAACACAGAACCCGATCGAGCAGGAAGGCACATATCCGTTGCCGGAAGCGCAAGTGGATCGTTTCATGTTGAAGGTAAAAATCGGCTATCCGTCGAAAGAGGAAGAACTGCAGATCATGCGCAACAATGTTGCCGGCGGCGGTGAGGCGGTGCACAATGTCGTTTCGACGAAAGACATTCTCCGCGCCCGTGCGGCTCTCGCGGAAATCTATATGGATGAAAAAATTGAAAAATATATTCTCGATATTGTTTTTGCAACGCGCAATCCGAAGGACTACAACCTCCCCAAATTGGCGCAGTTGATCAGCTACGGCGCCTCGCCGCGTGCGTCCATCAATTTGGCGCTGGGCGCGAAGGCCTTTGCATTCATCAAGCGGCGCGGGTATGTCATTCCGGAAGATGTCCGCGCGGTGTGCTTTGATGTGCTCCGCCACCGGGTGGCCGTGACGTACGAAGCCGAAGCTGAACAAGTCACCTCTGAAGATGTGATCCAGGAAATTCTTAACACCGTCGAAGTGCCCTGATGACCACCACGGAACTCCTGAAAAAAGTCCGGCAGATTGAAATCAAGACGCGGGGGATGGTGAACCATCTCTTCTCGGGAGAATATCATTCCGTTTTCAAAGGACGCGGAATGGAATTCTCCGAGGTGCGCGAGTATCAATACGGCGATGATATTCGTTCGATCGACTGGAACGTCTCCGCCCGTTTCAATCATCCTTTTGTAAAGATATTTGAGGAAGAGCGCGAGCTGACAGTGATGCTGCTCGTCGATCTCAGCCGCTCCGAAGCGTTCGGCTCCGTGACGGCGATGAAGAATGAAATCGCGACGGAGATATGCGCCGTGCTTGCATTTTCAGCGATCCGGAACAACGACAAAGTCGGATTGATTCTGTTCACCGATACGATTGAAAAATTTATTCCGCCGAAGAAAGGAAAATCGCACATCCTCCGCATCGTCCGCGAGCTCCTCTCCTTTGAACCCTCCGGCAGCAGGACGAGCCTGCGCCTCGGTCTTGAATACCTGCATAACGTCATCAAGAAGCGGGCGATCACATTTGTGATTTCCGATTTTGTCGACGCCGACTACGACGATGCCTTGCGTATCGCCGCCCGTCGGCACGATGTCATCGCAATAACGTTGCAGGATCCGCGCGAACGCGAACTGCCGCGCGTCGGCATCGTCAACATGCGAGATGCCGAGTCGGGGCAGGAACGATGGATCGATACGAACAGCGTCCATGTGCAGCAGTCGTTGAGGACGTACTGGAAAGAACACGAAGCACGGCTGCGCAAGTTGTTCCTTTCCACCAAGGTGGATCGCATCGACATCAGGATCGATCAACCATACATCAAACCGCTGGTGGATTTCTTCAAATTGCGGGAGCGACGCCTGTGACGACGCATGTATCGCCGATTGCTTCCAACGTCAGGAACCGCATCGCTGCCGCCGTGATAGTGTTGATGTTGGGGGGAGTGCCGCTCTATGCACAGCCGGTGACAGTGGATGTCCATGCGGATTCCAGCGCTATCGTCATGGGCAATTGGTTCCGATATACGCTGGACGTGAAGCATCCGGTGAATATTCCGGTGATACTGCCGCAGCTGAAGGATTCGATCGGAAAATTTTCCATCGTGAAGGAAGACTCGCTCACGGTGCAGCGAAACGGGGATCAGGAAACGCTTCACAAGGAATTTATCCTCAGTGCCTACGAGCCGGGCCAGCTGACAATTCCTCCGGTCACCATCGGGTATCGAAGCGGATCAGATACTGCTCTGACCGCAGTGATGTCAAATCCGATCGGGATTACCGTTGCCGGCGTGCAGGTGGACACCGCGCAGGGAATAAAAGATGTCAAAGATCCGCTGAGCCTTTCACTGACATGGAGGGAAATACTGCTGTATGGCGGCATTGTGTTCCTGCTGGCGGCGCTCGTGTATGCAGCGTTCTATCTTTACAGGAAATTCAAGAAGATTCCTGCAGTCGTTGAAGAAGTCATTCCGCCGCGCGCAGCTCACATTGTCGCTTTTGAAAAACTGAAAGAATTGGAAGACAGGCGGCTGTGGCAGCAGGGCGAAATCAAGGCATTCTACAGCGATGCGACGGAGATTATCCGCGAGTATTTCGAACGCCGCTACGAATTTCTGGCGCTTGAGATGACAACCGACGAAATTCTGGATCAACTTCGGAAGCAAATCACCGACGCCGGAATGCTTCGGATGATTGCGGAACTTTTTATCGATGCAGATCTCGTCAAATTTGCAAAGCATACACCAGTCGCGTCGGAATGTGAATCGGTGATTCCCGCTTCACGCGACATTGTGGATCGTACCAAAGTACCCGAGGTGCCGGAAAACGATGTTTGACCAATCATTTGCAAATCCATATATGCTGTTGCTGCTTCTGCTGATTCCCGGCATCAGCCTGTGGTACGTCTATCGGCTCCGGAAGAAGCCGAGCGTCATGCGCTATGCATCCCTCGCGCCGTTTGGCGGTCTGAGCGCGACAAAGAAAGAACGCTTCCGGCACCTTCCGTTTGTTCTGCAGATGGCCGCACTCCTGCTCGTCATTATCGCTCTGGCCAGGCCGCAGTCAACGTCGCATGGAGAAAATGTGTACTCCGAAGGAATCGATATCGTCCTGGCGCTGGATATTTCGGGAAGCATGCTGGCTGAGGATTTCCGTCCGAACCGGATTGAAGCATCGAAAGCAGTCGCGCAGGATTTTGTCAGCGCGCGATCGAACGACCGCATCGGCCTGGTGATTTTTTCTGCCGAGAGTTTCACACAATGTCCGTTGACGGTTGACTACGGCGTACTGAAGAATCTTATCAAGCAAGTACACATGGGCATGGTGGAAGACGGAACAGCCATCGGACTCGGACTTGCCAACGCTGTCAACCGGCTGAAGGACAGCAAGTCAAAAAGCAAAGTGATCATTCTCCTGACCGACGGTGTGAATAATCGCGGTGAAATCGATCCGTTGACCGCGGCGCAGATTGCCCAATCGTACGGTA
Source organism: Ignavibacteriales bacterium (assembly GCA_026390635.1). Classification (GTDB taxonomy): domain Bacteria; phylum Bacteroidota; class Ignavibacteria; order UBA10030; family UBA8401; genus JAPLFO01. Next base: position 27,039 of record JAPLFO010000089.1, read on the forward strand.
TCCGCGTTTACACGATTGGTGTCGGAACCGTCGGTGAGGCGCCCTATCCGGTGCAGACACCGTTCGGAACCCGGTATCAGATGATGAAAGTGGAAATTGACGAAGATGCACTGCGAAAAGTCGCCGATGTGACTGACGGCAAATATTTCCGCGCCACGGACAACAGAACGCTTCAGAAAGTGTACAAGGAAATCGAGATCGAAGTCCGGTCCTACCGGCGCCACCGGGAATTGTTTTACGCCTACGCCTGGGGAGCGCTCGGCATGATGCTGCTGCAGGCATTGCTGACAGGAACTTGGCTGAGGAAATTACCATGATCCGGTTCGCACATCCCTCGACTCTGTGGTATCTGCTGCTGCTGCCGGCGCTAGCAATATTCTTCTGGTATGTGTACCAACGGCGGGTGAAAGCCGCCGCCGCTTTTGCTTCCGCTCAGATGCTGAGCCGGTTGGCGGCAGAGGCAAGCACGCGGAAGTGGTTTTTCAGAGCCGCCTTGATTATGATATCCGCTGCGCTCTTGATTGTTGGCCTTGCGAACCCGCTTGTCGGGACGCGGCTGGAAGACGTGAAACAGGAGGGCGTCGATATTTTCATTGCGCTCGATGTTTCGCTGTCCATGAAGGCGGAAGACGTCAAGCCGAACCGGCTGGAGAAAGCGAAATACGAAATCGGCAATCTCATCCGCCGTCTTTCCGGAGACAGGATCGGATTGATCGTATTCTCCGGCCAGAGCTATGTGCAGTTTCCATTGACAACAGACTACAGCGCGGCGAATCTCTTTCTGGACGTCGTGGATGTGGAGTCGGTGCCGGATCCCGGAACTGCAATTGGTTCCTCGATTGCCCAGGCACTGAAATCGTTCGACTGGGAAGCGCAGACACAAAAAGTGCTGGTGATCATTACCGACGGCGAAAACAATGAGGGTGATGCAGCCGCGCTGGCGGATGATGCGGCAAAGAAGGGTGTGCTTATCTATACAATCGGTATGGGTTCTGCCACCGGCGTGCCGATTCCGCTGTATGATGCCAATGGACATCAAACGGACTTCAAACGCGACCGCTCCGGGAACGTCGTCCTCACGAAACTCGATCAGACGACGCTGGAGAAAATCGCAGCGGCAGGCAACGGCAAGTTTTACCAGGCGTCAAACTCGCAGGATGAATTGGATGCGATCTATAAAGACATCAATGCATTGCAGAAAAGAGAATTCGGCACGAAGCAATTCACTGATTTTGAAGACCAATTTCAGTATTTTCTGGGGGTCGCACTTCTGTTGATGCTGCTGGAAGTAATTCTCTCAGACCGGAAAACGGCATGGTTGTCGCGATTCAATCCCTTTAAAGGCATCGACGCGGGGAAAGAAAAATGATAGAATTACAATTGGCCAGAATCCAGAATCCCAAACAGCAGGAAGGTGTCATTCTGAGTCGCGTAGCGACGAAGAATCCACTGCTCTGGATTCTTCGCGGAGCCTGCGCTGAGCAGAGCCGAAGCGCTCAGAATGACAAAGAGAATATCACGCTGTCGAGGCTGCAAATCTCGATCAGTATCTTGTTATTGCTCTTCGTGATTGTTGTCGCAGTTCCAGCACAATCGATCCGCTCGCATATCAACGGCGGGAACGATTTGTACAAAGAGAAAAAATTTGCCGACGCAGAGGCTGAGTACCGCAAAGGATTGGAAAAAGACAATCAGCTCATGCATGGCTATTTCAATCTCGGCGATGCCATGTACAAGCAAAACCGGCACGACGAAGCGATCCAGAATTTTGAGACGGCGTTGTCAAAGACTAAAGATCCGGAGATGACGTCGCGCCTGTATCACAATATCGGGAATTCGTACTTTGAAGGGAAGAAGTACGCGGAGAGCATCGACGCCTACAAGCGCGCCCTGCGTGCCAGTCCGAAGGACGAAGAGACGCGATACAATCTTGCCTACGCCCAACGAATGCTGAGAGAACAACAACAGCAGCAGAAGCAGGACAAAGACAAGAAGAATGACAAAAAGAAAGATCAGAATCAGAAGGACAAAGACAAACAGCAGCAGCAGAACAAGCAGGATCAGCAGAAGAATCAGGATCAGCAAAAGAACCAGGCGCAGAAACAGCAGGAAAAGCAAATGTCCAAGCCGGAAGCGCAGCGTATTCTGGATGCATTGAAGAATGACGAAAAGGACATCCAGAAAAAATTGCGTCGGCGGGCGGCTATCCGCGTCAATGTCGAAAAAGACTGGTGAGAATGTCAATCGGAATCAAATATTTGAAGAGCAGGCGGCTTCTCGTCCTGGCGATGGCGCTTGCACTATGGGCTATTGAAACACCTGCGGCTTTCGCTCAGGAACTCACCGCCGCCGTGGACAAGGCTACGGTGGCGACCGATGAACATTTCCAGCTGGAATTCACATTCACTGGCGGCGGCGTGAGCGGCGGGAAGAATTTCAAAATGCCGGATATGAGCAGGTTTCTTATTCTCTCGGGGCCCAGCCAGTCGACGAGCATGCAAATCATCAATGGATCGGTTTCATCATCCGTTACGTACAGCTATGTGTTGCAGCCGCGCGACCCGGGAAAATTTGTCATTGGTACTGCCACTATCGAAGCAGGAGGCAAGCAGTATTCGTCGCAGCCGCTGACCATTACCGTTGTGAAAGGATCGGGCAAATCCGCGCCATCTGCCGGTGCCCAGCAGCAGGCAGATGCACAGGTGCAGGTTGGCGACAATCTATTCCTGCGTGCCGTCGTCGATCGTTCCCGAGTCTTTGTCGGTGAACAAATCACCGTGCAATACAAGATCTATACACGGGTACGGATTGGCAACTATTCGCTGAACAAACTTCCCGCGATGACCGGGTTCTGGGGCGAAGAACTCGCGATGCCGCAGCAGGTGAATCTTGCCAACGAAACGATCAACGGAAAGCAATACCAGGTCGGAACACTGAAGAAGACGGCGCTCTTTCCGACACAATCCGGTACGCTGCAGATTACTCCCATGGACATCACCTGTCAGGTGCAAGTGCAGGCACAGAACCGCCGCCGCTCCAATGACTGGTTTGATCAGTTTTTCAATGATCCGTTCGGCGCCGGTGGAAGCATGCAAAGTGTCAGCGTCAAAAGCCCGGCGGTGACCATCACGGTGCTGCCGCTGCCAAAGACGGATGTTCCTGCGTCGTTCAAGGGCGCAGTCGGACGATTTGGACTGCAGGTGTCGCTGTCCAAAAACCGTGTGAAGACGAACGAACCGGTAACGTTGAAAGCGGTCATTTCCGGTTCCGGCAATGTCAAAATTCTGGAAGCGCCCGCTCTGGAACTTCCCGGCGATTTCGAGAAATACGATCCGAAGGTCAACGAATCAATCGAGCGGAATGGTGTCATCAACGGATCGAAGACGTTCGAGTGGCTGATTGTTCCCCGTTATCCGGGCGCGAAGAAGATTCCCGCTCTGGAATTTTCGTACTATGATCCGGCACGGGGAAAATACACCACCGTTCGTTCCAATCCAATCGATGTGACGGTGGAGAAGGGGAGTGCTGAATCGGTGCCGGCAGCTTCAGGCATCTCAAAGGAAGACGTCAAGCTATTAAGTCAGGATATCCGTTTCATCAAGACCGGCAATTCGTCCTTCCGTCCGAGAGATGAAGAATATCTCTCTTCAGGCACATTGCTGGCGCTGGCTGGCGTTCCGCTGCTTGGTTTCATCGGCCTGTTGATTTACCGGCAAAGTTCCGTGAAAGCCCGGGCTGACGTCGTTTCATTCCGGTCGCGGCGCGCAATGAAAATTGCGACAAAGCGATTGAAACAGGCAAAGATTCTCCTCGCGCGGAACGATGCGCAGGTGTTTTATGCAGAGATAGCGCGCGCACTCTGGGCGTATCTTGCGGACAAGCTGGCGATCGACACCGCATCACTGTCCATCGATTCCGTTTTCGATGAACTGACGCGTCGGGCAGTACCCGTCCCGCTGGCGGTACAAATCCGCGAAGCGTTGGAAGCGTGCGAATTTGCACGCTTTGCGCCGGCAAGCTCGTCCCCGGAAGAAAAGTCAAAAATGTACTCTGCTGCCAACGATGTGATTGTCGCGGCGGAAAAGGAGCTGCACTAATGCGAAGACTCCTCACCGCATGCATGATATTCTTCGGAGCGATGACCGCCGCCGCAGAGAACGGCAGCCAGACATACGGGACGGCGAATGCTCTGTACATGCAGGGCCGCTATGCAGACGCTGCCGCAGCCTATGAGTCCATCCTGAAGGGAGGATATGAAAGCGGCGAACTCTATTACAATCTCGGCAATGCATACTACAAGACCGGCCGTATTCAGAATTCGATTCTGAATTATGAACGCGCCAAACGCTACTTCCCTCATGACGAGGACTTGCAGGTGAATCTGCAGATGGCCAACCTGCAGGTGGTCGACAAAATTGATATTGTACCGCAGTTATTCATATGGCGATGGATCGATGAAGTGCTCGGGCTCTTTTCCACGCAAACGTGGGGATGGATTCTCTATGCGCTGTTCATCGTGATGCTCGTGTCGTTCTCCCTGTTTCTTCTTCTCTCCGGATATACTGAACGCCGTGCGTCGCTCGCCGCAGGAATGGTGACGGCGCTTCTGTTCACGATCGTACTCGGAATCTTTATCGGACAATCGTACAGAGATGAAAATACCCGCTTCGCAATCATTATGGCGGATGTCACAAATGTGAAATCAGCTCCCGATGCGCGGGGCAACGATGCCTTCGTGCTTCATCGGGGAGTGAAGGTGCAGGTAGTGGACAGCGTCAATCAGTGGTGGAAGATTCGCCTGGCAGACGGTAAAGTGGGATGGGCGCCGCAGCCGGACTGTGAAGTGATCTGACGCTATACTTGTTGTAGAAAAATCCAGGCCTCCTTCGAAGGCTTTTCTATTGTCACTCTCACCGAAATTTCATATCTTCTGAAAATTATCCTGCCGGTTTGTTGCGCTGAGCAAAGCAGAAATGTCAGGCGCCGAGTACCCAAAGGGGACTGGATTTCTGCGACTTATCTTGTTAAACTCGTGGCGTTGCCACTGACCAACTGATGTTATGCAAAAGAGAATGAATCTACATGTCACCCCTCACGGGGTTTGATCGTAGTATTTTGATTATGCTATGATCATATCGCGCCTTCGGAGCTTTTATCACGAGCAGCGAAGTAATTAGTGTTACCGATTGTTTTTTGGGAGAAATCCCGAAGGGATGCAATGTTAATAGATTGAAGGAACCTTCTTGATTTCAAACTCCGTTAGGTGTGACATAAAAACAATCACTGAAGCTGCAAAGAATGTTTTTTACGTAACGTGAGTGACTAATATATTTCGGGAGAGAGAATTCCAATGACACCAGCTACTCTTGATCAACTTTGTATCAATACAGTTCGAACACTTGCTATGGACGGCGTGCAGAAAGCGAAGTCCGGTCATCCGGGCATGCCGATGGGTATGGCGCCGGTTGCGTACATTCTGTGGACGCGACTCATGCGGCACAATCCGCACAATCCGAAATGGCACAATCGCGACCGCTTCGTCTTGTCGGGCGGTCACGGCTCGATGCTCCTGTATAGTCTCCTCCACTTAACAGGGTACGACCTTCCATTCGAAGAGCTGAAAAAATTTCGCCAGTGGGAGAGCAAGACACCCGGACATCCGGAATACGGCTGGACACCGGGAGTGGAGATGACCACGGGTCCACTCGGCCAGGGATTCTCGAGCGGCGTCGGAATGGCGATTGCGCAAAAATATCTGGCAGCACGCTATAACCAGCCCGGATTCAAAGTTGTCGACTACCACATCTATGCATTTTGCGGCGACGGCGATTTGATGGAAGGTGTTTCTTCTGAAGCGGCTTCCCTCGCCGGACATTTGAAGTTGAACAATCTGATCTATTTCTACGACGACAATCATATCAGCATCGACGGGAGCACCGAGCTTTCGTTCACTGAAGACGTTGCAAAGCGGTTTGAAGCCTACGGATGGAATGTCATCACTGTGGCGGACGGCAATGATCTGACGGCGGTGGAAAAGGCAGTGCTTGCCGCTCATAAGGTAACCGATCGCCCCACGCTCATCAAAGTGCGGACCGTGATTGGATACGGAAGTCCGAACAAAGCAAATACCGCCGAAGCACACGGTTCGCCGCTGGGCGACGATGAAATCAAACTGACAAAAAAGGCCTATGGCTGGGATACTGAAAAGCAGTTCTTCATTCCCGAAGAATCGCTGACGCGATTCCGCGAATGTGTCGCCAAAGGGAAAATCGAGGAAGAAGGATGGAGCGATCTCTTTGCCGAGTATCGCAAAGCATATCCGGAGCTTGCGGCGGAATTGGAAAATCTGCGTGCGGGCAAGCACGGCGACGCGTGGAAGAACGCTGTGCCAAAATTCGGGAGCGACACTCCGGCAATGGCAACCCGCGAATCGTCCGGCAAGGTGTTGAATGCGATCGCGCCGCACCTGCCTGCACTGCTTGGAGGTTCTGCGGATCTTGCGCCGTCGAACAACACATTTCTAAAAGGGGTAAAGGAGTTTCAGGCGGGATCGTATGACGGACGCAATTTCCATTTTGGCGTGCGTGAACATGCGATGGGTGCAGTACTGAACGGCATGGCGTTGACCGACGGATTGATTCCCTACGGCGGTACGTTCATGGTGTTTGCCGACTACATGCGTGCCCCGATTCGTCTTGCAGCATTGATGGGCATTCGTCCGGTCTATGTATTCACCCACGACAGCATCGGACTTGGCGAAGACGGTCCGACGCACCAGCCGGTGGAGCATCTTGCATCGCTGCGCTGCATCCCGAACAATACCGTCATTCGTCCGGCGGATGCTGCGGAAGTTGCGGAAGCGTGGAAGTATGCCATCGAACATCCTACGGGCCCGGTTGTTCTTGCCTTGACGCGCCAGAAAGTGCCGACAATTGATAGATCCAAATATGCCCCCGCAGAAAATCTGGTGAGAGGTGCATACACTCTCGCTGAAAGCTCTCCCGCACCGGCAATAATTCTGATAGGTACCGGCTCGGAGCTGCAGCACGCACTGGGAGCGTACGAGGCACTCGTGAAGAAGGGCGTTGCTGCCCGTCTTGTGAACATGCCGTCATGGGAGTTGTTTGAGCGCCAATCGAAGGAATACAAAGAGAGCGTGTTCCCTGCATCGGTAAAAAAACGAGTAGTCATAGAAGCCGGCGTCTCGATGGGCTGGCAGAAGTATGCGGGATCGGAAGGAGTCATCATCGCGCTGGACCGGTTCGGTGCTTCGGCTCCCTATGAGTTGCTGATGAAGGAATTCGGATTTACGATTGAAAACGTTGTGATCCAGGCTGAAAATCTTCTCAACGAATAGTTCCGCTGCGCATTGGTTCGGTTGCAGAGATAGCCGGACCGAATGCTGCGGCTTCACCATACTATCATAACCCCTGGTAGACTATGACAGAATTTCTTGATGGCAAGCCCGTGCTCACGGATGAATTCCGCAGACGCCGTGCGATGAATTGGCTTTCGCTCGGATTCCTCTACGCATTTTTCTACATGACGCGCTACAACTATACTGCGGTGGCGCCCGTGCTGGCGGATCTGCTTGGTTGGAAAAACACCGACCTCGGTGTATTCGAAACATTGATGCCGCTCGTTTACGGTCTTTCAGTGGTATTGAACGGACCGTTTGCCGATCGTATCGGCGGCAAGAAAGCATTCCTTTTCGGTGCCGTCGGTGTTGCGATCATGAACTTCATTTTCGGCCTTGCCGCTTTTGGCGTGCAATCCGCCGCCGTCTGGGAAGGTACTGGGATGGCACGTCACGTCGTGACTCCTGCTGTGTTGAACTATGGACTCTCCGGTGGCAGCATCCTGACGATGATGGCGATAGTGTGGGGCTTGAATGGATACTTTCAATCCTTCGGAGCACTTTCGATTGTGAAGGTGAATGCACAATGGTTTCACGTACGGGAACGCGGTACGTTTTCCGGAATTTTCGGAGTGCTGATTCGGATGGGACTGCTGCTGGCGTTTCAGGGTGTTCCGTTGATTCTTCTCGCATTCCCATGGCAATATGCATTTTGGATTCCGGGTGCGTGTGTCGCGGTTCTGTTTGTCATCAATTACTACCTCATGGAAAACACGCCCAAGGATGCAGGTCTCGGGGAGTTCGAAACCGGTGATGATGTCGATGATGCCGAAGGACCTTCGTCTCTCAAGTATGTTCTCACAAAAGTCTTTGCGTCGCCCACCATGTGGATGATTGCTCTCGGATCGATGATGATCGGGTTCGTGCGTCGGAGCGTGGTGGATGCCTGGTGGCCGAAATATTTCGTGGATTTCCACGGAGCCAACAAAACACTTTTCGCGACGTACGCGCCGTATCTGATTGCGTCGTGGGGAATCGCGCTGGCAGGTATTGCGGGCGGATTTGTGTTCGGCATTGCCTCGGACAGGAAATTCGGCGGCCGTCGCGCACCGGTGATCGTTTTTGGCTTTCTCGGAATGGCTGTGATGCTTGCCGTTTTCGGAGTGAGCGATCTCATGAGTCTGGGCCCGATTGCGGCAGCATGTTGCCTCGTGGTGCTTTCGTTCTGCGTCAACGGCGCCCATGGCATGATCGGCGGCGCGGCGTCAATGGATTTTGGCGGCAAGAAAGCGGTCGCGACAGCAGCGGGTCTGTTCGATGGCATGCAGTACCTGGCCGGCGCATTCGTCGGAATGGGAGTCGGCTACATCACTACTAATTGGGGATGGGAGGCCTGGCATTGGGCGCCGATTCCGTTCGCGCTCTTCGGTGCATTCATCATGTCCCGGCTCTGGAATGTAATGCCGAAGGGGCGGAAGGCGCACTAGAAAGCTGGTGCCAGTAAGTATCCGACACCTTGTTCATCCGCGATCGGCAATAATAGGAAACAGTTTTTTGTCGGACTGGAATCAGCATTTGGCAAATCAGATGTCGGATACTTATCGTGTCCGACACCTTTTGCTGTTCGGCCTCCGGTTGCATTTCCCCCAAATATTATTACCTTTTAAGTAAGCGAGTTTTCGAAGGCGCGGCGGTTTTTTACGGTGATGTCGAACACCTCTGCAGACAGTGTGTCAGCAAGATGTTCGACATTTGCGCTATTCAGGAATGCTCGGCAACTATTCCAATGGACACGTTATGAAAGTGATGAAATTCGGCGGCTCGTCCGTCGGAACACCGGAACGCATCCAGGACGTCATCGCCATCGTCAATGCCGGACGGCAGAAGAGCGAACAATGTGCGGTCGTTTTTTCCGCGTATCAGGGTGTCACGGACCAGCTCATTAAGATGAGCACGATGGCATCGCAGGGGGATACGTCGTACAAGAAAATTGCCGCTGATGTGCGTGCCCGCCACCTGGCGGCCGCAACCGCGCTGCTTTCTACGAAGCGTGCTCCAGCCGTTTCTGCCGTGATCAGTGAACGGTGCGACAAACTCGATGGGATTCTGCAGGGACTTTTTCTCGTTAAGGAAGTATCTCCGAAGACGCTGGACTACGTCATGAGTTTCGGCGAACGCCTGTCGGCATATACAATCAGCGAGTGTTTTAAAGATCGTAAAATCGACTGCGAGTACCTGGATACATGCCGAGTGATCAAGACAAACGGTGCATTCGGCTCTGCGAAGGTCAATTTTGCCGCAACCAAGAAATGTCTCAGAGAACATTTCGCGTCCTGTGCACCGCTTCAAATTGCCACCGGATTCATTGCATCGACACAGAAAAATGAAACGACCACACTCGGACGCGGCGGCTCTGATTATACTGCCTCCATTATCGGAGCAGCGCTCCATGCAGATATCATCGAAATCTGGACAGACGTCGATGGCGTGCTGACCGCAAATCCGTCGAAAGTGAAAAGTGCATTTCCCATTCCGCATCTAACGTACGAAGAAGCGATGGAAATGTCCCACTTCGGCGCCAAGGTTATCCATCCGCCGACAATGCAGCCGGCATTGGTGACCGGAATTCCGATTGTCATCAAGAATACATTCAATCCTGCATTTCCGGGAACTTTGATCGACCGGCGGCGAACGAAACAGACGCATCTGATCAAAGGCATCTCCTCAATCGATCACATCGCGCTGCTCCTTGTGAAGGGTATCGGAATGGTCGGTATTGTGGGAACTGCGGAACGGATTTTCGGAGCCCTTTCGCACCGCGACATCAATGTTATGATGATTACACAAGCGTCGTCGGAGCATTCGATTTGTCTTGCGGTGCCGCCGCACTCCATGACGGCTGCCAAGGAAGCGATCGAAGAAGAATTCCGGAGAGAGATCAAAGACAAACTGGTGGATGAGGTCGTTGTCGGAGATTCGTATGCGATCATTGCGATTGTCGGCGAGCAGATGCGGTACACGCGCGGTATCGCAGGACGATTGTTCCATTCACTTGGCGCCAACGGCATCAACGTTACTGCGATAGCACAGGGTTCATCCGAGCTGAACATCTCCGTTGTCATCGATCGCAAAGATGAATCTGCGGCGATGACGGTATTGCATGATTCATTCTTCCAGCCTGACCGGAAGGTTGTGAACCTGTATCTGGTCGGGACAGGATTGGTGGGAGGCGCTTTTCTGCAACGGCTGAAAAAAGTCAGCGCGATGATCGAACAGAATGAACGGGCTGTCGTACAGGTTGTGGGAGTCGCCAATGCGATCTCGATGCTGATCGAACCGAAGGGAGTGAATCTTGACCGGTGGCAGAAGCAGATGCTTCTCTCCGGCACGCCGACGGATCTCAATGCCTTTCTTACGATCATGAAAGAAACGCACCGCGCGAATTCCATATTTGTGGATTGCACTGCGTCGCAGAACCTGGCAGATAGTTACGCAGACATTCTGGCGGCTGGAATTCACATTGTGACTCCGAACAAACGAGCCAATGCCCGTGAATCGGCGTACTATCGGAAAATGCGCACTCTTGGAGCTGCAAAGCATGTGGCCTTTCGCTATGAAACCAACGTCGGCGCCGCATTGCCGTTGATTGGTCCGATCAAAGATCTGGTCGCCACCGGAGACACGATTACAAAAATTGAGGCCATTCTTTCCGGCACGCTCAGCTTCATCTTCAACTCCTTCACCGAAGGAAAGAAGTTCAGCGAGGTCGTGGTGGAGGCACAGGCCAGGGGATATACCGAGCCGGATCCACGGGAGGATTTGAATGGAAACGACGTTGCGCGCAAACTGCTGATCCTGGCACGCGAGTCGGGTTACTCGCTTGAACTCAAGCGCATTCGCGTGGAGAATCTTATTCCCGTCGATGCACGAAAAGCGAAGACCGTGGAGCAGTTCTTCTCCGCTTTGAAACGGCACGACGCTGCCTTCGCACGGCGGCGCGATACGGCTGCTGCACGCGGCTGTGTGCTGCGATATGTGGCGCGCTATGAGAATGGGACAGCGACCGTGTCACTGGATGAGGTTCCGCTGGATCATCCCTTTGCATCAGTGAAAGGGAGTGATAACATTGTAGCAATCAGCTCGGAGTTGTATTGCCAGACGCCGTTGATCGTGCAAGGCGCAGGTGCCGGAGCTGATATCACCGCGGCTGGAGTGCTTGCGGACGTTTTATCGATTGTCCGTTCGCATTGTCAATAGAGACTTGGATAAAACCTCTCTCTGCCACGAAGACTCAAAGGCACAAAGAAAATTGCTAAGAGAAGAAATCACAACTCTGTGTTCTCATCTTTTTCTCTGTGTTCTTCCGAATGATGCCTGCGGCATCATTCGAGATCCTCTGGACTGTGGCAAAAAAGCCGTCACAGTAGTCGTACCAATTCACCACTATGGAAGAGTAGATCATGTCAGAAAAAACAAAAGTCGGGGTTCTCGGCGCAACCGGCAGCGTCGGACAAAAATTTATTCAAATGCTGGAGAACCATCCGTACTTTGAAGTGACGGAGGTTGCCGCATCAGAGCGGAGTCAGGGCAAAAAGTATCGCGATGCGGTCAATTGGATTTTGACCTCGCCGATTCCGGAGAGCGTCGCAGCGCTGGAGGTAAAGAAATGCGAGCCGTCCCTGGACTGCCGCGTCGTCTTCTCCGGCTTGGATGCATCTGTGGCAGGAGAGATTGAAACGGATTTTGCGCGGGCAGGCTACGTCGTCGTATCGAATTCGAAAAACCATCGTTTCGATGCCGATGTTCCGCTGTTGATTCCCGAAGTCAATCCGGATCATCTTGGTCTGGTAAAAATCCAGCCGTACGGCAAGGGCGCGATCGTTACCAATCCAAACTGTTCGACTATCGGACTTGTCATCGCGCTCAAGCCGCTCGTGGACCGCTTCGGTCTGGATGCGGTGAATGTGGTAACGATGCAGGCGGTCTCCGGTGCCGGCTATCCGGGTGTCGCAACACTGGATATCTATGACAATGTCGTACCGTTCATTGGGGGGGAAGAGGCGAAGGTTGAAAGTGAACCACTGAAGATTCTCGGTACCTTATTGAAAGATCATATTGAGCTGCTTCCGCTGAAGATTTCCGCACAATGCAACCGGGTTCCTGTGATTGACGGGCATACTGAAACAGTGCAAGTCAGTTTGAAGCGCAAGGCCACGAAAGAAGAGATCATCGATGCCTGGAGGACGTTCAGATCCGTGCCGCAAGAGCTGAATCTGCCTTTTGCACCGCAGCCGGCAATCTACTATTTCGATCAGGAGAATTATCCGCAGCCGCGCAAGCACCGGGATCTCGGACGCGGTATGGCCGTGTCAGTCGGCCGCTTGCGTGAGTGTACGTTATTCGATTGGAAGTTTGTAGTGATGAGCCATAACACAGCCCGCGGTGCTGCTGGTGGAGCAATCTTGTGTGCTGAGCTGATGAAAGGAAAAGGAATGTTGTAGCGTCCTCACAAAGCAGGTTATTTTGAGCCCCC
>JAPLFO010000089.1:39976-49791 GCA_026390635.1 Ignavibacteriales bacterium
GCCCCCCTGGAGTTATTCTTCGGGGTTTTTTTTTGAATCTCCCTGTATCGATAAAGTAAACGATAAAAAAAACGAGTCTGGCAAAAATTCTGCTTGACAATCTCACAGTCGATAGCGATATTCAAACAGTAAACGATAACTTTATCGGTAAACAGTTATGCCGAGGGATTAGGTATACGAAGAATCTTGCAGGAAATTTTCGATCTGAACGCCTACCACAGCCAATGCAACCAATCGAGCGGAGTGAGTCCATGAGATTCTTTAGTCATTTATCCCACATAGCTCTTCTGATGATTGCCCTGACGCTGACTGCACTTGGGCAGGGAACACTGCAAGGTGTTGTCACGGACGCTGGAAATGGAAAACCCCTGATCGGAGCAAATGTCTTTCTGCGCGCAACCGCGCTTGGCGGCGTGACCGATCTTGAAGGGAAGTTCAAAGTCGTACATATTCCGGCGGGCACATACAAGCTCCGCATTTCCTACATCGGCTACAAAACGAAAGAGTCGGATGTACAGATCGTCACTGATAAGACAATTATTCACAGCACGGCGCTTGAAGCCGATGTGATCGAGGGACAGGAAGTCGTTATTACGGCGCAGGCGCGCGGTCAAATGGCAGCAATCAACCAGCAGCTCACATCAAGAACAATTGTTAATGTCGTCTCGGAAGAAAAGATCAAAGAACTCTCCGATGCGAACGCGGCGGAAGCCATCGGACGTCTGCCGGGTGTCTCTCTGATTCGCTCCGGCGGCGAGGCAAGCAAGATCGTTCTTCGCGGACTCAGTTCCAAGTTCAGCAGCATCACTGTAGATGGAGTGAAGATACCTGCGACCGATCCAAATTCGCGCGATGTGGATCTCAGCACAATCTCGCAAGGGGCGCTCTCCGGCATCGAACTCTTTAAAACACTATCGCCTGACCAGGATGCCGATGCAATCGCCGGCAGCGTGAACCTCGTTACCAGGAATGCTCCTTCAGAACGATCGATCGTTCTCGACCTGAAAGGAGATTATAACAATCTCATGAAATCGGCAAAGCAATATGATTTCTCGGCCCGATACGGCGAGCGCTTCTTTGATGATGTGCTGGGGATCCAGCTGCAAGGGAACATTGAGAGAAAAATTCGAAGCAGGGAAGATATTACTTACAGTTACCAGTACTACAAGGATCAGAACAATTCGACATCGCCGACCAATATAAACTACAACATGGGGTCATTCACCGTAGATTTTACCGACGAAACCCGCACAAGGAATGGTGCACAGGCGATTGTCGATGTGAAGACTCCCGACAGCGGTACCGTCAAACTGTCGGGTATGTACAGCAGTACGGGCAAGAACACAATGTTATACAATCGTGCGTACGTGGGTATCTCCGGCAGCAACGGCTCGATGGACTATAACTATCGCTATACAGAGACTGACGTCAGCACCATGAACGCGTCGCTGCAGGGGAAGAACTTTCTTGCAGGACTCGACATCGATTGGGGTCTTTCGTATGCACATTCGAGAACAGACAATCCATTTGATTTTGCCATGAAGTTTACGGAGAGCCCCGGCGTCGTTCCCGGCGGAGTTCCCTCGGGACGTGACAAGCCGGAAGAGAATATCATTCCGTTTGCCCTGAATGATTTTATCGCTGCAGCCTGTTCGACGTCGGTCTTTTACATGAAGCAGAATTTTGACAAAGACAGAACCGCATCTCTCAATATTACGAGAAAATACACTATCTCAGATCTGCTGACCGGCGAAGTAAAAGGAGGCGGCAAGTATCGCGAGAAAGCACGCTGGATGAACAATGTGGAACTGGATGACAACAATATTCTGCATGGATTTTCCGCAGTTGGCGTTGACACGTCGCGATTAAAAAGCACCCGATTTCTCGACTATTTTCTGCATCGCCGCTCATCTGCGCCATCACTTTCCGATTTTGTCGACTATCCGGTTGCGACCCGGGATCTTCTCGGCAAGTATAGAATGACACCGCTTATCAATGTGGATGCCCTGAAGTTGTGGTACGATCTGACGAAAAACGCGATTGCGAACGGCGAAACAGAATATGGTTCCAGCGCTGCCGCCGAGCTGGCTGACTATGCTATCCTGGAAAAAGTATCCGCCGCCTACCTTATGCATACACTCAATTTCGGGCAGGAAGTATCACTGATCACCGGGTTGCGTGTCGAAAAGGAGACAAACGACTACCAGGCCAAATTCACCGATGGAGCCATCTCGACTATTGTGATTCGGCAGAATACACCCAAACCACCGAAAGACACCACGGCGACCTACACGGAAACAATCTGGCTGCCCAATGTACAGCTCACAGTTCGGCCGACGGAAAACTTGACCCTGCGTGGAGCAGCATACCGTGCATTGGCTCGTCCCGACTACAATTTGCGGCTGCCGAATTTTTTCATCTCCGGTAACGGCGGAACGACTTTCAATCTTGGAAATCCGAATCTGCGCGACACCAAAGCTTGGAACTATGAAGTAAATGTCCAGGTCCACAGCAATACCATCGGCCTGATTTCCGTTTCCGCGTTCTACAAGGTCATCGATGATCTCTATCATCAGATGAGTGCCGTCAGCGTCGATGCGGTTGATTCGCTCTTTAAAGATCAGGGGATGACATGGCAGAACACAGAGCCCTTTGCGTCGATCATTCATCAGCGCTCTCTCCACTCTCTGACCGTGCCGTATAATTCCAGCAAATCCTCCTATGCATGGGGAGTGGAATTCGAACATCAAATGAATCTTGGATTCCTTCCCGGATATTTAAGCAACTTCACTCTTTCCTATAATGTCTCCTTGACGCGATCTGAGACGAATATCATCGGGAGCAAAACGCTGTCCCGTTCAGACACTACCTGGGATTTGCGGGGCAATCCGCATCTTACCACGACCTATTCCCATGTGCCGGTTATCTTTACCCGCGAGTCTGAGGGGCAGCCGAAACTCTATGGAAACGCCGCTGTCGGATATGACATTGGCGGATTCTCTGCACGAGTATCGGTTTTCTATCAAGATCAATATGTGCAGCAGTATTCGCAGGACGGTCAGGCCGACGTTGTCACCGATCCGTACGCGAAGGTTGATCTCGCAGTCAAACAAAAATGCACCGATAATATTTCCCTGCTTCTCAACATCAACAATATTACAAACCGCGCTGAAACAACATCATTCCGGAACACAGTCACGCCATGGCTGATCAGCCGAACAGGCGAAACGTACGGAACGACAATTGATTTTGGTGTGAGAGTAACACTCTAGGGAAGAGCGGCAATCGTACTCGATAGTCTAATTCACTGCTGTATCTATTCTATTCTCAAAGGAGGCCGATATGATGATGAAGTGCTACACTTTTTTGCTGTTGCTCGTTTTGCTGGTCCCGCTCAGTTCATACGGGCAGGATCTCGTACTGCAGGATTACACCACATCTGGAAATCAGTACCTTAACACATTGATTTTTCAGGATACCGCCACTGCAGAATTCAAGGCCGGTACGCGTGTGTATGTGTTGAAGAAAAACGGAATCTATCTTCTCAATACCACGCTTGCATTGACAAACAAAGTCCTAAAATTCCGAGCTGAATACGCCACTGGACACTACAATCCAACGGTGTATTTGTATCCGGGCACGACGGGCAATCCTCCCGGCAACTTCGCCAGTCTCGCTGGCGGCACGATCAGCTTGAAGAATATCATCATTTCGGGATACTACGAACCGCTTGATTCATGTCTCGATCGGCTCCAGGGTGCGCTTATTACGCTCAATTCATCGGGAAATGGCGGGAGTGTGTACGTTGACAGCTGTATTCTGAAATCGGTGAACGGCCAGGCGATTCGTACGGATGGCAAACCGGTAACAGTTCGCGTCACCAACTCGATCATCGCTGACATGGGCTTTGAAGGGACATCCAATTTTGGAGCCGGCAAAGGTCTTGATCTGCGGGATCAGGATGTGGATACCTGCGACGTTCAGAACAATACGTTCGTCAATTATCAGGATCGCATCATCAGGCACTATCAGGCGACAAAAGGACCGATCAGGAATTTTATCTTCAACCACAATACGATCGTAAATTCCATTTCGTACCATGGATTCCTTTCGCTTGGCAGAGTCGATTCCAGCGGTACCGGTATCTTGCAGATCAAGAACAATATGCTGGTCGATCACTTTGCGTTGGGAGCCGATACGGCTGCCATTCGGCAGGCGGAGTTCGGTGATCCGAACGAGATGGATCCTGTGAATGGACGTCCAAGGATGGCATGGGTGCTGGCGAATCCGAATGCCACCGCCAAATGGGATATTTCCAATAACTATTACGTGGTCACCGATTCGGGACAGGCAATGTTGAACCTTGCCATGCCGAATGGTCCGTATTATCAGAGCGCAGGTCCGGCATTGACTTGGGGAATCAATTCCCGGTTGACGGCTCTTGGAAAAGATACCGTGAACACTTTCAAAAAAGTGTCCGTGTAACTGACGAATACACCTCCGCTGATGACAAAGATGATTCGCTGGATCTATCGGCCGAGAGTGGACGGGGGCGACAGCAAAGAAAAGAACGCCAACGATCCGAATTTCACAAAAGCATCACCAGGCCACTGGACATATGATTACAATCGCAAAACGGTCGAATACTATTTCGATACGTTGAATTGCAAAATCACAGGTACTGCAGCGGTCCTGGCGACGTTGGTCAGCAGCGATGGAAAAGTTGTCGGTGATCAGCGATGGGGTACGCCGAAAACCGGAGTCATCTCGAACCAACAGATGCCCGGAGTGTTTGCGCTGGATCAGAACTATCCAAATCCGTTCAATCCTGCAACCACCATCGGATTTGCGATTCCGAAATCCGGAATGGTGACGCTGACGGTCTTCAACATGCTCGGTCAGGAAGTCGCAACCATACTTCGCGGCGAAATGAATGCGGGTCGTCATGATGTGTCATTCGATGCTTCAGCATTATCCTCCGGCATGTATATGTACCGTCTGAATGCCGGCGGCTCCACGGCTGTGCAGAAGATGATGCTTCTGAAGTAATTTTGACGGGCCTTCGCCCGCGCAGCAATACAAAAACCCTCAGGGCGAAAAGACCTTGAGGGTTTTTTGTTGAGCAGCATGGCAGAATCTATGTCTGTCGCTCGAGGAATGAATTCACCATACGATTCAGCTGATCATATTCAATCAAAAAAGCATCATGTCCATGGCGTGAATGAATCTCGGCATATTCACCGCGGGGGATGGCAGCGGCGATCTGTTGCTGATCTTCTTTTGGATAAAGAATATCGGAATCGATACCGATGCAGAGCGCCGGCGCTTTGATCGAACTTAGAGCCTCGGTGACTGATACGCGGCCGCGGCTCACGTCATGTCCGTCCAATGCGCGGGAAATATAAATATATGCAGCGGCGTCGAACCGGTCGACGAGTTTCACTCCCTGGTAGTGCAGATAGCGTTCGACCTCAAAGAGCGGGGAGTGATGAACGAACGGGTTGAGTGTTCCATCACGGAACATTTGATCCGTTCCGGATTCATACCCGAATCTCTCTTGGAATGATGCGGCGCTGCGATACGATATCATGGCAATCATCCGGGCCAGTGCAAGTCCCCGCAGGGGCTGATCAATATACTCGCCGTTCTTCCAGGCAGAATCGTTCATGATTGCGAGACGGGCCGTCTCATTGAGTCCGATTCCCCATGCCGAATGCTGCGCTCCGGTGGCGATCGGAATAATGGAGCGCACCATCGCCGGGTAGAGGAGCGCCCACTCCAACACCTGCATGCCCCCGAGCGATCCTCCGATTACTGTCACAAGCGACTTCACACCGAGGGAATCCATAAGAGCGTGCTGCACATGAACCATATCGCGCACGCTCATCTGCGGGAATGTCAGGCGGTATTCCCGTTGTGTCGCCGGATTGATGGAGGCAGGCCCGGTTGTGCCGTAGCAGCTTCCAAGGAAATTTGAACAGATCACAAAATAGCGGGAGGTGTCGATCGCTTTTCCCGGGCCGATCGCTCCGTCCCACCATCCTGGCGGTTCCTGGTTGGAAGCCGCCGCCGCATGCGCGCTTCCGGTGAGCGCGTGACAAATGAGCACGGCATTCGTCCCCTCCGCGTTGAGCGTCCCGAGTGTTTCGTATTCCACTTCAACGAACGGAAGCGACGCCCCCGATTCAAGCACGAAGGGCTTGTCCTGCGTAAAGAGAATCGTTCGTTTGCCGGTTGTTAGAATGTTTTCAGTATTCACAGTCTTTTGATCGCAGTTTTTAGTTCGTCAATCTTAATTCCTAATTGCATTTCCAAGCGCCTGATCGAAATCGGCGATGATGTCATCGATATGTTCGAGCCCGACCGAAACGCGGACAAGATCTGCAGTCACACCGGATTCGCGCTGCTCGTTTTCGCTCAACTGCTGATGTGTCGTTGACGCAGGATGTATAACGAGCGTCTTTGCATCGCCGACGTTGGCCAGCAGGCTGGCAAGTTTGACGCCGTTGATGAACCGTTTGCCGGGTTCGATGCCGCCTTTGATGCCAAAGACAAGTACGCCGCCGAATTGACCGCCGCGGAGATACTTCTTCGCACTTGTGTGATAGATGTGATCCTCCAATCCCGGATAGGAAACCCACGCCACGGCAGGATGCGATTTCAACCACCGTGCAAGAGCGAGCGCGTTTGCGCTGTGGCGTTCACCGCGTAGCGAAAGTGTCTCCAACCCTTGCAGCAGAAGAAAAGAATTGAATGGACTGATGCACGGGCCGAGATCGCGCAGCTGCTCCACACGGGCACGTATCGCGAATGCAATATTGCCGAAGGGTCCTTTGTCCCCGAAGATCTCCCAGAATTTCAGTCCGTGATAGCCGGGAGAGGGTTCGGTGAAGATCGGAAACTTTCCGTTTCCCCAATTGAATTTTCCGGAGTCGATGACAACACCGCCGATAGACGTCCCATGGCCGCCGATCCATTTCGTTGCAGAGTGAACAACGATGTCTGCGCCAAAGTCGAGCGGACGGCAGAGATAGCCGCCGATGCCGAACGTGTTGTCGACAATGAGTGGAATTCCGGCCGCATGAGCGACAGCTGCGATCGCTGAAAAATCCGGAATGTTCAAGCGTGGATTGCCGATGGTCTCCACATAGAGAGCCTTGGTTTTGTCATCGATCAGTTTCCGGAAATCTTCCGGCTTGTCTCCATCCACGAACCGCACGTCGATGCCCAGGCGGGGGAGTGTGACTTTGAATAGATTATATGTGCCGCCGTATAGCAGACTCGTCGAGACGATATTTTCACCGGCCTGAGCGATGGTCGTGATGGCAAGAAACTCAGCCGCCTGTCCCGATGCGGTGGCCACGGCTGCCGCTCCGCCTTCGAGGGCCGCGATACGCTCTTCAAAAACGGCAGTGGTGGGATTCATCAGCCGTGTGTAAATGTTTCCGAACTGCTGCAACCCAAAGAGGGCCGCTGCGTGGTCGGCACCATCAAAAGTGTAGGACGATGTCTGGTAGATAGGCACAGCACGCGCATGCGTGGTCGCATCCGGCGTCTGACCGGCATGCAGTTGGAGCGTTTCGAATTTGTGGCTGCTCATAACGGTCCTTCTGATAGTATGATGATGTTTGCTATATGCTCGAAAAAATAGAATCCAGCCACAGAGGACACAGAGGAATGTATACTCAATTCCACTCCGATGGGTGAAATGAAATAGAAGAACTGTCTTTTCCTTCTCTGTGAGCTCTGTGTCCTCTGTGGCAAAACGCTTCCACCAACAAAAAACCTCTTCCGGAAATATAAGAAGAGGTCAGTAGGCAATTGATTGACTATTCTCATCTTTCCCGAATGCATTTCTCTCGGGCAGGATTTAGCACCTGACACAGTTCTTGCGGAACTGCCGGTTGCTAAGGTTTCACAGGGCCTAATCCCTCCACCTTTCTGGATAAGAGCGTATATGTTCTCAGGCAATATTAGATCATCGAATCCTTTTTATTTCTCTCACAAAGATACAATCTGCGCTGGCCGTAGTCAAGTCCATCGACGCCGGGGATGTAGTATAAAAACCCTGAAAAGGCAGGAGAAGTTCCCGCGATGGCGGTGGAGCGAAAAAGAGGGTGGCGGCAAAACAATGGTTTCCCCTTGATAGTTAAGTTCCCTGCAAATAAATAGCTCAATATCTATTGCATCCTCTTGACAATTCAGAATATTTTATTACCTTATATGAAGCAAATCGCATGAAGAACAGAGCCCAACATATCGAGCACAACGCAACGAACTCCACTTCCTCGATCCTCTCCGTATTGAGCCTGTCTTCTATTAGCATTATTCTCGTCAGCATTCTTATTCTCGGGCTTCTTATCCTTAGCTGATAAGCGCCGGAGGCAGACGAGCACACCACACGGAATCATCCAGAACACGGTAAAGCAAAGTCTCCTCCGGCGGAGAAGAATGCTGTTTTGTTTTTCAGCAACCAATACCGGAGCGACTATGCAGGACAACTGGCGCAGCAAGACCATTACCGAAGGCGTTCAACGTACTCCCAACCGCGCAATGCTGCGCGCCGTCGGATTCGGCGACAAGGATTTTACCAAACCGATTGTCGGTATCGCAAATGGCTACAGTACCGTTACGCCGTGCAACGTAGCACTGCAGGGATTTGCCGAACGAGCTGAAGACGCTCTCCGGAAAGCAGGTGCTATGCCGCAGGTGTTCGGCACGATCACCGTTGCCGACGGCATTGCAATGGGAACGGAAGGGATGAAGTACTCCCTTGTGTCCCGCGAAGTGATTGCCGATTCCATCGAGGCAGTCAGCAACGGCCATTGTTTCGACGGAGTGCTTGCGCTTGGCGGCTGCGACAAGAACATGCCCGGTGCCATGATCGCGATGGCGCGCCTGAACATTCCCGCAATTTTTGTCTACGGCGGTACGATCAAACCCGGACATCTTAACGGGCGCGATCTGACAGTCGTCAGTGCGTTTGAAGCGGTGGGCGAATACTCCGCGAAAAAAATCGGCGAAGAAGAATTGCTGGAAGTAGAACGCCACAGCTGTCCGGGGCCCGGATCATGCGGCGGCATGTACACCGCCAATACCATGTCTTCGGCCTTCGAAGCGATGGGTATGAGTTTGATGTATTCCTCCACCATGGCTGCTGTTGATTCTGAAAAGGGCGACAGCGCCGCCGAATCCGCTACCGTACTCGTCAACGCCATCAAGAACCGAATCCTCCCGAAAGAAATTCTCACACGTAAGGCATTTGAAAACGCCATCGCCGTCGTTATGGCGCTGGGCGGGTCGACGAACGCCGTTCTCCATTTACTCGCGATCGCTCATGCAGCAAAAGTACCGCTGACCATAGACGATTTTGAGACGATTCGGGAGAAAGTGCCGGTGCTCTGCGATCTGAAGCCGTCCGGAAAATATGTGGTCACGGAGTTTCATCAGGCCGGCGGCGTTCCGCAAGTGATGAAGATCCTGTTGGAGCACGGTATGCTTCACGGCGACGCACTCACCATTACGGGAAAAACTGTCGCAGAAGTGCTGAAGGATGTTCCGTCGGAGCCCAGAACCGATCAACAGGTCATTCGTCCATGGGACAAGCCGCTCTATCCGCAGGGACATCTGGTCATTCTGCGCGGGAACCTTGCCACAGAAGGTGCGGTTGCAAAGGTGACTGGCGTGAAGAAATCAGTGATCACAGGACCTGCACGCGTTTTCGAATCGGAAGAAGAATGTCTGGAAGCGATCCTCGCAGGAAAAATTGTTGCAGGTGACGTGATTGTCATACGCTATGAAGGTCCGAAGGGCGG